>JBMOIB010000033.1:0-27613 GCA_049317545.1 Caulobacterales bacterium | reverse complement strand
GTGGCCCAGACCTTCTTCGTCGACGAGGACGTGCGCGCCAAGACCGCGCTGGACGCCGTCGTCACCGTGGTCGACGCCAAGCACCTGCCGCAGCGTCTGCTGGATTCCAAGGAAGCGCAGGAGCAGGTCGCGTTCGCCGACGTGCTGGTGCTCAACAAGCTCGATCTGGTCACGCCGGACGAACGCGCCGCCGTCGAGCGCACGCTGCGTCGCCTCAACCCGTTCGCACGGATTATCGCCACGGAGCGCTCCAACGTGCCGCTCGATGCGATCCTCGGTCAGAGCGCGTTCGATCTCGAGAAGGCGCTCGAGCGTGATCCGCATTTCCTCTGCGTCGGCGACCATGAGCACGACCACGATCATGATCACGACCACCACCATCACCATCACCACGACGGCGAAAAGAGCGCGATCCACGATGACGAGGTCGGCTCGATCTCGTTGATGATCGACGGCGCGCTGGATGAAGAGAAGTTCTCGCGCTGGTGGAACCAGGTGCTGGCGCAGAAGGGACAAGACATCCTGCGGGCCAAAGGCATTCTCGCCATCGCCGGGTCGGACGATCGGTTCGTGGTGCAGGCGGTGCATATGATCGCCGAGGGGGCTCCGCAGCGGCCGTGGCGCGCCGACGAACCGCGGCGCTCGCGCCTCGTGTTCATCGGGCGTCACCTCGATCGCGAACTGTTCGAGGCCGGCTTCAAGGCGTGCGCGGCGTGACGCGGCTAAGCGCTTCGGACGGCGATGCGCCGGCTCCGCTGATCGAAAGCCTCGGCGCGCGCGCCGATCTCGGCGCCGAGATCGTGGGCTTCGCCTGGGCCGGCGCGCAGGTGATCGTGGCGACCGGCGACGGGACTGTGCGCGCAATCGCCCCGGACGGGTCGACGTTGTGGGACCGCGAGGGCGCGCATGACGGCGCCATTTTGTGCGTCGCCGCCCACCCAGGCGGGGGCCTGATCACCGGCGGCGACGACGGCGCCATGCGCCGCGTCACGGCCGAGGGCGAGATCTCTACGCTCATCCTGGAAAAGGGCCGCTGGATCCAGGCGGTCGCTGCGCATGGCGGCGCGACGCTGGCGGCGATCGGCAAGGACGTTGCGCTGCATCGCGAGGGAAGCGGGATCGCGCACCGCTTCGATCATCCGGCTACGGTCGAAGCCGTGGCGTTCGAACCGAATGGCCGGCGCTTCGCCGCCGCGCACTACAACGGCGTTACGCTGTCGTGGGCTTCCAACCCCGCGAGCCGTCGCAAGACGCTGACCTGGACCGGCGCGCATCTGGGCGTCGCCTGGTCGAAGGATGCGCGCTTCGTCGTGACCTTCATGCAGGAAAACGCGCTGCACGGCTGGCGCCTTCAGGACGGCCAACATTTCCGGATGACCGGCTATCCCGCCAAGATCCGTTCGATGTCGTTCGACGCGACCGGCGACTGGCTTGCGACCTCGGGGGCGCCGGAGATCGTATGCTGGCCGTTCCGGACGCAGAATGGCCCGATCGGTCAGAGCGGCTTCGTGGTCGGCGATCTCGGCGCGCCGGCGTCGGCGGTCGCGTGCCACCCGGATCGGCCGATCGTCGCGGCGGGAAGCCTCGCGGGCGAGGTCGCGCTGATGGCGCTGACAGGCCAGGGGAGGCCGATCCTGGTCGATGAAGGAAACGGTGCGCGCACGACGGCGCTCACCTGGTCCAGCGACGGTCGCTTCCTCGCCTATGGCGACGAAGACGGGCGCGTCGGCCTGATCGACTTCGCCGAGGCGATGAAGGGCTGAACGCGAACGGCCCCCGCTGCGAAGCAGGGGCCGTCCATTTCGGAATGCGCTAACGGCGCATTCGTGGTCAGAGAATGACGTCCGCCGCTGCGCCGCCGGCCAGGGCCGCGGTGAGGGTCAAATGACCGGCGAGCGCAATCTGCATGTCGATCGTGACGTCGCCAGCCGCGAGCGTGCGGACGTTGGCTTCGAGCACGGTGACCTCGTTCGCGCCGGTTCCCTCATAATGATAGCCGATGTGACCGGCGGCGACTGCGCCGGCCGCAACGAAGCCATCGAAGATGAAGTCCTGCGTGCCCGCGACGCGCGTGTCGGCGTCGATGACGGAAATGTCGACAATGTCGGATCCGCGCGCGAAGTCGAGAATGACGTCACGCGTCGCAGCCGTCGCGCCGCTCGAGGTGCGGGTGAGGAAGATGAACGCGTCGGCGCCTGCTCCGCCCGTCATCGTGTTCTGTACGTTGTCCGCAGCCGTGATCCGGTCGGCGCCAGAGCCTAGGATCACGTTTTCGACAGCCGAGAGCGAGTCGGTTCCGGTTTCCGCGCTCTGCGCGCTTCCCCCCGTTCCCGCGAGGTTCACAACCGCGTTCGCCGTGATCGCCGACATGTCGAGCGTATCGACGCCGGTTCCGCCGCTGTAGCTGTCGCCGGTTCCATCGCCCACGAAGGCGACGAACCTGTCGTTCCCCAGGCCGCCGGTCAGATTGTTGGCCGCCGTATTGCCGGTGATGACGTTGTCCCCGGCGTTGCCAGTGCCGTTGATCGCGGCGGCGCCGGTGAGCACGAGGTTTTCGACGTTCGCGGCGAGCGTATACGACACCGATGAGCGCACGACATCGACGCCCCCGCCGGCGAGCTCAACGACCGTCATGCTGGTGTGGGAGATCACGTAGGTGTCGTCGCCCAGACCGCCGCGCAGGGTGTCGAGGCCCGCGACGCCGCCGTCGAGCGTGTCGGCTCCTGCGCCGCCAGTAAGGTCATTCACAGACGCATTGCCGGTGATCAGGTCGTCGCCAGCGCCGCCGACGACGTTCTCGATGTCCGAGACCTGATCGGCGCCGAATTCCGCGCTGAGCGATGTTCCCGCCGCCAGATCGACGTTGAGTGCGAGAGCCGCCGTCGACATGTTCAGAGTGTCGGAACCGGCGCCGCCGTCGTAGCGGTCGTCGCCGTCATTGAGCTGGGCGATGAATGTATCATCGCCTGCGCCGCCGCCGATCTGATCGATGCCTGCGCCGCCCGTGAGCGTGTCGTTCCCGGCGTTGCCGAAGATGATGTCGTCTCCGGCGCCGGTGACGATGGCATGCGCGGTTGTTCCGCCGGCCGAGCCGTCGTTGAACACCAGGATGTCGCCCGAAGGCGCGGTGCGCACGACGCCGCCCGTGTCAGTGTACGTTGCAACCGCACGCACCAGAACGCCCGCCGGCGCCGCAAGCGGCGGTTGGAAGATCGTGCCGCCGCCGGTGACGCCGGTCGTGGCCGTCGTCCAGGTGGCGCCGCCGTTCGCCGAGGTCTGCCAGGAGAACGTGACGTTCGTCGCGCCGGGCAACGCCGGGACCGCCGTCAAGGTGGTCGCTGTGGAGAGGTTGGTGGCGCGCAGCGCGATTCCGCCGATCGTCACAGACGTGCTGGCGACGCTCTCGTTGAAGCCCTGGCCGTCGACGTACTTCGCGGCGACTGAGATCTCATGGCCGACGTCACTCGGGCGCACGAGGAAGGTGGCATTGGTCGCGCCGGTGATGACGGCGCCATCGCGCAGCCATTGGTAGGCCGGCGTCGCCGCGCCCACACCGTCCGGATCCGCGTCGAGCACCGCCGACAGCGTCTGGCCGATCACAGCCGCGCCGTCGACCGAGAGCGTCGCTTCGCCGTCGTTGAGCGGGTTGACGGTGATGGTGACCGTCTTGGGAGCGCTCGTCAGCGGATCGCCCGCCAGCGGGAAGTCGAGCAGCACGTATTGGAAGCTCGCCTCGCCGGCGAAGTCCGCATCGGGTGTGAAGTCGAAGGCGCCGGTGAACGGATCAATCGTCACCGCGCCGTGGAGTTCACTGCCGTCGAGCAGCAGGTAGTCGTAGGCGTCGCCGTCGACGTCCGAACCGAGGGCGAGCACGCCGCTGATGACCGAGTCTTCGTCGCCGGAGGCGGTTTCAGGATCGGGCGAGGGGACCGGCGCGTCGTTGACCGGTGCGATATCAATCTGCACCGTGACGAGATTGCCGTCGCCCTTGCCGTCGTTGGGGCGGTAGGTGAAGGAATCGCCGCCGGTCTCCAGGCCGAGACCCCAATAATCCGGGTCCGGCGTATAGGTGAACGTTCCGTCCGCGGAATTGAAGACCAGCACGCCGTGCTGCGTCGTCGTCACCAGTTCGGCGGTGAGCGGATCGCCGTTGTAGTCGATGTCGTTGCCGAGAACGCCGTCGGCGCGCGCAGCGATGACGAGCTTCGTATCCTCGGTGGCGGTGTAGACGTCGCCGACGCCTACGGCGACCGTGTTCAGCGCCTGCACATTGATGCGGAACGTGTCGGTCACCGTCAGCGCTGTGCCCGGGCCGGTGTCGGTCGCGGAAACGAGAATGTCGATCGGTCCTGCCGTGTGCGGCGCATTGCCGGAAACGGTTGCGCCGATCACCAGGCCGGTCGAGTCGCGCAGCACGGTGAACAGCAGGCCGTTCGCCGCGGCCGAGCCGTCGAGCGGCTGCGTCGAGCCGGCGAGGAAGGCTTTATAGATGAGCTGGTTCGGCGCGGTCTGGGCGTCGGCGAACATCGAGGTGATGGCGATGTCGTACACGAACGGCGCGTCGATCTTGGTGGCCGTGTCCGCGATGCCGACGACGCCCTGCTGGACCACGACGACCGGCGCGGTGTTGACGCCCGGCTGGGCGCCGACCACGGCCGTCGGGAGCGACGTCACATACTCCTTGAGGCCTTTGCCGTCGGTGTAGGAGACCGCCACGCGCAGGGCCTGCCCGCGCTGGAAAAGGGTAGGCGTGAAGCTCGCGGCATTGGCGCCGGCGATGTCGACCCAAAGGCCCTTGGCCGGGTCCTGGTACTGCCATTGGAGGCGCAGCGGGCTTGCGATGCCGTCGGCGTCGGTGACGCCGGACGCGTTGGCGACCACGGCCGAGCCGACGACCGGGTCGATGATCGCGGTGGCCGGGATCGTGTCGCCGGCGATGATCGGCAGGCCCACTGGGACTGCGTTGCCGCGCGGCGAGTGATCGATGCTGATCGTGCCGTCCGCGAACCGCAGGCGCTCGATGTTGCGGATCTTGTCGATGCCGTCGATGCCGAAGAGAACGTTCACGCCGGCGTTTGGGGGCGGCAGGTGCTTGACGGTGATGAAGCCGTCGCCGTCGACGTCGACGCCCAGGCCTTCGATCGCGTAGTTGGCTTGCACGTCGGTATAGACGGCAGTGTCGACATTGCCGGGCGTGTTGTCCCAGCGGATCTCGCGAATGATCTCGCCGCCGGCCGCGCGCTTGGTGAGTTCGACGTGGAGAAAGGCGTCGCCGTCGATGATGTCGGCGCCGCCGCGACCTTCGATCGTGTCGTTGCCGGCGCCGCCGAGCAGGATGTTGCCGGCCGAGAACGCCACCGGGCCCTTCGGGAAGAAGGTGTCGAGGCCGAAGATCAGCTTGACGTTGGTCAGCTCGTTGAACAGCGGATCGACGATGCTGCGCTGCGTGCCCTGGATGAAGTCGTCAAACGCCGATCCGCTGGCGGCCTCCGTTTCGATGAAGGTGGCGCGGATCGCGTCGCCGCCGGGCGCGAGCGGATTGCCGATCAGGATCTTGAGCTCCATGTCGATCGACACGCCGCGCGTCGCGCGTTCGAACGACGCCCAGTCCCAGCCCAGCCTGCCCTCGAATTTGTCGAAGCCGCCGGCGCCGAGCATGATGTCGTCGCCCGAAAAACCCTGCATCCGATCGCCGGTCTCATCGCCAATCAGCACGTCGTTGCCGGCGATGAGCGGCACCTGTCCGGTCGGCGCGCCCTGGTCGCCGACGATAAGGTCGCCGCCGGCGCCGCCTTCGATCCAATCGTCGCCCTCACCGCCGACGAGTGCGTCATCGCCTTCGCCGCCGATCAGGATGTCGTTGCCCAGGCCGCCGTCGAGCGCGTCGAGGCCGGCGCCCCCGTCCAGGAAATCGTTGCCGTCATCGCCGAACACGATGTCGTCGCCGATGCCCGCGAAGACGGTGTCGTTGCCGTCTTGGCCGTGAATTGTGTCGGCGCCGGCGCTGTCGACGAAGGTGTCGTTGCCCGTTCCGCCGAACAGGAAGTCGTTGCCGTTGCCGCCGTCGATCCAGTCGTCGCCGCCGTCGCCCCACACGGTGTCGTCGTCGGCGTGACCGGCCTGCAAGCGATCATTGCCCTCGGTGCCGCCCAGCACCATGGTGTTGCCGAGGAAGTTGTCGTCGCCGATGAACTGGACAGTGCCATCGGCAAGCTTCTTGACGAGGAAGGCGCCGGTGACCGGGTTGCGCAGCCAGGTCGCGGGATCGTTGGTGACCGTCGAGGCCTCAACGAAATACTCCGGCGTCAG
Source organism: Caulobacterales bacterium (assembly GCA_049317545.1). Classification (GTDB taxonomy): domain Bacteria; phylum Pseudomonadota; class Alphaproteobacteria; order Caulobacterales; family Aquidulcibacteraceae; genus REEB506. Next base: position 21,304 of record JBMOIB010000033.1, on the reverse strand, counting down.
GAAGATGCTTCCGGGAAGATGTTTGGCGCTGGTGTTGAGAACGATCATCGAGGCGAAAGAATTGCCTTCGATTTCCGAACCCCAATGCGTGCCTTCAATGCGCGGCAGATAATAGAGGCGATCGCCGTCCTGGAGGTTCGCGAGCTGGGTCTCGAAGATGAAGTTGAATGTCGAGCCCAGCAGGCCGCCGAACAGGTTTTGCTTCTCCGCGAGGCCGCCGATCCACAGGTCGACCGCATCCAGGCCGGTGATCGAGCCGGTCGACCAATTGGCGTGCACCGCGAGCGGGTTGACCTTGTCGTTGGCGTAGGCGCCGAGGCTGTGAAGGAAGTTATAGGCGTCACGCAGGCCCGCATCTGTCGCTACGGCGTTGGCGGGATCGAGGCCGGTTCCCACGAGGGCGGCGGCGGCCGTGCGCTTGTCTGCGATCGTCGTCGCGGTTTGGATCGAAACGTGCGTGCCGTAGGCGGCGATGAAATTGATCAGCGACGCCGGGTGCTTGAGGAATGCGCCGAACTCCGCCCAATTGTCGTACGGCTTCAACGTCTGGTCGTTCGTAGCGGCATAGACTTGCGCGCGCACCAGGTTCAGTGGCGCGACGCCGGTTTCGCGGGCGCGCACGATGTTCAGAGTCGCCAGGTCGAGCGGCAGGCCGAGCAGATTGTTGCGCAGCGCGCCGGTGACGAATTCGTCGATCTCGTTGCCGATCTGACGCGTCGTACCGAGCACGACTTCGCCGGCGGCGTTTGCGCCTTGGTGCGCATATTCGAGCGGATTGAGGAAGGCTTCGATCAGCCCCATGTCATTGAGGACGAATTCGCCCGCGTGCGGATTGGCGACTCCAGTGTTGAGGTTTGTCGCCTTGCCGGCTGAATTGAGCCAGTCGCCCTGGACGAGCGGCGTCCCGGACAGCGGATTGGCGAGCCCGGTATTGACGTCGGTCGGGTCGCCGTTGGCGTCGAGGAATTTGCCCTGAACCATGTAGCGCGGCAGGTTTTCGTCGAGCATCGAGTGGCCGAAGCGATAAACGGCATGCGCAAATTCAGCCGTGATCGCCGGATCGAGGTTGATGTCGACGTTGCCGAACAAATGAATCGTCGGCGCGACTTTGCGGGCAAATTCCTCGAACACGAGGTGTTGGTATTGCGTCTCGGTGCCGAACTTTGCGGCCTGGAACAGGCGTTCGCCGTTCCATTCGTTGTCCTGGATGCCATTGGCGAGGTTCGCCCCCGGAAGCACCCACTCGACCGCGAACGAAGTGTCGCCCTTGGCCAGTTCAGCGCGCACCGCGTCTTTCGTTTGTTCGACGAGACGATTGTGCTCGTTGTGGAAGATTTCATGGACGGCTGTTAGGCCGAAGTTCTCGTTTACGCGGCCGTCGCCGGCGACGTAATGCGCATCGAGCAGTTCGTTGTCGTATTTGCCGGTGGTGGCGGAGCCGTCGGCGTTTGCGAGGCCGACCGCCGCATCGGAGTCGGCCGTTTTGCCCGTAGGGTCGGCGTTATGGGCGATGTCGTTCAGGAACGCGTGGCCGGTGCGCGCGGCATTGACGATGCTGATCGGCGTGGTCGGGTTGGCTTCAACGAGGATCGTTCCATCGTCGGCCGTGCCGAGGATCCGGTCGGCGCCGGCGGTCTTCATCACCACCTGCACATTGCCGCGAACGCCGCGCACGAAGTTGCCGTAATCGTCGGTCGCGAGCAGCGGAACGTTGCCGACGTCGGCGTCGGTCAGGAGGATGCCGAGTTTGCGCGCATTGGCCTTGATGTCGGCCCACGTCGCCTGGGTATGGACGTCGTCGGCCGTGCCGATCGTTCCGTCGGCGCCTGCGGCGACGTGGTTGAGGAGGCGTCCGGTCGAATGGAGAAGGCCGTCTGATCCGAGGATGTACTCGCGCAGAAACACCTGATGCGAGGGATGCGACGAATAGGTCTGGTTCTGGTCGACGAACGGGGTGACCGCGTTGGCGCCATTGTGGATGTCGTCGGCGGTGCCGAGCTTTCCATCCGGACCGGGATCATTGGTCGCGCGCGTCAGGACCATGAAGTTCGGGCCGTCGTCGGCCGTGCCGGCGATGCCGTCTGCGCCCTTGTTGAACAGCGGATCATCTTGCGCGAGCGGGACGAACACGGTGCCGGAGCCGCCCTTGTTCACGAGATCGAGGCCGTGGTCGAAGAACTGGCCGAACAACGTCATCCAGGTGTTGAACGGCGCGGAGAGACCGGCGTCTGGGGTGATGTTGCCGATGAACAGGCTGCCGGTGTCGGAGGACGGATTGGTCGGCAGGATCGTATAGCCGTCGCCGAGTTGGGCGGTGAAAATGTTCGCGGCCTCGACAGCGGCCGGGTTGGCGGCGCTCTGGTCGGAGATCAGGTTGGAGATCACGCGCGGTTGGGCGTCGATGACGGCGCCGCTGGTCGATGCATAGCTCGTGGTCATGACGTCGCCGGCGACGCCCGGACGGGGATCGAAGACCGTCCCGTCGACATTGACGCTGACCGTCTGGAAGATCGGCGCGGTAACGCGCGGAAAGGTCTTGTCGGCGGCGCCGAAGGTCGATTGACCAGGGACGGCGTTGTTGTTGGTTCCGAGCAGACTGCGCAATCCAAACGCCAGGTGCGGATCGACCGGCGGTTGCTTCGCTTCGGCCATCTTGATCTGATCAAGGATGAAATCGAGGTCGCTGCGATTGAACTTAGCCATGACGGTTCCCCCGGCGCCGAAGGCGCACTCGTGCGTCCAGCGCTCTGGCGCTGCTGTGAAAGGCGGACCTGACGGGGATGCGACCGGGGATCCGCGCGGTTCGCGGATCGGCGGAAAGCAATTGCACCCGCAGCGGCGCGGCGATCGAAGTCAGCCGCGGATCTCGTGACGCCGCCGCCGCACCGTCGGTCGCGTCATCACGAGTTCGTGATCGAAGCTATTCCCGGGGATGCGGAATAAAACTGAGTTCTCCAACCGCGCGCATCGGTTCGAGCAGGAATTCGGCTCTTGGGGGTACTGACCTGGGAGAAATGCACCTGACGGGAGCCTGCAAGGCGCTTTCCGATCTCCGCAGCGATGCGCGGCGTGCGACATAACGTCTAGTGCAACGCCGGGCTCGGGCGATTAGGTCGCGCTCGCGCTCCAAAGAGCAGGGTTCAGCCGCCTTCGGATGGTGTCGTTGCGGGGCATTCCGGAGCCGTCGCTTTGGGGAAAGCGGCCTTGAGCGCCGCGAGCGCCCTTCCATACGGCTCCGCGTCCATAAGGACTTTCAGTTCGCAGACCGCGAAATCGCCATACGCGAAGAACCGCAAGTTGGACTGGGCCTCGCGAAGAACGAGTTTCCTGTCGCGCACAACCTGCGGGTCGCCGCCGTCGAGGCTTTCGACCGCGATCACCCGGGTCAATTCGTTCCAGGCCAGCGGCGAGCCAAGCGCACTGATGGCGTTGGCGTTATCCAAGGCGCCCGTGAAATCGCTTTCTGCGAGGTAGGCGAAATTCTTGTTCTCGAGCGTGCCGGCCTGTTCGCTCGAGGTCTGCGAAAGCCGCTTTCGCAGCGCAACGGCGGTGTCGAGGCAGGCCCTTGCGGTCGCCATGCGCGGGGCCGACGCCGCCGCGCCGCAGCGGGCGCGGGCGATGGTCAAAGCCTTGGCGATCGCATCGTCGGGCCGCGCGCGTGTGGCGATCAATTGCGTCCCGAGGCCATGATAGGCGTTCACTTCCAGGAGCCGCACCCCGTCGCCGTCCTGGCGGGCGCCGATGGCGTTCAGCGCATTCACCAGGGCGACGTAGTCGAACAGCGATTCCGCGTAGCGGCCTGATTTCCGCAGGCACTGCGCGCTCCAATAGAGGACCTGCAGGGCCGGTTCCGACGCCTTCTTCAGGGGCGCCGTTTGCTCAAGCAGCACGGCGCAGGCTTCGGGCGAGAAGTTTCCGCGCGCCTGGACGTCGAGGAACGTGATCCATGCGAGCCCCGTGCGGGCTGCAGCGGCGAGGGCAGGGTCCTTGCGCGCAATGTCGAACTGACGTCTCGCGTCGATCAGCGCCTTCGGCAGGGGCGCGCCGAATTCACCATCCGGGATCGTCTCTTCTAGGCGTTGCCACGTCAGAAGGGCGTTCGCCCCGATCACCAAGGCGCGCTGTTCGGGCGTCAGGCCGGTTGGAGCGGACGGCGCCGCCTGTTGCGGCGGCGCGACGTCGAGGATCGCTTGGGCGGCGGCTTCCGGATTGGCCGGCGGCGTCGGCGCGTCGGCGGAAACGGCGATGACGTCGCTGGCCGTGCTTGCCGCGTCGAGCAGGAGTTCGTCCTGGAACGGCAGGCGTCCGACGGACAAGGCGGCGTTGGCGGCGGCGAGCGCCCTGGCCGGATCGATGGCGGCGCTCGCCTTCTGGGCGCGTTGCGTCTTCCAGAATTCCCCGAGCAGGCCGCGCACTTCGGTCTGGAGCCGATTGATGCGGTCGACCTGCGCCTGCTGATCGCGCCGGCTGTTGAACTCGAAGCTCGCGATTTTCCCAGTGATCTGCGTCGAGGCGCGCCACAGGTAGAAGGACGTCGCGATCGAGGCGATGGCGACGAGGATCAGCGCGAACAGGCCGCCGAACAGCAGGCGTCGGAAGTCCCGCTGTTCCTTGGCGACGAACTCCAAAAGCGCATCGTCGGCGTCATGAGACATAGCGATTCCCCCGCAAGGCGTGCTCAGCTCGCGACGGACATCGCGAGATCAATCCAGGCCTGCCGATCTTTTTTCGCCGAACACTCGATCTGCTTGATCATGCTGATGACGAGCTTTGGACGTTGGCGGCGGGCGCAGAACAACGCCCGCTCGATCGAACGCAGACAATGGTGGTTGTTGAAGAAGGCGCCGCCGGCGAACACGAGGAGCGAACCCGCTGTCCCGAGGATCGAGACGGCCCAGAAAGCGTGCACGCCCATGACATTGTCCGGATCGTCGAGCACCAGGACCGCAAGGCCGCAGGCCAGGATGACCAGGATAACGAATGTCAAAATGCAAAAGCCGGTGACGATGTTGCGGACGTGGGCGACCTTGCGCCGCTCGTGTTCGAGCATCTCGACGAGCACGTCCAGATCGTCATGATCGATCGCGCCCACCATCGGCTCCCGCTTCCTTCGCAAGCGCAACCGTTAACGGGCCGGCCCTTGCGGGTCAATGCGTTGGGCCAAGCTGCGCGGTTGGACCGGCAGCCGCCACGACCCGCGCTCAGGGAATGAAGACGCGGCGTCCGCTTCTCGGCGGCACGATCTGGAGATGGCACCACCGGCGTGTCGCTTGGGGCGCCTCAAGCCAGAGGCCCAAGCGTTCAAGATGGTGGAGGTTTCGCAGGCACCAGCCGTCGATGGCCTCGCTTGTATCTGAGAGATCGATCGCGGCGGCGCGAATGTGATGCGAACCAGGGGCCGCGCCTGGCACCTTTGCGTTGTGGGCGATTGGGCGCCAGCCGCTGTTGATGCCGGTCGGTTCGCCGATGCGATCGAGGGTTACGCCATCGGCCTCCATCAGTTTCAGCAGCGCATTGACGCGCGTCACCAACTCGCGCGCATTGGACTTGTGCGCGTCGGTGAGTTCCGCGCCGCTGGTCGCCAGGTGCGGGCCGAAATAGTCTTCAAGACTGATCGCGTTGACGGCGGTCCCATGGGGCGCGCGGCCTGGCGCGTGCGGCTGCGGAACCTCGACCTCCTCGTGGCGCGGCGTTTTTTCGCGATCGACGACGCCGCCGCGCGGCGGATCTTCCTGGGGCGTTTCCGGCTCGTCGACGGGCGCGGGCGGTTCGGTTGGCGCTGGGTCAGTTGGGGCTTGGTCGGTCGGCGCTTCGGGCCCTTCGGGAACAGGCGCGCTTGCGCCGGGTTCGGAGGGTTCGGGCGCCGGCGGCGGCGCCAGGGTGGCGATTGCCGGCCGCAGGTGCTCGGCGAAGACATAGCCCGTAAAGAGCCCGCCTTCGCGCAGATCGGCGAACACCCACCACCAGCCGAAGAAGTCCGTCTCGTCGAGCCGCGCGACAGGCTGGCCTCGCGCCAGAACAGCGAGAACCGGTTCTATCGTGCGTGGGCCGGCGCGCAGGTTGAGCGCGTTCGCCGCAACGATGTGGACGCGCTCGGCGTTCATTGCGACCGCCGGACCGGCGCGGCGCATTCACCCGCCATTGCAGCCTTAAGCGCTTTTCGGCAGTCCGCAGTCGAGCCCGCGCCGGCCGCGCATGCCGCCGGCTGCGTTTCGCTGGACAAAAGCGCCTCGCCGGCGTCGGCGAGGAATGCGCTTTCAACGTCGTCGAGCTTGTCGGCGCCGATGCGCGCGCGACTGGCGCGTGCGGGCGTCATCAGGCCGACGTAGGTCCAGGCGATGGCGCATGCGGCGTTGCGTCGATAGTCGAGGATCGGTTGGGCCTCAGACGGCGGCAGCGAGGCGGCGCGATCGGAAAGGGCGCGCCATTTCGTGCGCGCAAGTTCGCTGGCAGCCGAGATCGGACGCTCCAGTTCAGCCCAGGCGGCGTCGTCTTTCGGGAAGGCGGGATCGCGGGCGGCGGCGGAGAGTCTGTGCGCGGCGCTGTAAGCTGGCCACGTCGCCGATGCGACGTCGATCAGGAAGCAGCGACGGCGCACGTCTGCATTCTCCCCGCCGGTTGCGAGCGAGCCGCACAAGCCGCGCCCTTCCTGGGCGATCGCTTGCAATTGCGCTTCGACATTGAGCGCTTGATCGGAGGGGAGTTTGAGATTGGACGCCAACGCCAGGCCCGCAGACGCGCCGACCGCCGCGCACGCCAGCTTGTCGGCGGGCGATGCGCTCGGCTTCACATTTTGCGCTTCAGCCAGCACGGCCATGAAGGCGGCGGCGCGCTTCTCGACGGCGAGTTTATCGATCTTGTTGAATTTTTCCGACGTCCCCTTCGGAGCGCACACCGCGGGCTTGGCGAGAGCGCCATCCGCGCTCGCCGCGACGAGCGCGAGGGCCGTCAGAACTATCGCTGCAATCGCTCTCATTTGGCGCCCCTTGCATCCAAGCCCATCAATGTATCGCGGATCATGTCGTCCGAGATCGTCGCTGCGGCCCCCTTGTCGAGCAGGTGGGCGGCGAAACGTCGATAGACGTAAAGCCATTCGTCGGCGCCCATGCGCATCGTCTCGTCCGGGCCGGCGGCCGCCGCATTGAGCCGTCTCACGAAGTCGCCCAGTGCGGTGATGCGGCTCTGCTGCTCCTGCGGGGATTGCAGGCCAAGCACGACGGTCGCAGAGGCCTGGAAGGTCGTCACCAACGCATCGCGCAGCGTAGCGCCAAACATCACGCTTCCCGACGTTCGAGGCGCTAAGCGGAATTGTTCGTTCGCCGTCGCGAACAGCATCCGCGCGAGCGCGAGGCCGGTTTCCGTTTCCGGCGACGGGGTGGCGCTGGCGCCGAACAGAGCTTTGGGATTGCGCGCGGCGAGGTCGAGCGAGGCTGCGATCACCTTCCGCCAATCTTCGGCGTGAAGAAGGCTCGTTTGATCTTCCGCGACGAGCTTTGCGAGGCCCGTTGCAAGCGAGGTCGCTTCCTCCGAAACGCCGGTCCCGGTGACCATGGCGGGCGTCTTGGCGATGTGGTCGGCTGTGAGCTTGAGGATGTCGATGGCGAGTTCGCGGTCGAACACGCCCTGAAAAAGATCGCGACCGTCCCGCGGATCAGCGACGGCGTTCTTGAACCCAAGGAAAATGGCTTCAACCACCTTCACGCCCGCGTCCGCCGCCGTCGCGCACCAGGGCGTCGTGCCGCTTTGCGCGACCAGGCGGCGCCCGACGAGGATGGCGGCGCTATCGAGCGCGACGCCGGCGATCTGCGGCCCGAGTGCGGCGTTTCTGTCGAATGGCGGCGACGCTTTGGCGAGAACGCCCGCGAGATTGGCGGCGAAGCCCTTCGTGACGTCGGCGTTAGCGCCCTTGGTGCGAACGAAAAGCTCGGGGCGCTTCTGCACGGCGAGCAATGATGTGCGCACGAGTCCGCCAACGCCAGCGTCGCCGAAAACGCGCAGCACGTCCCCGTCGCCGCCGCCGCGCGCGACGACATCCGTAAGAAGTTCCCGCAAGACCGCGCCTGTCCGGGAGTCGGCGCCCGCGCGGCCAGTCAGGACAGAGTCGGCATGCTCGCTGATCGCCTTGAACGCGCCCAGCGCCATCGGCCCGCGCAACAGCGTCTCCAGGCGGTCGAGCGCCAGTGGCGCGAGCGACTGATCCTTTTCGACTTCGGCCTTGAGCGGCCCCACGAACGCCGCGACGACCGGCGCCCAGTGCTCGTCGCGCAGGGCGAGTTCCGGGTTTTCCGTGATCGTCGTAAGCGTGCTGCGGAAAACCAGGGACAGCGCGCGCTGGGCGAACGCTTCGCGCGGGACGTTCAGCCCATCATCCCGGAGCGTGGCGCTGAGGTTGAGCGCGATCCCGCCGACCAGTTTTTCGGCCTGGCCCCGCAAGCCGACCAAGCTCGGCTGCGCGCCGAGGATGGAAATGGCCGTTTGCGCGATGTCCAACCCCAATCGGCCCCACAAGGACTGATCGTTTTGCGTCAGCCAAGCGCGGTGGGTGAGAAGAACACTCGTCGGTTCGCGGGAAACCGCCGCAGGAGCACCTTCCACAGGCCCCTTTTTCCAGACGTTTTCACTGACGAGGCGAAGAGCCATCCTGACAAGGATGAGGTGGTCGGGCGCTTCCGTGTTGAGGTCATAGAACCTTTGCGCGCCAGGAACCCAGAGACGTTCGAGATCCCCTCCCGGGCCGCGCCACGCCGGCACATCGAACGCGATCTGCACCGCAAGATCTTCGACCGATTTGGGGTCGGGCTCGACGTTTGCCGGGAGGTAGACGCGCAGATCTGTTTTTCGCAACCAGTCGCGGTAGCCGTCCCATGCGGTCGAGCCGAACCGGATCAGTCCCGTCGCCGCGGCCAGGAACGCTGTGGGCGTGATGAGCACCATCGGTCAGCGCAGGACTTGGCGCATGCCGGGCGAACCGGCGCCCGCGCCGCCGCCCGCACTGGCGGTCGACGCGGTGGCCACGGACGCATAGCTCGCCCCGCGCGGCGGCGCGACCGGCGCGCCGGCGGTGCGCAGAAGCGCATCGTCGAGTTCAAGGATCGTCGGCGCGGAGGGCCTGCTCAACGGGGACTGCGGCTGTTGGGCTTCAACGGCGGCCGCGCTTTGACGCCGCCCGGAGATCGCCGACACCGAACGCGCGACCGAAAACCAGAATGGCGCGCCCAACCCCAGCAACCCCGCGGTCGCCAGAATCTGCATGAACCAAAAAAGCCCGTCGAAGCTGGCGACGCGTATCGCCGCGTGCTGCACCGTGACGGGCGCGCCGATCGCCGCGAACGCCTGGCCGGGCAAGGCGGCTCCGACGGGTTGCCCACACATTGGATCCGGCGACGTCTCGCCCTTGCCGACGATGCAATAGGGGAAACGGTTCGGGCCGATCGGCAGGCCGGTCTCCTCGAGTGCGGAGAGCGCCGATTGCGCAGACGTCACCGCATTTTGCATTTCCGTGGCCTGCGCCTGCGTGGCGGCCAGCGCCGCGCGCATGTCGGATAGATTGGCCGGATCGGTCGCGCCCTGATTGATTGCGCCTTGCAGCCTCGAGATTTCGGCGCGCGTTCGCTCCAGCTGGCTGGCGAACGCTGCAGCGTCCTGGCTCGCAAAGGCCGATTGCGTGCGCTCGGTCAGCGCGGGGTCGAGCGCCATGGCCCGGTAGACCTCGAACGCATTGATGTTCGCGACGGCCACCAGCCCGAAGGCGAGAAGGCCTGAAACGGCCTTGGCGCGCCGGCGGAAATAGTCGGACTGCACCTCGCCGTAGCGGTCGAACTCGCGAACCGCGCGATCGAGAAAAGCGCGACGCTCGCCTTCCGGCATGGAGAGAGCCGCCTGCCGACCAAGATCGGTTTGCCCCAATTGCTCGGCGAACTGCAACTTGGAGAGCGATTCCAATCGCGGCTGGAAAAAGAAACCGTTCAGCAGCGGCCAGTTGCGCGGCCACCACCATCGTCCATGGCCTGCGTATCCTGGGTTCTCGGTCATGCGTTTCGCGAAGGCGGGGGCGTTGCTTGAGGCGCCGAGCCGGACGCTGAACGAAGATGCCAGCGGATCGCGCAGCACATTGTCGTGGATCGCGCGCAGCATTTCCTCAAGGCCGGAGCGGCGCAGTCCGAACAGCTTGTGCCAGCCCTCGACCCCTACGGTCACAAGCGAGGCCAACATCGCCATAAAGGCGGCGAAGGCCACCAGAGCCATCAGCCAGTTCATCGCGCCCCCCGAGCACTCAAGATCGGAGGCAGCCGCCGTCGATCACCTGAACGTTAACTAATTAGTGCTTCAAGCCCCGCCGCCCGGCAAGCGCAATATCAGCGTTGATTTTGCTGGCGGAGTTCAGAGCGTGCACGGCGCTCGCCTGACTTTCGGCGTCGCTGCGTCGCGTCTGCTGATCAAGCAATGGGGCCGAGGACGCCCTTGGGCCCGAACCCCGGAGGCGCCGGGGGAGGCGGCGCGACCGGCGCGAAAGTGCGCGTCGCGTGCCGCTCGGAATAACATGGTGCCGCCGACCAGGATTGAACTGGTGACCTCAGCCTTACCAAGGATGCGCTCTACCACTGAGCTACGGCGGCGGAGCGGGGGGCATAGCCCAAGCGCTTGCCGATGTGAAGCCTTTCCGGTCCGCCTCAGGCGGGCCGGCTGCTTCAATGTTCGCGGAACGAGCCCCAGATGGCCTGATCGAGCGGTTCGAGGAGGTATTGCAGCGCGGTGCGGCTGCGCAGGGGAAGCATGACTTCCGCCGGCAGGCCGGCGCGCAAGCCGAGGTCCTTTTCTTGGCGCTCCGACGAGAGGCGCGCCAATTCTTCGCGCGATACCGAGATTTCGATGGTGAAATATTCAGCGCCGGTGCGCTCGTCGACCATGCGGTCCGCCGAGATGCGCTTCACGACGCCATGCACGCGCGACTGCCCGCGCGAGCCAAAGCTCGTGAACCGCACGTCCGCCGCCGAGCCGGGGCGCACGTCGTCGCTGTCTTGCGGCTTGATCTTCGCTTCGACAACGAGGTCGCGTTGATCGGGCACGATGTCGAGGATGCGCTCGCCTGGGCGAACGACGGCGCCGGGGTTGAACTGCCCCAGACCGACCACCTGGCCGCTCAGCGGCGCCCGAACCTCGGCGCGCGCCAATTGCGCCCGAACCGACGCCGCGCGCGGGCGCAGATCGGCGAGCTTTGTCTCCGCCGCGCTGATTTCCCGGGCGATCGCCTCGCGCCGGTCCTTTTGCACGGAGAGGACTTGCAGGTCGGTTTCGGCCGTGGATTCGCGCGCCTGGGCGAGGGCGCCGGAACGCTCGGCGCGGCGCCCTTCGATGTCAGCCTGGGCGCGCTCGACCGAGCGGACGCGGGTCGCGGCGGCGAAGCCCTCGGCTTCCAGGCTCTTGAGCGCGACCAACTCGTCGCCGATCAGGCGCTTCTGGCTGTCGAGCGCGACGATCTCTTCGGCCGTTCCTTGGATCCGGGCGTTGAGTTCGGATTTGCGGCTCCGCAGCACCGCGATCTGCGCATTCAGCGCGGCCGCGCGGATCATTTGCTCTTCGCGCTGGCGCTTGAGCACGTCATTGGCCCAGGAGAGCCGCTCGCGCGGCAAGGCGGCCCAAGCTTCCGGCGCGCGCAGGGCCCGGCCTTCGCGTTCGGCTTCCAGGCGCGCGAGCATGGCTTCGAGCTCGAAAATCTGACCTGTGAGCGAGCGTTCTTCGGCGGTGATTTCGTTGGCGGCGAGGTTGAGCAGGATCTGGCCGGCGGCGACCCGGTCGCCCTCACGGACGGAGACGCTCGAGATAACGCCGCCGTCGCGGTGCTGAATGGTCTGGCGATTGCCGGAGACCTTGATCACGCCATGCCCGACGACGCCCGCGTCCATCGGCGCGAACGTGGACCAGCCGAGAAAGCCGAACACGAACAAGCCGAAGATGATCATCGCGGCCCGGCCGTCGACGGTGGGATCGTCCGTCAGAAGATCTTTGGTTTGGCGATCGAAAGCGATGCTCATGACGGGGTTCCTGAACTGGAGACGACGGCGCCGACCGGCGCGCGCTGCGCGCTGGCGAGAGCGGCCGCGACCTGCTCGCGCGGGCCGTATTGAACGAGACGACCTTCGTTGAGCACGAGGAGCTTGTCGGCGACGTTGATCAGCCCGGCGCGGTGGGCGACCACGAACGAAATGGCGCCGCGGCCCTTGGCCTCGAGCAGCGCATCGACGAGCGCAGCTTCGCCTTCGGCGTCGAGGTGGGCGTTGGGCTCATCGAGTACGAGTACACGTGGAGCCCCGAACAAGGCTCTCGCGAGACCGACGCGTTGGGACTGGCCAGAAGATAGCCCCCGTCCGCCGGCGCCGATTGGCGTCTCGTAGGCCATCGGCAACCGCAAGATCATGTCGTGCGCGCCGGCGGCCTTCGCGGCGCGAATGACTTCGGCTGAAACATCGGCGGCGTCGCGGCCGCGGTCGCGTGCGAAACGGGAGATGTTCTCTGCGACGGTGCCGTTCATCAAGTCGACGTTCTGCGGCAGGTAGCCGATATGGGCCGACAAAAGGTCTGGGTCCCAATCAGCGTAGCGGGCGCCGTCGATGCGCACGTGGCCTTGCTCTGGGATCGCCGCATTGCCAAGCACGCGGGCGAGCGTGCTTTTGCCGGCGCCGCTCGGCCCGACGATCCCTACAATGTCGCCGGGGTTGGCGCGGAGGGTGATCTGAAACAGGCTTGGTCGCTCCGCGCCCGGCGGCTTGGCCGTGACGCCTTCGACCGAGATCGGGCCGTTGGGAGCCGGCAGCGCCGTGCGCTCGCGCGGCGCTTCTGTCTCGCTCAATTGCTTTTCAAGATTGAGGAACGCCGAGCGCCCCTGGCTGACCTGGCGCCACGCGCCGATGATCTGCTCGATCGGCGCCATGGCGCGCGTCGTGAGGATGGTGCAGGCGATGATGGCGCCGGGCGTGATCTCTTGCTTGATCGCGAGGTAGGCGCCGAGGCCGAGAACGCCGGACTGCAGCGCCAGACGGAAGAATTTCGTCAAGGAGCTGTAACGGGCCGCCACGAAGGCCGATTCCATCTGCGCCCGGAGGAACCGCACACGTTCGCTCGACCGCCGCCGGATCAAGGGCTCGCGCAAGCCGATGGCGCGGGCGGTGTCGGCGACACGCATGTCGGCCTCAAGCGCATTAAAATAGGCCGGCGCGTGTTCGGCGACGACTTTGAGGCTATCGCGCGACGCCCGCTCATTGAAAAAGGCGAGCCCAAGCAGGATCGCTGTGCCGCCGAGCGCGGCCATGCCAACCCAAAAATGCACTACGAAGCAAACGAGAATGTAAAGCGGCGTCCACGGCAGATCCATGATCGTCGCCGACGCCGGGCTCGCCAAAGTTTGGCGCAACGTGTCGAGGTCGCGCATGGCGGTGACGTCGGTTCTGCCGCGGCCGCGCGCGTCGACGCTGTGGCCGATCAGCATGCCCGAGAGACGCAGATCGAGCCGCAGCCCCATCCGACTGAGAATCCGCGCGCGCAGACCGTCCAGGCCCGACAGGGCCGCCAATGTGATTGCGAGCGCCAAGCTGAGGAAAATCAGGGTCAAGATGCTGCTCGACACGAGCACCCGGTCATAGACCTGGAGCATGTAGATCGAGGGCGCGAGGTAAAGGATGTTGATCGCCGCGCTCAGCGCGAAAACGAGGCCGACGTGACCGGAAATGGCCCGCATCGCGGACTGCATGGTCTCGTGCGGCGAGAGCGCGAGCGTGGAGCCGGCGGGCGGCCCGGCGTCGTTGGCGGCGTCGACCGTCGCCGGCTTTTTCGGTTGAAAGAACACGCGCACACTATCCTCCGATCCCGTCGATCCGGGGGCTGCAGAGACGGACGGCCAAATCACGAGCGGACGACCCTGCGTCCTAACCGCTCATAGTCGCAATTACGCTGAAAGACGCACCCTATCAGCTACATTACGACGCTCTCTGCGAGAGTTTCGAGCGACTTCAACGGATGCCATAGACGCCGTCGCTCAATTCGCCCCTCAGGGGAAAGTCGTTGACGCAACCAGCCGTGCGACGCGTATTAAGATGAGCGTTTGCGCTATGTGCGGATCACGAGACCGTTCTTCTCCATCCAATCTGCTCAGTCGAAAATGTCGTTAAAAGCGTCCGATTGCGGATAATGCGGACGTCGAGACGAAAGAGCGCAATTTCAAACTCGCCCTGCGGTTGCAAATAGCCGACGCTCTGGGTTGGCCGGCTGAGCGGGCGGGCCACCCAGGCCAATGCAGCCTGACCAGACAGCGCACGCTGGCCCATCGGTTCAGCCATCGGGTTGACGCTCGTCAAAATTTCGAGCGCAGATCGTTGCATCGACAGCGCTTCGCGCGCCGCATCGTAACGCGCCGCCGCGCGCATTGACTGGCGCTGGAGGTCGAGGAGCGGCGCAAGCGCCAGGCCGAGGATCGCCGCGGCGATCAGAGCCTCGAGTGCGCTGAACCCGGACCGCCCCTTCATTGGATGGCCTCGTAGACGCCGGTCAAGGCGGTCACCAGCCCAACAACCACCGCGCCTATCGCGGATGCGACGATCGCGATCGCCAATTGCTCGACGATGACCGTCAAGCTCTTGAGCGCATTGCGGAGATTGGCTTCGTGCTGATTGGCGATAAAGCCGAAAATCGTGGGCAGAGCGCCCGAGCGTGCGCCGGCGCGGACGAGGCTCGCGTCGATGGCGCCGAGCGCGTGTTCGCGGGCGAAGGCCGTCTCGATTGGCGCTCCCCCGCGCATCGCCGCCTCTGCGCTCGCCAGCGCTTTGGCGAACTTCGGATCGTCGGCGACGCTTGAGCGCGCGAGCGCGGAGGCCTCGAGAACGGGAAGCCCCGCGCCGAGCCCAAGGCCGATCAGGCGCGCCCAGCTCATCCGGCTGCGCGCGGCGAGCACCGCGCGGACGCCGGGCGTCGCGCGGCCGAGCTCCAGGAAACGCAGACGCATCGCCGGGGTTTCGCCGAGGCGCCAGAGAGCCGCGCCGAGGCCGCACAGGACGGCAATCGCGATCGGCCAATGCGTCCGCAAAAACAACCCGCTCGACAGGATCAGCGCCGGGAACGCGTCGATTTTCGAGAGATCGCCCACCATCGCGGCGAAGCGCGGCACAACAACGATGAGCAGGAAGGTGATCGCCAGTCCGCCCGCGCCCAGCATGAACATGGGATAGGTGAGCGCGGCCTGCAGGTCGCGGCGCACCTGGTCCTCGAACGCGACCTGGTCGGCGGCTTCGGCGAGAACCGCCGGCAAACGTCCGCTGGCCTCGCCGGCGCGCAGCAGCGCATAGACGTAGGGAGGATAGCCGTGAAGGTGATCAAGCACCGCGCGGGCGAGCGGATCGCCGCGGCGCAGTGCGCCCGCCACGTCGCGCAAGCGGTCCGCGATCGGCCGCGGGGCCAAGCCGCCGGCGATCGTCTCGATCGCTTCCAAAAGATCGACGCCGGCTTTCGCCATCACGGCGAGCTGACGCATGACCGCCACGCGCTCGGCAGCCGTCGTTTTGCCGGCGCGGCCCTGCTGCGCGCGCCCATCAGCGTCGCGGATCTCGAGGACGACAAGGTCGCTCTGCGCCAGGCGACGGGCCGCGGCGCTGCGATCGGGGGCGCGCACGACGTCGCGGACGGTTTCGCCGTCGGCGCGCAGCGCACTGTAGGCGAACGCGCGCTCCTCGTTCATGTATTCACCATCCGAAGGCTCTCGCGCAGCGTGGTGTCGCCGCGCCGCGCAGTGAGGATGGCGGTATCTTGCAGCGAACGGAAACCATGCCGACGCGCGAGCGCCTCAAGTTCGCTCTCGCTCGCCCGGCGGCGTATCGCCGCACGCACATCGGCGTCGATTTCGGCGATTTCGAAAATGCCGATGCGGCCCCGAAAGCCCGTGGAGCCGCACTCGCGGCAGCCGACGTTTTCGCGCCAGGCTGGCGGTGAGGCCAGCAGCGCCGCCGGCGCATGCGTCTGCGCGTGGGCTTCGAACTCAGCGCCATCGACGTTGCGCGCGCAGTGCGGGCAAAGTCGCCGCACGAGCCGTTGACTGACGAGGCCGCGCAGCACGTCTGCGATCAGGTAGTCCTCTACGCCAAGATCGAGAAGGCGCGACACGGCGCCGAAGCCCGAGCTCGTGTGGATCGTCGAAATCACGAGATGGCCCGTCAGCGCGGCTTGAACCGCGATCTTGGCCGTCTCTGAATCGCGGATTTCGCCCACCAGGATCACGTCTGGATCCTGGCGAAGTATGGAGCGCAGTCCGGCGGCGAAGCTCAGCCCGATATCCGCCCGCACGTGCGTCTGCATCACGCCAGGCAGATCGATCTCGACGGGATCTTCCACCGTGACGACCTTGCGCACGCCGTCGTTGACGCGGCGCAGGAGTTCATAGGCCGTGGTCGTCTTGCCCGAGCCGGTAGGGCCGCAGACCAGCACGATCCCATAGGATTTCTCGGCGAAGGACTCGAGCGTCCGGCGCTGATCGTCGGGAACGCCGAGCGCGGCGAAGTCAGTCAGTTGCGCGGTGCGCCCGAGAAAGCGCAGCACGAGAGACTCGCCCCAGGTCGTCGGCATCGAAGAGACGCGCACGTCAATTTCACGCCCGGACACGCGGATCGTTTGGCGCCCGTCCTGCGGCAGGCGCCGCTCGGCGATATCCATTCCCGACAGCAACTTGATGCGCGAGGCGACGGCGTCGAACGTCGCGCGCGGCGCGGTGCGCCAGGGCGCCAGAACGCCGTCGATCCGGTAGCGAACGGACATAATGTCCTGGAACGCCTCGACGTGGACGTCGCTCGCGCGCCGCGCAAGCGCCTCGGCGAGCATAGCGTTTACAAAATCAATCACCGGCGCTTCTTCGGCGAGTTCCTTCAGCCGGTCGGGGTCTGCGATGTCGTCGGCGCGCCCGGCGGCCTCGCGTCCAAGCGCGGAAAGGATCGGCGCGAGGCTCTCGGAGGTGGCGAGATAAAGCGTCGTCGGCCCCGAATGCCATTGCTCGACGGCTTCCTGCAGGGCCGCGTCATAGGCTTGCCGGCTTGCGACATTCAGGCGTTCGACGCCCGAGGGGTCAAGACTGAACCAGACGACGGTCTCGCGCGCTGCAAGCCATGCCGCGTTGGATTTGATGCGCTCTACCGCCGCGAGCGCTGCAGCGTGGTCGGGCAATTGCTGCGCGCGTGCGACGGGCAGTCGCAGGACCTGCGAGAGCGCGTCAACGAGGTCGACGTCCGAGATGGCGCCGAGCCTGACGAGGGTCGGACCGAACAACGCTGAGGGGCCAGGCTGGCGCGCAAGAGCCTGATCAAGGTCTTTGCGGGAGACCAGTCCCGTTTCGACCAGGTGATCGGCGAAGCTGCGCATGAGGCTCCTCATTTGTTCGCGGTGCGACCATATCTGTGCGGTCGGGGCATGCAATGACGTCGTCCGACTGCGGGCGCTGCCGTTGGGACATTGCAAGATGCGCGCCCCGGTGTGATCTGTGGCGTGCGGCATGCATGTCCATGGTCGTTCGCGGCGATCTGGTTTACCACCATGGCCGCTCGTCCGGATAAGGAGCACATGAGATGGTCGAACTGCAGCCGAAGCGCACACGTCGTGCCGCACGCGCAGCGCGGCGCGGATTTACGCTGCTCGAGGTGTTGATCGTGCTTGCGATCATCGCCTTGGTGGCGGCAGTGGTGGGGCCGCGCCTGATGGCGCAATTCGATCGCTCGAAGGTCACGGCGGCCGGCGTTCAGGCGCGCTCGCTCGCCTCGGCGCTGGAGACGATGCGTCTCGATTTGGGACGCTATCCGAGCGCGGACGAAGGACTTGATCTCTTGGTGCAGGCGCCGCAGTCCGGGTCTGACGCATCGGGTCTGTGGCAGGGCCCCTATCTGAACGGAAAACTACCGCTCGACCCGTGGAGCCGCGCTTATGTCTACGAACCGTCGGCAGACGAGAGCCAGTCCCCGCGCATCGTGAGCCTCGGCGCTGACGGCAAGCCAGGCGGGACCGGGCTCGCCGCTGACATCTCGATCGGCGGACCGCCTTGACATGGCCGCCGCCCGCAGCCGTTCCGGGCTGACATTGTTTGAGACGCTGGTCATGATTGCGATCACCGCACTGATCGGGGCCGTCGTCATGAATGTCGGCGCGCGCGCCAATGCGGGAAATTTTGGTCGCGCAGAGCGGATCGCCGCCGCGCAATCCCTGCAGATCGCCGAGGAAGACCTGCGCCGCGCCGCGCGCGACGTGGGCGCGATCGGCGGCTCCGTCGACGTCAATGGTGATGCGAACTCGGTTGTCTTCGGCGTCGTCGGGCTCGAGGCGTGTGGATTGTCTCGAATTGAGGCGCAATTCGCGATCCGTTCGAACGGGGAGGGCGGTGCGCTGGTGCGCCGCTGCGCAGGGCGGGCGCCTGTCTTGATCGCGCGCTGGCCTGCCGGCGCCCGCGGAGATTTCGCCTACAGCGCCGATGGGATTGCTTGGCGATCATCGTTCACCGCCGGCGCCGGCCCTAGTGGCGCGCCGCAGCGCAGCATTTTCGTCCGGATGCGACTGATGGGGCCGGGACCTGCGGAACGGACGATCATCGTGCGCGCCAACGCCGTCAGCGCCGCAATCGGCGATGATGAAGCGACCGAAACGGTGATCGCGCCATGACGGCGCCTGCATGGGCGTTCCGGCGCAGCCCAGGCTTTGCCCTGCCCATCGTGATCTTCACGGTGGCGATCTTTGCGCTGTCGGCGTTCACGCTCGCCGAGTCCGTTAACGGTTATGCGACGCAGTTGCGGCGCGCCAAGGAGCAGGCGGAGTTTGAACGGCGCGCAGCGATCGTGGAGGCCCGATTGGCCTATCTGGCGCTGAGCGAGCCAATGTCGGCGCGCAGCATCGCCGTTGGCGGCGACCGCGCCGCCCCGTTCGATGCGCCGCCTGTTGGACGCAGTGGCGCGCCTCGGCTTCGCGAAGTCATGTTGGACGGCGCCTGGTACGGGATCGACATCGAGGGCCAAAGGTTCGAAGCGAGCCTGCAGGATGAAGCGGGGCTCCCTAACATCAATGGCCGCAGCCCGGAGCGGTTGGCGCGCAGCCTTCAAGGCGCAGGCGCGACACCGGATGCCGCGCGCCTCCTGGCTGACAGGATCGTCGATTTCACCGACGGCGATGATGTGCGTCGTCCGCGCGGCGCCGAACGCCGGGAATATCAGCGCGCGGCATTAGAGCCCCCGCCCAATGCGCCCCTCGGCGATATCCGGGAGGCTGAAGGCGTCCTTGGCTGGAGCGAATTCCTTGCGCCAAAGGCGCGCGCGGCTGCTGTTGCGGCATTGCGGGCGGCGCCGGCGGATGCATCGTTCAACGTTAACACGGCGCGAGGCCCGGCGCTCGCGGCCGCCTTCGGCATCGATGAGCGGACGGTCGAGACGGTCCTGCGCCGCCGAAACGGCGTAATCATTAGGAATACGGACGATCTTGCCGCAATTGCTGGCGGCGGCTTCCAGCTGGACGAGATCCGTATCGCCGCGACGCCGGCGCGGGCGATCCGTTTGGTTGTCCGCGAGGCCCGCGTCGGCGGCCGTGTGCGCCGCGAGCAAACGTCTAGCCTGGTTCTTGCAAAGCCGGGCGATGAGGCGCCGATCGGCTTCGGGCGGCGCAGCGTTCGTCGGAACGCAGATATTCGGAGTGAGGATGAACGGGCAGAGCCCCTTCCAGGCGGCGCAGACCTTCTGGCTCGGTGAAGAGCCGGTCGCGCAGGAAGCCGATCGGAGCGCGCTCGCGCGGGCGCGGCGCGTCGCGTTGGCGCGCAGCCTGTGCCGTTTTCATCGCATGAGTTTCCCCCCGTCCGTTTCCGGGCGCGCCATGGCGCAGGCTGCGCGGGTTTTCGCCGAGACGAACGCACCCTTCGCTGAAACCGATTTCCTCATTGTGCGCGGTCGGGCGTCGGCGTCGATTTGGTGGTGGGATCGCAGCGCCGTGGGGGCAGCGCTCGGCGATGCGCGCGTTTACCGCACAGCCGATTTCGTCCCGGAGACGCTCCTCCAACCGCCGGGCGATGGCGCGCGCTGCGTTACGCTGACCGACGGTTTCGAGGCGCAAATTTGGGAGGGCGGCGAGTTGATCGCCACGTCCTGGCGGCGACGTCCCTTCACGGACGATCAATGGGCGGCCTTCGCCCTGACATCCGGAGCCTCAGGGACGACGGCGCGCCCCTCAGCTGTCAACGTAGGAATCGATCCGGCCGGTCGCATGCTGGCGCGGATCGTTCGCGCGCCTTTGGACTGGTCTGATCTACAGAAGCTCGCGCTTTGGACGGGCGCCGTTGCGCTTGTCGCCGCAAGTGCGCTCGCCGGCGCCGGATGGTCCTGGTCGCAGCAAGCGACCGCTGCCTTCGCGGAGGCCGAACGCATTGAGGCGGCGCGTAAAGCCGATCCGGCGATCGCCAAGGCGCGCGCCGATCTCGCGACAATCTCAGCATTTCGCGCCCAGACGAATGGGGGTGGGGCGCTTGGCGCCGCTGCCCACGGGCTTTCGGTTTTCAGGACTCTCGATGTGGCGCCGCGCGCGTGGTCGGTTGAAAAGCGCGTTCTCGCCGCCGAGTGGGACATCTCCAGCGCTGCAGCTCCGGTGAATACGATCGCGGCCGCGCTCGAGGCCGATCCGATGTTCGCCGGCGTCACGCCGCGGATTGATACGGATGAGGGGCGCGCGCGATTGACGGCCGACGTCGTTGCGACGTCGCAGGGCACTCCAAGATGAGCGCGATGACCAAGATGTTCGCCGCTCAAATCGATCGAATTGCGCCGACGCCGCGGGAGCGCGCGCTGCTCAGCGCCCTGTGCGCAGTGGGCGCGATCGCGCTCGCGTTTGAGGCGGGCGCCTACGCGCTGCAATCCCGATCGGCGCTGCTCGACGCAGTAAGCGCGACCATGGCGTCGCAACGGGAACTGGCCGCCCTGCGCGACCCGCGGCATCGCGCCGAGCTTGCGTCGGTCGCGGGTATGGCGCGCGATCGGTCGTTCGACGATCCAACGCTGGCGATCGCGGCGGTCCGCGCGCAATCCGATCTGGAGGCTTTGGCGCGCGCCGCGGGCCTGGACGCCGTTCGGGTTTCGGTTCTCCCCGCCGACGAAGGCGTGAAGGGTTCTGCGCCGCTGCGGCTCACGCTGGAAAGCGGCTTTGAATGGTCCGCTTTCGACGCATTGCTGACCGCCCTGGCTGGGGATGCCCAGAGCTATGTGGTCGACGCCGTTGAGGTCGATGAGGAAGCGGCAACGCTTCGGCTTACGCTTCGGGCGGC
>JBMOIB010000032.1:0-28380 GCA_049317545.1 Caulobacterales bacterium | reverse complement strand
GGCGAACTCGTATCGGTGAAGCTGGCGACGGGCGTGCCCCCGGTGAAAAGGGTCAGGACGCCGCCCTCGCGTTTGGCCGCCTCCGGGAAATCCTTGAGCCACTTCGCCTCCCACTCTCGAGCGGAGGCGACTTGTTCGCTCTGGCCATCGGTGGGCGAAGGTGGCGCGGCCGCCGGAGCCGGGGGCGCGTCAGGCGCTTGCACGACAGACGTTGGTGCGGAATCGTCTGAAGGCGCCTCGGCGCCCGGGCTGCACGCTGCCGCCGCAACCAGAACAAGAGCCGCCGTAGCGCACGTGAGGGCGTGTTTGAACTTCATCTCGGCTCCCGCGAGGCGATCTGGATTTGCGTGCAACAACCGGGAGGGTCATCGCTGAGCGTTGAAGCGGTGCTTGAAGACGCTGAGAAACTGCATCTTCGCGGACACCTGTCCATAGCCAACGGCATGCACGTCTCGGCAATGCCGCGCAAGATCAGGAAGGCGAGCTGAAGGGTGCATTCGCGCGCCGCCATCTGGTTTTCGCGTACTCCAAAGTTTCGCAACAATGACCGCTATCGGCGAATTCCCGCCTGTCAGCGCTCCGCGCGTGAGCGACAGCTTTGAGCGCGCTTCCAGTCAAAGCCCCTCGCGACAATTTCCAACCTGCGACGCCTCAGCAACCGCTCCGCTCAGCCCGGCTCGTCGAGCGCCGCCTCGTCATCCTCCACAAGGATACGGACCAGATCGACGATGCGTCGGCGCAGGCGCGCGCTCTTGATCCCGGCGAACATCGTCAGGAGTTGCAGACCTTCGGGCGAGGCGATCGCGTCGAAGACGGCGGTCTCTTCCTCTGAAACGCCGGTCGCGGCGCCCAGCGCCAAGCCTTCGAAGAAATAGCCGACGGGAACATTCAGCGCGGCGCCGAGTTCGAACAGGCGGCTCGCAGCGACGCGATTGATGCCCTTCTCGTACTTCTGGACCTGCTGAAACGTGACGCCCAGCATGTCGGCGAGATGTTCCTGGCTCATGCCGAGTTCGAGACGGCGTCCGCGCATCCTTTGGCCAATGCGCCGATCAACAGGATTGGCGCTGCGCTCTTCGTTCACGATCTAAATCCCCTCCCGGGCGTCCGAGGCAAACCGAAGCGCAAAGCCAGCACCAATATCAAGAGGATAGGCGTCGAAACCGCGCCAAAACGGGCGAAGAAGGTGGGCGGAAGGGCCTCGGGCAGCGGCGCCTCCACTGCGCCGCCGTCGAGCTTGGTGGCGACGATCGTGCGGCCGTAGGCGTCGAAAATCCCCGAGACCCCACCCGAGGCGGCGCGCGCCAGCGGCAGGCCCTCCTCGATCGCGCGGAATTTGACGAGATTGACGTGCTGCCAGGGGCCGGTCTGGCGCCCGTACCAGCCGTCGATGCTGATGTTGACCAACCAGTCGGGCCGCTCCGGGCCGCGCGGCGACAGGCGCGGGAAAATGCCTTCGTAGCAGATCAGCACTGTGGCCGGCGGCGCGCCGGGAACGACGAGGCGTTCCGGCCGGACGCCCGGCGTAAAGCCCTGCCCGACCATCTGCAGGGGCGCGATCGGGACCGACGAATAGAGCTCCCAGAACGGCATGTATTCGCCGAACGGCACGAGATGGTGCTTGTTGGAGATCTGGCTGATCCGCGGCTCGCCCGAGACCCCGTCGATGACGACGGCGGAATTATACTGTTTGAGCCCGTCCTTGCCGCGCTCGGCCCGCACCGTGCCGGCGATCAGAACCCGATCCTGCAGCACGCGGCCGATCTCGGCCATCATGTCCGCCCGGTCGAGCATCGAACGCGGCGCGTCGTCGCCCACGAAATAGGTCGGCGGGACAGCGCCCTCCGGCCAGATCACGACCTCGGCCGGCGCGTCACGCGCGGGGCCGGTAAGGTCCAGATACCTGATGAGGACGTCCGCCGGGTCGAGAGACCACTTCTGCTCCTGCGATAGGCCTGGATCGAGCACGCGCACGACGGGGCCGACCGCGCGTTCCGGATTGGCCTCGAGACGGCGCGATCCCGCCCCCCAGGTCAGGCCCAGCGCCAAGGCCGCCAAAAGAACCGGGCCAAAGCGCCGCAGCGAGGACGTACGGTCCGCGCCCGCCGCCGGTGCAGCGAGGACGAGAAGCGTCAACACCGAAAGGCCGGTCGCGCCGACGATGGACGCGGTCTGCGAAATCGCGCCGCCCGCCGGCCAGATCGCGGCCGGGATCTGCCAGGGGAAGCCCGTGAAGATGAAGCCGCGCAGAAATTCCGCGAACCCGAACACCGCGGCGAAAACCGGAATCCGTCGATAGTCCTTGGTCCAAAGACTGGTCGAGAGCGCGCCGGCCGCACCCCAGAACAGCGCGAGGCCAGCCGGCAGGGCCGACACCGCCAGCGGGATGAAGGGCGCGGCGCCCTCGACCTGCAGGAACGCAAAGCCGACCCAGTACATGCCGGTCAGGAAATGGCCGAACGCGAAGCTCCAGGCGCGCGCGAACGCGGCGCTTGCGGGCTTCGGGCGGCGCATGGCGCCGTCCAGAAGGAAGATCAGCGCGACGAGGCCGGCCACATAGGCCGGCGTGAAAAAGAAAGGCGCATGCCCGAGCGTCGCAACCGCGCCGGCGGCCATGGCGCCGAGTTGGATCTGCCAAACTGGGCGCGCTTCGATGCGCTCCGAGATCGACGCCGCGCCGGCGACTGCGGCACTTGTCATGCAGGGCGCTCCTCGCCCGCGGACGATACGGAGGGTCTGATGCGCAGGCGCTTCACGCGGCGCGGATCGGCGTCGAGCACTTCGATATCGACGCCGCCTGGATGCGACAGCACCTCGCCCCGCTGGGGCACGCGGCCCACGAGCGCCACCGCGAGGCCCGCCACGGTGTCGAAATCATCCTCGAGGTCCGGCAGCTCCAGGCTTTTGCCCAGCGCCTTTTCGAGCGCTTCGACGCTGGCGCGCCCATCCGCCTCCAGAATGCCGCCCGGCCGCGACTGGATCAGCGGCGCTTCGTCGGTGTCGTGTTCGTCGTCGATGTTGCCGACGATCTGTTCGACGAGGTCCTCGATCGAGACGAGGCCGTCGGTGCCGCCGTATTCGTCGACCACCAGGGCCAGATGGATACGGGTCGTGCGCATTTTCAGGAGCAACGTCGGCAGTCGCATCGAGGCCGGCACGAAGAGGATTTCCCGGCGCAGCCTCGAGAGAACGCGCTCGTTCGGCTTGGCGTCCGACCCCGGCGCGAGGAGGGCCAGGACGTCTTTGACGTGGATGAAGCCGGTCGGATCGTCGAGCGTGTCGCGGAAGATCGGCAGGCGCGCGTGCTGGGATTCGGTGAAGACCTTGACGACCTCGGCGAGCGTCGCGGAGGCCTCCACGGCGACGATGTCGGCGCGCGGCTTCATAACGTCGGCCACCGGCAATTGATCGAACCGCGCTGCGTTGAGGAGCATGTCGCGCGAGGCGCCGGCGAGCGCTTCGCCGTTCTTCTCGCGGGCGCGCAGCACCTCCGCAACTTCACCCACCGCATCGTCGGCGTCGAGTCGCCGAAGCGTGCGCAGTATGCGACGCCACAGGCCGTCGCGGCGCGATGGTCCGGATTGGTCGTTGAACTCGGCCATGGAAAAACGAACGGTCCTTGCTGGCGCCGACTCAGGCGTCGCCATCTGGGCGATACGGATCAGCATAGCCCAATTCGGCAAGGATGGCGCGCTCGCGGGCCTCCATGCGCTCGGCCTCGGCGTCCACCTCGTGGTCGTAACCCAGCAGGTGGAGAAAGCCGTGCACCAGCATGTGCGCGGTGTGCGCCTCCAATGACTTGCCCTGATCCCGCGCTTCCGCCGTGACGACGCCCAGGCCGAGCGCGACGTCGCCCAACAGGCCGCCGGCGGCGTCGGCGGCGGGGAACGAGAGAACGTTGGTCGCCTTGTCCTGGCCGCGCCAGTTGCGGTTGAGCGCCTGCATGGCGGGATCGGTCGTGAGCAGAACCGAGGCCGCGCCGCGCGCCTTTTCCGACGCTGCGGCCGCCATCAATATGCGCCGGCAGAACGCTTCGGCGTCGCCGCCGAGCGCTGCATCCCACGCGTCGTCCTCGACCAGAACGTCGATCTCGAACGTCTTAAGCATCGGGCGGCTCCCGGCCGCGACGGCGGCTGTCGTCATGATCGTAGGCTTGAATAATGCGGGCGACGAGCCTGTGGCGCACCACGTCCTGCGTCCCAAAGCGAATCGCCTCGACGCCCTCGACGCCATCGAGGATGGCCAGCGCGTGGCTCAGACCCGACATGTCCGAACGCGGAAGATCGATCTGGCTCGGGTCGCCGGTGACAACCATGCGCGAGCCCTCGCCCAACCGCGTCAGGACCATTTTCATCTGCAAGATGGTGGCGTTCTGCGCCTCGTCGACGATGACGAACGCATTGGTGAGCGTACGCCCGCGCATGAAGGCCAGCGGCGCCACCTCGATCTGGCGACGGTCACGCCGGACCTTGAGATCGCCCTCGCCCATCTGACCGCGGAACGCGTCCCAGATCGGCTGCAGATAGGGATCGACCTTTTCCGACAGATCGCCCGGCAGGAAGCCGAGCCGCTCGCCCGCCTCCACGGCCGGGCGCGTGACGACGATGCGGTCGACGAGTTCCTGCTTGAGCGCTTCGACCGCCACGGCGACAGCCAGGAAGGTCTTGCCCGTGCCGGCCGGCCCGACGCCGAAGATCAGATCGAGTTCAGGATCGCGCAACGCTTGCACATAATGCAGCTGGCGCGGGGTGCGCAGCGTCAGGCCGCCCAGCTGGGGAAGCTCGAGCGGCCCCTTGTCGGCGCCCGGGCCGCGCTGAGAAAAGGCGATGGCGGCGAGCACTTCGCCTTCGCGCAGTTTTTGCTTGTGGCGCACGTGCAGGAGCAGCGCCTCGAAGATCGCCTGCGCGCGCGAGAGATCGGCCTGCGCGTCGGCCGCGCCGCACAGGACCACCGAATTGCCCTGGGCGTGCACCGTGACCGTATAGGTCGGCTGACCGCGCGGCGCGCTTTGGTCGCGGAACGCCTCCTGGATGAGGCTCAAATGGCGGTGCAGCGGCCCGAAGATCGCTTGCGCCGGCGCCTGGGCGCCGAAGTCGACGACGGCGCTCAGCGGCCGATCCGGCCCGCAAAAGGATGAAGCGCTCACGCGGGCTCCGCGACGATGACGCCGGTCAGGCTGTTCTGGCTCGCCGCCGTGATTTCGACGGACGCGATCTGCCCGATCAAAGCCTCGGGACCGTCGAAATGCACCGATTGGAGATAGGGGCTCTTGCCGTGCACCTGGCCGGCCTTGCGGCCGCGTTCGGCGACGAGAACCGGCAGGACCCGACCAATCTGGCGATCGTTGAAGCCGCGCTGCTGGCAGGTCAGAAGGCTCTGCAGCTTGGCGAGACGCTCGGCCTTTGCGTCTTCGTCGACATGACCGAGCATGCCGCTCGCCGGCGTCCCCGGACGGCGCGAGTATTTGAACGAGAAGGCCTGCGCGAAACCGACGCCGCGCACCAGCGCCAGCGTGTCTTCGAAATCCTTCTCGGTCTCGCCGGGGAAGCCGACGATGAAATCGGTCGACAGCGCGATGTCCGCGCGCGCGGCGCGCAGCTTGTCGATGATGGCGAGATATTCCTCTGCGGTGTGCTTGCGGTTCATCGCTTTGAGGATGCGCGTCGATCCTGACTGAACCGGCAGATGCAGGTACGGCATGAGCTTGGGCTCGTCGCCGTGCAGGCCAATGAGCTCGTCCGTCATTTCGGCCGGATGGCTCGTCGTGTAGCGCAGGCGCTCGATCCCATCGATGCGGGCGAGCAACCGTAGGAGACGCGCGAGGCTGGTCTCGCCGCCGCCGCCGTCGAGGCCGTGGTAGGCGTTGACGTTCTGGCCGAGCAGCGTGAGTTCGCGCACGCCCTGCGCCGCCAAGGCGCGGGCCTCGGCCACGATCTGGTCAACCGGACGGGAGTATTCGGCGCCGCGCGTATAGGGCACGACGCAGAAGGTGCAGAATTTGTCGCAGCCCTCCTGCACCGAGATGAAGGCGGTCGGCCCCTCCGCGCGCGGCGGCGGCAGGGCGTCGAACTTCTCTTCGGGCGCGAACGAGGCCTCGATCCGGCCGCCGGCGGCGCGCGCGGTGCGGGCGATCAGTTCCGGCAGCTTGTGGTAGGCCTGCGGGCCGACGACGAAATCCACGACCGGGGCGCGGCGCATGATTTCCTCGCCCTCGGCCTGGGCGACGCAGCCGGCGACCACGATGGTCGTGCCCTGCCCGTCTTCGGCCCGGCGGGCCTTCGCCTCGCGCAACCGGCCAAGCTCCGAATAGACCTTCTCGGTCGCTTTTTCGCGAATGTGGCAGGTGTTCAGTACGACGAGGTCCGCTTCGATCGCGGTCGCCGCCGGTGCGTAGCCCAACGGAGCCAACACGTCGCGCATGCGATCGCTGTCGTAGACGTTCATCTGGCAGCCGTACGTCTCGATATAGACGCGCTTTACGGGAGCCGAGCCGGGCGGGGACTCTTTTTCCGGATGCGTCATCGAGCGAACAATGGTTCCTTTGGGGACGGAAGCCGTTTCGGGCGCGTTGTTATGCGCGCGGGGGCCGTGCGACGCAAGGTTTGCGCGCGTCGGCAGCGATGGTCGGCGGCTTGCGAACGCACGGTGCGGAGCCTTGCATGGGGCGTATCGCCGGCGAGGTCGGGGCGGCGGCGCAGCCGGGGCTGGAAACGCCCTGGTTGATGCGCGCAAGCCTCGTTGTGTCCGATCCGCATGATGATCTCTCCGCGCTGACCCGGCTTGCGGGGCTTGAGCCGACCCTGCGGTTGGCGCCGGGCGACGCCCTCGCCGACCGGCCGATCCGCGCCCACCAATGGCGGCTCGACAGCGGCGTCGATCCGCGCGGCGCGCTCCTTGACGACCATGTCGAAGGCCTCGCCGACCTGATCGGCGATCACATCAACACGCTTGCGGCGGCGCTGCGCGAAATCGATCCGGCCCATGTTGAACTCGAAGTGACGTTGCACGTCGCCGATGAGGCGCCATTGGTGCGCCTGACGGCCGATGGCGTCGACATACTCGGACAGTTGCGCGCCGGACTGCGCCTCTTCTTCATCCAGGAGCCCGACTATGGCTTCCTGGATGAAGATGAGTCCTGATCTTCATCGAGCGGAACGCCATACAGTTCGAGACGGTGCCCGACGAGGCGGAAACCCAGACGCCGGGCGATCTCTTCCTGCAGGCGTTCAATCTCGGGATCGACGAATTCGATGACATGGCCGGTCTTCATGTCGATGAGATGGTCATGGTGATCGTCCGTCGCCTCTTCATAGCGCGAGCGGCCGTCCATGAAGTCGTGACGGGTCAGGATGCCGGATTCTTCGAAAAGGCGGACGGTGCGATAAACCGTGGCGATTGAAATGTCTGGATCGATCGCGGTGGCGCGCCTGTGCAATTCCTCGACGTCGGGATGGTCCTTCGCCGCCGACAGGACGCGCGCAATCACGCGCCTCTGATCGGTCATGCGCATGCCCTTGGCGACGCACACCTGCTCCAGCCGATCCACGAACGGTCTCCTGGTCTTGAAATCCAGATATGCGGCGAAGCCGATCAGGTGTCCAGGAGCGTGCGCTTGAGAACGAGCGCATCGCGCGCCGTGCCGGCTCCAGCGTCGTAATAGCCTTTCCGACGGCCCACTTCTGTAAATCCGAGACTGGCGTAGAGCGCAATCGCCGGCGCATTCGCGTCGTTGACTTCAAGCGCCATCGTTCGCGCGCCGACCGCGCGGGCGTGCGCCATCGCCCCCGCGATCAAGCCGCGCCCGGCGCCGTTGCGCCGCGCCTGCGGGTGGACGGCGATGGTGAGGATCTCGGCATCGTCGGCGGGCGCCCAGGCCAGGCAAAATCCCACGCATCCGTCGGCGCGCTCTGCGGCGAGCGCAAAGCCGGGCGCATGACCGGTGAGGGCGCGGATTTCATCCGCCGACCAGGGGCGCTCGAATGCGGCCGCATGGATGGCGGCAAACGTCGGCGCATCTTCGGCTGTGCCCAATCTGATCGTCAGCGGGCTCACGATCGCGACGGCTCCGCCATAGGGATCCTTGCGGTAGGCAGCTTGGCGTCCGGCGCGCGCAGATACGTCGGGTCGGGTGGATTGGGGGCCGGGTCGAGCCCTTCGCCGAACGCTGCGAGCGCGGCGATGTCGGGCGCAGCGGTCTCTATCCCGCCGAACAGGCCGGCGGCCGGGCCACGCCAAGATGCGCCCAATTCGAACAGCGCTGCCAACTCAGCATCGAGCGCGAGCGCCGGCGTACGGACCGGCCGGCCATCCTGGTAGACGGCCGCATAGAGCCCGCCGGCAGCCGGGATCGCCGCGCCGCGCAGACCGTCCGCGCCCGCCTCCAGCGCCAGCGCCTCAAGACTCGAGACGCCGATGCATGGAATGCGCAACGCCACCGCGAGCCCACGGGCGAAAGCGAGCCCGACTCGCACGCCGGTGAACGAGCCCGGTCCAGTCGTGACGACGACGCGGTCGAGCTGTGAAAAAGCGAGTCCCGCCTCAGCCATGACGTCGCGCGCCATCGGTGCGAGGCGCTCGGCGTGGCCGCGCGTCATCGGTTCGGAGCAGAGGGTGCGGGTCTCGCCGTCGACGCGGATCGCGGCGGCGCAGGCCGCCAGCGTCGTGTCGATCGCCAACACCTTCATGCCTCAGATCACCTGCTCGACGGTGCGCACTTCAGGCACGTAGTGCTTCAACATATTCTCGATGCCCTGCTTCAACGTCAGGGTCGAGGATGGGCAACCGGCGCAGGCGCCCTTCATGTGGAGCCGCACGAGGCCCTCGTCATGCACCCAGGAATGGAAGGTGATGTCGCCGCCGTCCTGCGCAACGGCGGGGCGCACGCGGGTATCGATCAGTTCGCGGATCTGCTCGACGATCTCGGCGGCGTCGCCCTCGTAAACGTCGATGTCTGCAGAGGCGCGCGCGGCGGCGCTCTCATCGACGAGGGGCTGGCCGGACGTGAAATGATCCATGATCGCCGCCAGGATCGCCGGCTTGATGTGGGCCCAATCGACGGCATCCAGTTTCGTCACCGTGATGAAATCGGAGCCGAAATAGACCCGGCGAATGCCTGTAACGTCGAACAGAGCCTGCGCCAGCGGCGAAATCACCGCCGCTTCGGGCTCGGCGAAATCATGCGACGTCGCGCCGGCGACGCTGCGCCCGGGCAGGAACTTCAGCGTTTGCGGGTTGGGCGTCGATTCGGTCTGGATGAACATAGTGCGGCTCCTCTCCCTCAGGTGGCGGGCGCGGGCCCGGCGGTCAAGCGCACGGCTGTCAGGGCGCGGTCGGCGCTGGTCCGGCCAAAGCGCGGACATCGTCGCGAGACAGGTCGCCAGGCACCACCAACACCGGGATCGAACGGCCGCCCAGCCCGCCCTTGGCCACCGCCGCGACCAGGGGCCCCGGCCCGTCGCGCCCGATGCCCGCCGCCAGGATCACAAGCTTCAGACCTGAATCTTCGCTCAGCAGGCGGCGAAGCTCGGGGCGGACCTCGCCCTCGCGAATGACGATTTCGGGGGCGACGCCCGTTTCGCCGGCGAGGTCGCCAGCGTACCGAGCGGCCAGCTTTTCGGCGGCCTCGCGCGCCTCGGCTCGCATCTCGTCGCCGACGCTCATCCAGTGCTGATAAGACACAGGCTCGATGACCGTGAGCATGACGAGCCCGCTTCCCGTCGCCCGCGCCCGCAGCCCCGCATAGAGCAGCGCGATCGGGCATTCGGGCGAATCGTCCGCAACGACGAGGTACTTGAACCCGCTCATGACCCTACGTCGCTCACGCCCGGCGCAACGTGTCAATGGAACGTGCGGCGGTCGGCGGCGGAGCCATTCCTTACGCCGGCGGATCCGATTGGCTGCGCGTCGTATCGGCAAGCCGCTCGGCGGCGGCGGAAACGAGCGTCAGCTTGACCGCCAGATGCGCGAGATGATTGGGCGCCGCCGCCGATTGCTGCGGGCCGTTCAACAAGAAGAGCGGCTGGTAATTGGCGGCGTCCTCGCTGGCGGCGATCAGCGCTGAAAGGGCCGGTTCGGCGCGGGCGCGCGCCTCCGGCGTCATATCGCGGCCATAGGCCGACAACACGAGGCGCCAGCCGTAGGCTTCGCCGCGCGCGCGGAAAAAGCTCGCTTCGCCGTCCGCCGTCGCGATCCAGGCCCCGCCATGCTGGACGATCCCCGCCAATTCCGCCGTGTGCGCGATCGCGGCCGCCTGACAGGCAAGCGCCAATCCCGCGAGCCCCTCGGGCCCCGGGTCGTAACGGGCGCGCCCATCCGCGATCCGATCGGCGAACCGCGCGAGGGCGTCACGCCCGGCCTCCAGATCGGAGAAATCGGCGTCGGGCTCGGCGGCAAGCGCGCTCAGTTCGGCGGCGGCGGCGGCGAGGTCGGGGTCGGAGCGGCGGCGGCGCTCGTCGGTCACGGTGGCGAACGCGGCCACGGCGGACGCGGCGCCGATCTGGAATGCGCGCATCCGCGCCTCGCGCCGGCCCGGCATCAGGGAAAGCCCGTCCTGATAGGCGTCCTCGGCGCGCACAAGACTGAGCGCGGCACCCGCGGCGGCGATCGCGTAAGGGGCGCCGGTCGCCGGTTCTGCGGCAGGCGACCAGTCGGGCCGGATCTCGGCCAAACGCGCCGATCCGACGGCGACGATGATGGCGATCAATGAAACGGTGACGAGAAAGGCCGACGCGAACTGGGCGATCTTCCCGCGGCGTCCCTCGCGCCGCGCGCGCGGCGGAGGCGTCGCAGCGGCGCCCGCCTCGACTTCGACCATCGGTTCGTGGTCAGCGCCCGGGCCGACGAGCGCGCGCCGCGCTCTAATGGCCCAGCGGCGGAGCTGCTGGTCTGGCGTCATCGCGCCGCTTCTGTCCCGCTTTCTGCGCTCGCCGAACGACGAGGACCCTACACTGCTTCACCGCCAGAAACCGACGATTCGGCGCACATCGTCCATAATGGGTGCTGCGATGGCATTGGCGCGGTCAGCGCCGTCGCGCAAAATGGCGTCGAGAGCGGCAGGGTCGGACGAAAGACGGCGCATCTCGCTCGCGATCGGCGCGAGCTTGGCGACCGCGAGGTCCGCCAAAGCGGGCTTGAATGCGCCGAACCCCTTGCCCCCCCATTCGGCGAGCACGGCGGCGGAATCAATTCCCGCCAGCGCGGCGTAGATGCCGACCAGATTTTCAACCTCAGCCCGCCCTTCGAGACCCTCGACAGTTTCCGGCAGCGGCTGCGGATCGGTGGTTGCACGCTTCAGCTTTTGGGCGATGGCGTCGGAATCGTCGGTGAGGTTGATCCGCGACGCGTCGGACGGGTCGGACTTCGACATCTTCTTCTTGCCGTCGCGCAAGGACATGATCCGCGCGCCCGGGCCCTGAATCAGCGGCTCCGGCAGCGGAAAGAAGCCAGGCGCATTGAAGTCGTTGTTGAACTTCTGGGCGATGTCGCGGGACAGCTCGAGATGCTGCTTCTGGTCCTCGCCGACCGGCACATGCGTCGCCTTGTAGGCCAAGATGTCGGCCGCCTGCAGGACGGGATAATCGAACAGGCCGACGCTCGAGCGCTCGGCGTGCTTGCCGGCCTTATCCTTGAATTGCGTCATGCGCTCGAGCCAGCCCATGCGGGCGACGCAATTGAAAATCCAGGCGAGCTCGGTGTGCGCGAGCACGGCCGACTGGACGAAGATGATGCTCTTCTTTGGATCGACGCCGGCGGCGATGTAGGCGGCCGCCACTTCCCGCGTCTGTTGCGCGAGCGTCGCCGGATTGGCGTCGGCGGTGATCGCGTGCAGGTCGACGACGCAATAGATGCATTCGTGCTCGGTCTGCAGGCGCACGAATTTGACGAGGGCGCCGAGGTAATTGCCGAGGTGCAGTCCGCCGGTGGGCTGCATGCCGGAAAACACTCGGGCGGGACCGGTATAGGCCGGGGGGGCTTCGCTCATGGGAAGGCTCCAACGCTGAAGACGAACGGGCGCGGGGCTTGGACCGCGCGTTTCAAGCCGGGCTCAGCGGCGCCATCGTTCGGCGGAGTGGAGCGGTTTGACCATACGCGCGTCTTATCAGCCGTCCTCTGCGCTCGGCAAGGCGGGCCCCTTTTCACGCCTGAGAGCAGAGCGGATTTCGCCTAACGTCACCGCCCGCAACGCAAGCGCCGCGGCGATGTAGAGGCACGCGCCCGCAGATGCGACCACGAGAACGGCCAGTTCCTTCGAACCGAGAACCGCCGCGATCACCGCCTTTTGGTTGAGCGCCGCCGCGCTGAGAGCGCCGGCCATGACGCCGGTCGCCAGCCCGATCCGCACAAGGCGGCCCATCGCCGCCGCCGACGGCTGGTAATGCCGCTCGCGGACCAGCGCCGCAACGAGCAGGGCGACGTTGAGCCAGGACGCCGCCGACGTCGCGATCGCCAGACCGACGAAGCCGGACAGCCCCGCGCCGCGCAGCGCGAAGAACAGCCCCGCCCCGATCGCGATGTTTGCGACGACGGCGATCAAAGCGTAGCGCATCGGTCGCACCGTATCTTCGCGGGCGAAGAAGGCGGGCGCGAACACCTTGATCAGCACGAAGGCCGGCACGCCCCAGCCGAAATGAAAAAGCGCCTGCGCGGTGAGGCGCGCATCCTCGGCCGTGAAGGCGCCGCGCACCCAAAAGCCGTTCATGAGGAAATAGGGCATGACGATCAGCGCCGCCGCCGCCGGCATGGTGAACGCCATCGACAGCGACACCGCCTCGTCGAGGGCGCTCCGCCCTGCAACGTCGTCGCCCGCCGCGGCAGCCCGCGCCAGGCGCGGCAGGAGCGCGAGGCCAACCGCCACGCCGATCAGGCCGAGCGGCAATTGGTAGAGCCGGTCGGCGCTATAGAGGTAGGAGATCGCGCCCGGTTCGAGCGAGGCGAGCGCCTGGCTCACCATGATGTTGATCTGGGTGCCCGAGCCGGCGATGGCGCCGGGAATGGCGAGCGCGAAGAGCTTTTTAACGTCGGGCGTCAGGCGCGGGAAGCGGAGCCGCAGTTGCGCCTGCGATCGCGCACAGCCCCACCACAGGGCGCCGGCCTGGATGATCCCTGCTCCCGTAACCGCGCCCGCCGCTGCGATCGCCGCGCTGTGTTGCGTCTCGGCGGCGTGCGCGTCGCCCAGGAACAGAAACGGCGCGATGGCGAGGAGCAGGCAGGCGTTGAGAATGGTCGGCGCCGCGGCCGACAGCGCGAACCGCCCCTTGGCGTTCAAGACGCCGGAGAACAGCGCGGCGAGCGTCATGCAGGACAGATACGGCATCGTGATCTGGGCCAGCAGGACGGCGAAATCGAATGTCGTGGGCTGGTCGCGATAGCCGGCGAACAGGCCGAGATAGATCCACGGCATGGCGATCTGCGCGACGATGACCAGCGCCGCCGTCGCCGCCAGCAGGAAGGACAGCGCCTCCGAGGCGATGCGGTCGCTGTCGTGGCGGGCCGCATCGTCGCCGGCCAAGGCCTTCGTGTAGAGCGGCACGAAGGCTTGGCTGAATGCGCCTTCCGCGAAGAAGCGGCGGAAGAGGTTCGGGAACCTGAGCGCGGCGTAGAAGGCGTCTGCGACCGGCCCCGCTCCCAGCATTGCCGAAATCGCGAGATCGCGCGCAAACCCCATGATCCGCGAAACCAGCGTCAGCCCGGTCTGAACGAGCGTATTGCGGACGAGGCTCATGCGGAACGACGACTCACTTTCCGCCCGGCATGCGGGCGCGCCGTCCTAGCGCGGACGGGCGGCGGGCGCGAGCGAAGGGTGTAGTCGGGCGCGCATCCATCTCTCCCCGACACGTTGGGGAGCGGCGCCCCCTCCCCAGCGGGGAGGGGCCAGGGGTGGGGAGAGAGTGCGCTGCCGTTTCAAGCCTCTCGCCGACGAATTGCGCCCATCTCCCCCTCCCAACCTTCTCCTCTGGGGGAGGGCTTAGGCGCAACCGACGCACGCGCCGCCCTTGCCTCCCCGACCAATTCGTTTCAAATGAAACCAATTGCGCAGGAGCCCGCGATGCCGAACCGGAAATGGATCCCCGTCCAAGGCGCTGAAGGCGCGTATTCGCGCCAGGCGCATGCCGATTTGCCGCCGGGCACGTTCGAGCGGGAAATGTCAAAGGAGGGCTTCTTCGGCCCCGCCGCATTTTTCTACCACCAGAACCCGCCGACGGGCTGGACGGACTTCGAAGGCCCGCTGCGGCCGCGCGCCTTCGACCTGACGAAGCTGGAGCGCGCCGGCGGTTCGCCCTGGGACGCGGCCGTCGTGCTGCGCAATTCCGCGACCGAGCTGCGCTATTGGCGCCTGCCCGGCGCGATGGCCGACCTCGCGCGCAACGGCGACGGCGACACGCTGCTGTTCATTCACGCCGGCGCCGGCGCGCTGTTTTGCGACTGGGGTCGGCTTGAGATCCAGGCGGGCGACTACGTCTATCTGCCGCGCGGCGCGATGTGGCGGATCGAGACCGAATCGCCGATCGACGCCCTGATCATCGAAGCGACCAACACGCACTTCACGCTGCCGGACCGCGGGCTCTTGGGACCGCACGCCTTTTTCGATCCGGCCCTGCTGCAAACGCCGCGCATCGACGAGGGCTTCAAGGCGCACCAGGCGCATCCCGGCGCGCAGCGCGTGCGCATCAAGAAGCGCGGCGCGGTGAGCACCGTGACCTATCCGTCGACCCCGCTCGACGCCGTCGGCTGGCACGGCGATCTTGCGCCAGTGAAGATCAATGTGCGCGACCTGCGCCCCGTGATGAGCCATCGCTACCACGTGCCGCCCAGCGCCCACACGACGTTCCTGTCCGACCGGTTCGTCGTCTGCACCTTCTGCCCGCGCCCGTTCGAGACCGACCCCGGCGCGCTCAAGGTCCCGTTCTTCCACAACAACGACGATTACGATGAGGTGCTGTTCTATCACGCGGGCGATTTCTTCTCGCGCGACAACATCCACGCCGGCATGATGACGTTCCATCCGTCCGGCTTCACGCACGGGCCCCATCCCAAGGCGCTGAAGAAGATGTTCGTGCAGGACAAGCCCGCCACGGACGAATACGCGGTGATGATCGACACGCGCGATCCGCTCGACGTCGGCCCCGGCGCCGAGGCTGTGGAACGGGCGGACTACGTCGACAGTTGGAAGGCGCGCTGATTGCCGATGCTGCGCATCACGCACTTCATTTCGATCGACGAGGATGAGCTCGAAGAGAGTTTCGTGCGCGCCTCGGGCCCCGGCGGCCAGAACGTCAACAAGGTCTCAAGCGCGGTGCAATTGCGGTTCGACATGGCCGCGAGCCCGAACTTGCCTGACGGCGTGAAAGAGCGCCTCGCCCGAATCGCCGGCTCCAAACTCACCAAGGACGGCGTGATCGTGCTCACCGCCGAACGCTTTCGCGATCAAGCGCGCAATCGGGAAGATGCGCGCGAACGTCTCGTCGCGATGATCCAGGAGGCCACGCACGTGCCCAAGCCCCGCCGCGCGACCAAGCCCACTCGCGCCTCCAAGGAAAAGCGGCTCGATTCGAAATCCAAGCGCGGCGCTGTGAAGGCCAACCGGCGCGCTAAGCCCGGCGAGGATTGAGGGCGTCGCCCTCGGCCAGCGGGGGAGGGTTGCGAGGGGGAGATCGGCGCTGCGGCGACGACAACCTGAAACGTCGCCCCCTCGCTCTCCCCACCCCTGACCCCTCCCCGCTGGGGAGGGGAACGCACTCAGGACGGCAGTTCGGCTTCGCCCAAAGCGATCGCGACCGCGGCTTCGCAATGCAGAGCGGCGGTGTCGAACATCGGCAGGTCGGGGCGATCGGGCTGGTCGATGAGCAGGAAGATCTCCGTGCAGCCGAGGATCAACGCATCGCACCCCTCGTCGCGACGCATGCGGTCGGCGATGTCGAGGTAGACGCGCTTCGATTCGGGCAGGATCCGCCCCTTGCACAATTCATCGAAGATGATGCGGTCGATCTCGACCTGTTCGTCCGAGTTCGGAGCAATGGCCTCGATACCGAAGTGCGCGCGGTGATAGTCGATGATGTGGGCGCCGCTCATGGTCGGCGCGGTGCCGAACAGCGCCGCACGGCGCACGCCGCGGGCGGCCATAGCTGCGCCGGTCGGATGGGCGATATGCAGGAAGGGCGCGCCGATCTCTGCGGCCAGCGCCGGGACGACGCGGTGCAGCGTGTTCGAGACGCACAGGATGAAATCGGCGCCGCCGGCGATGAGGCCCTGCATCTTCACGCGCAGACGATCGCGCAGCGCGTCCCAATCCCCAGCCCGCACCCAGGCTTCGACATCGCCGAAATTCTGCCCGGCGATCAGCGTCTCGGCGATGTCCCAGCCGCCGAGACGCCGGTTCGCAATGGCGTTGAGCAGGCGGTAGTATTCCGCCGTGGCGACATTGCTCGAGCCGCCGAGAATGCCGATCGTTTTTTGCGGAAGGGGGCGCATCGGGAGGGCCTAGGGCGACGCGCCCTCAGCGTCAATGCGAACCTCGCCGGCAAATCTCGAATTGCGCTCGAGCCGGTTCGCAGCCCAGTATCACCCCAACACAAGGCGCAAGACCGGGGAGGAGCCCATGAAGCTCGCATCATTGAAACACGGCCGAGACGGCCGCCTGGTCGTCGTCTCCAACGACCTCCACTGGTGCACCGACGCGGGGCTGGTTGCGCCGACCCTGCAGGCCGCGCTCGACGATTGGGACCACGTCGAACCCGATCTGCGCGCGCTCGCCGAGAGCCTGGAGCACGACGCCGTGCCGCGCGAGCGCTTCCATGAGCGCGAGTGCGCCGCGCCGCTGCCGCGAGCCTATCAGTGGGCGGACGGTTCGGCCTATGTCAATCACGTCGAACTGGTGCGCAAGGCGCGCGGCGTCGAGCTGCCGGCGAGCTTCTGGACCGATCCGCTGATGTACCAAGGCGGCTCAGACGCCTTCCTTGGGCCGCGCGATCCGATCCCGCTCGCCGACGAGGCCTGGGGCTGCGATTTCGAGGCCGAAATCGCCGTCGTCACCGGCGATGTCCCGCAAGGCGCGTCGCCGCAAGAAGCGCGCGACCGCATCCGCCTCGTGATGCTCTGCAACGACGTCTCGTTGCGCAATCTCATTCCCGACGAGCTCGCCAAGGGCTTCGGCTTCTTCCATTCCAAACCCTCGAGCGCCTTCTCCCCCGTCGCCGTCACGCCCGACACGCTCGGAAAGGCCTGGGACGGCGGGAAACTCCATCTCCCGCTTCTTTCCGCGCTCAACGGGCGCGCCTTCGGCCGCCCAAACGCCGGCGCGGAAATGACCTTCGATTTTCCCGCCCTGATCGCCCATGCCGCTAAGACCCGCAGGCTCGCGGCCGGGACGATCATCGGATCGGGCACGGTCTCCAACCGCGACCCGGACGGCTCGCCCGGCCGGCCGATCGAGGACGGCGGCCTCGGCTATTCCTGCCTCGCCGAACTGCGCACCGTCGAGACGCTCCGCGCTGGCGCCCCAAAGACCCCCTACCTGAAGGTTGGCGACCGGGTCGAAATCGACATGCTCGACGCCCACGGGCGCTCGATTTTTGGCCGGATCGAACAGATCGTCGGGGACTGAGGCGATCGTGGCACGAGCCGCTTGCGTTCGCCCACGCGCTCTGCCATATCCGCCGCTCCCCGGCGGCCTGAACGGCCGTCGACCCAGGATGCGGGCGTAGCTCAGGGGTAGAGCATCACCTTGCCAAGGTGAGGGTCGGGCGTTCGAATCGCCTCGCCCGCTCCAAGTCTCCCAAGCGTTTTCTCGATTTCGAGCCGAGCGGAGATTGGGTCCCGGCGCCTCCCAGGCGCCAATACTTCTCAACGCGCAAGAAAATGCGGGCGCAAGGCCCATAGCCGCCCAGGCGCCCGCGCAAGGCGCGCCGGGGCGGCGCATTGACCTAGCGGCGCTTGCCGCCAGCCAGCGCGTCAGCCATCGCCCGGTAGGCCGGAAGTGAGATCGGATCGTTGGCGACGTTGCCGGCGACCGGATGCGAGGCGAACCGCGCGATCACCATCTCGGCCTTTGGGTCTATGTAGAGGGCCTGTCCGTGGATGCCGCGGGCCATGTAGGCGCCGTGGGAATCGTGGCTGACCCACCATTGGCTCTTGTAGCTCCAGCCGGTCAGCGTGGCGTATTTGGCGGCCGCAAAGGCGGTCTTGTCTGCGCCCGCTTCGATCTTCGCGACCACGCTTTCGGGCACGATCTGCTTGCCGCCGAGCCTGCCCTTATTGCGCATCAATTCGCCGAAGCGGGCGAGATCGCGAAGCGTCAGGTTGAGCCCACCCGCCGCCATCGGCGCCCCGGTCGAGTCGACGAGCATGTCGCCATCCTGTTCGGCGCCCATGGGCGCGAGCAGCCGCTCCGAGATTAGGTCGGCGACGTTTCGCCCCGTGACGCGCGCAGCCACCCAGCCGAGCGCCTCGGTATTGGCCGACCGGTAGGTGAAGACCTGTCCGTGCTCGCCCTTCTTCGGCACTGTGGGGAGGAAATCATCGATCGTTCGCGGACCGGGATAGTTCGGCGGCGCCGGAACCGCACCGGAAGCGATCGCCAAGCGGGCGATGTCGGCGCGCGGATCGGTGTAGGCCTCGCTGAAATCAAGCGCAGTGGTCATGTCGAGGGTCTGGCGGATGGTGGCGTCGCCGAAGCCGCTCGTTGCGAGTTCCGGCACGTAGCGCGACAGGAGCGCGTTCTCGTCGATCACGCCGTCGGCGATCAAACCTTCGATCAGCGTGCCGACGAAACTCTTGGTCACCGAAAACAGAATGTGCGGGGTCTGCGCCGTGGTGATCCCGAAATAGCGCTCGTGGACGACGCGGCCCCGGTGCAGCACGATCACGCCGTCGGCGTAGGTCGCCTGCATCGCCTGGGCCCAGGTCATCGAGGCGCCGCCGCCCATCGGCGTGAACGTCACCGCGTCGAGGTCCGCACGCAGGGCGGTTGGCAGGCGCGAGGCGCGGGGTGCGGCGGCGACGCTGCGCGACGGGAGCAACTCGCGCATGTGCGAGAAGGCCCAGCGCGTGCGCGGAAACTGCAGATGGCCGCCGTCCTGGGCGGTGACCCGCTTGTCGATGGGCGGCGGCGCGCCCTTCATCCATCCCAGCGCGACCGGATCAGACGCAACTGGATCGAGCGGTTCGGCCGCGATCGCGGCGATTGGAAAGGCCGTCATCGCGACCGCGGCGATCAAAGCTACGACGATCCGTTTTCTCGACATCTCCGCCCCCTGCTTGGCGCCGGCTTCCGTTGCGTCCGGCATCCCCGGCCGGAAGCTCTGGCGCTGTGGATCACCGTACGCTTATAAAAGCGCGCGCGCCAACCTGGGAACCGACCCGGCGGTCTCCCTTTAGGACGCGGTGCGCACGCCTTGCGGCAAAGGCCCGCCGGGAGGCTGGTTGACAAGGATTGCGCCGGTTTACGATCCGTCGGGGCCCCATCGGGCGGCGCGCTCAGTCCAGCTTCGGCGTCATGCCCGGCTCGGCTTTCCCCATGGCGCGCTGATAGGCGGCGCGCGCGCCAATTCGCCGGAGATAGGCGCGGATATTGGGGAAGGCATCGAGGGTTGCGCCCCGGAAGGCGCGGCTCGTCGTGAGGCAGTAGACCATCATGATGTCGGCGGTCGTCAATGCGCGCCCGCCGAAGAACGGCGCCTCGCCCAAACGCTTCTCCACCATGTCCCAGGCGCGCCGGCTTCGATCGGCGACAAAGGCGGCGGCTGGGGTCCCCTCGCCGCCGCTCACAAGTTGCATCATGAGGGTGGCCATAAAGGTCGCGTTCGACCAGTGAAACCAGAACAGATGGTCCGAAAAGTCAGGATCGTCCGGAGTCGGCGCTAAACGCCCATCGCCATAGCGCGCGCAGATGTAATCGCAGATCGCGCCGCTTTCACCGAGGACCAGCGTCCCATCCGTGATGACGGGCGCGATCCCCATCGGATGCAGCGCCTTGTACTCGTCGGGAGCCAAGCGGTTGTCGGAACGACGCTCGTACCTCTTCAGAA
This sequence comes from Caulobacterales bacterium, assembly GCA_049317545.1. Classification (GTDB taxonomy): domain Bacteria; phylum Pseudomonadota; class Alphaproteobacteria; order Caulobacterales; family Aquidulcibacteraceae; genus REEB506. Next base: position 8,359 of record JBMOIB010000032.1, on the reverse strand, counting down.
CGTAGGGGACCTCAAGCTCCTCGCACAACCAGACGATCCGCTCCGATTGCGAAATTCCAAGATGATGAACCGTGAGCATCAAACGCCTCCCAATTGCGTTCACGATCACCGGTTTCCAGATTGGGCGCAATCAGCAGGCTCAACTATCTTGCGCGGGGCATCGGCGTTCGCCCCGGTCCGATCCGGGTGCGCATGTGCTCACCCTGCACTCACGCCGCCGCTGGCGTCAGTCCGTCTCGGCGGTGAGATTCTTGATCGTGCTGCGGTGCCGGCGCGCCTCGCGCAGCGCCCAAACCCAGCCTACTGCAAGGGTCGCGCACGCGATCACCGCAATCACCGATGTCAGGCCTTCAGCACCTGCGGGCGCTGGCCTGCCGGTAAAGCGCGCAACTGCAAACCCCATCGCGACGCCGAGCGGGGCTCCGATATAGCCCATACGGGCGAACGTAAGCCCCAATTGCGCGCGACGGCGCAGCAACGACCGGTACTCCGCCGCCGATGCGCCGTGAGCGCGCCAGAGGCTCCGGCGCAGCGCACTGGTCACGAGGAGCGACGCGAACGTCGCGAGCGCCAGCGCCAAGAATAAGAGGCGCGCACCGCCCGTCGCGCCGGAGGCCCACCACAGAAAGACGATTGCGCAGAACAGCGAGACCACCGCCTCTGCGATCGCCTCGACGCGCGAACGCGCCCGTTCGCGCCGCACCTGCGCGCGCAGGCGTTCGGTGAAGCCTTCGTCTGGCTCCGACCGGTCTTGCCGCCAAGCGGACTGCAGGTCGCTCCAGTCATCGAGATCGCGGCTCATGTCGGCTCCATCATGGTTCGGAGTGCGGCCTTGGCCCGGGACGCGCGCGTCGCGACAGCGCCTTCGGCAATGCCAAGCGTTTCGGCGATCTCACGCGGCGAAAACCCCTCCAGCATGAGAACTGCAACGTCGCGCAGCGCAGGCGCCAGGTCCGCCACCGCGCGTGCGAGACGCCGCCCCATGTCCGCCCGCACCGCCGCCTCGTCCGGACGCTCCGCATCTGTCGCCAAGCCTGCGTCGAGATCTGTGCGCCTGGGCTCCCGCGTGACGCGGCGTACGTGGCTCACACAGACATTGTGGGCGACGCGCGCCACGAATGTGCGCAAACTGCAGTCCTCCCTCCAGGACGGCGCAGCGCGCCAAAGCGCCAGCGCCACTTCTTGTTGCAGATCTTCCCGTCCCGTCCGATCGCGCTCGAACGTCGCCACGATGCGATCGATAAGGCCGCCGTGCTCGTCCAGGGCGCGATCGAAGACGGAATTGGCCATGGCGTCCTCAGCCGGCTACGGCGTTGGGCGCGGGGCCGAGCGACGGGCCGCGCAGCGCGCGCGCAGTGGCGACGAGCGCGAGGTACCAAAGCGGATGGAAGATGGCGATGATCACGATCCAATAGGTCATAGGCCCGGCGCCGAGGCCATGGACCGCCTTGGCGAATGGCGTGACCAGATCCGGCGCGCCTGCCGCGATCAGCGAGTTGTTGAACGCGGCGAAGGCCTTCATCAGCAAAACGGTGGGCGCGAACGCGATGTAGTGGAAGGCGGATTTCGGCACGTTTTTTTTCGAGAATGGGTTGAGGTAGAAGTAATTGAATAGCGCGCGCGACGGCCGCTCGAGGAGGCGCAGATCGATCGCGTCCCGCCGCTTTCCCGCCCAGGCCAGCATCGCTACAGAAAACGCCAGGAACGCGGCGTTTAGCCAAAGAAGACGCTCCGTGTGCAGAGTACCCTCATCCGTCGCGACGACAGCGTTGAACTCCTCAGCCTGGCCGCCGGCCGTGGCCCAATGCGTAGACGCGACGTCGGCGCCGGTAAGCGCCAGGAATGCGACGACGTAAAGACCGATCCACTTGGACATCGAGGACACCTCCAAAGATTGTGGCCCTACAGTCGCTGGCGGTCCGGGTTCCTTACATCGCCGATCGCAAAAAAATCGGCGCCGGCCGGTCGCCATCTGTTCGCCAAGGTGCGATCGGGCGCCTGCCCCGCGCTCGCTGCCTTCAGGCACGTCGGCTGATCGGGCGACGCGGAGACCGCCTTCGCCGTCCAGCAGACGCTTTCGCCGGCGCCAAGACGGTTAAGACATCCAGGACTGGTCACTGAAGGCGGTGCAGGAGCCCCCGCGCCCGCGCCGCAGGTTTGGCTTGTGGTTAGCAATGCAGGGGCGCCCCGACGGACGCGCTGGAGCGCACAATGCGAGCGCTTGAACCCGACCGGCTATAGGATGGTGGTCGCGCCCTCGGGTGGGAATCGATCGCGCATCTAAGGACTACGACCATGAAAGCTCACTTCGTCGCAGGCGCCGCTCTGGCCCTGGCTCTCGCCTTCGCCCCTACGGCCATGGCCCATGATGAGGCGGCCTCCACCCCGCCGCCAGGCTCGAACGAGCGTCTGCGCAGCCCGATCGCCGCCCTCCCCGGCATCGAGGTGATCGTTTCCGATGTCGTGATCCCTGCGAACGCGACCGTGCCGCGCCACACCCATCCGGGCGAAGAATTCGTCTATGTGATCGAAGGCTCGGCGATCCATGTCGAGCAAGGCAAGCCCGATCACCTCTACAAGGCCGGGGAAAGCTTCGTGATCCCCCCGCTGGCCGTGCATGCGCCGCGCGGCGGGCCGGAGGGCGCCCGCGCGATCGTCTTCCGCGTGCACAAAGCCGGCGAGCCCGAGCGCACCCTGGTTCCGGAGGCCAAGCCGAGCCGGTGACGTGGCGATCGCGGCGAAGCGAGGGTGCGGCGCGCGTCTTGAGGCCTTTCGGCCAAGAATGCGAAGAACCAGAACCTAAGCTTCGGAAAACCTTGGTGGGTGTAGCAGGGTTCGAACCTGCGACCCGCTAAGCCATCACATGGTCGCGCCTTCCTGGTTCGCGCATGACGCCCGGACAGCGTTAGGCCGCGCGCCCCCAGTACAGCATGGGCGCAGCTTTGTTGGTCCGCCGAACGCGCGGGCCCAATCCTGGAAGCTCAAACGGGACGTGCCGCTGGCCTCCGGCCGCGTGAGCGTTTTTGGGCCCGGCGGTGAATTCACGCTCACGCCGACTGCACTGGACAACGGGCTCGATTTCAGCGCCCGCACGCGAGGCGCTCCAGAGGTTCTGAAGATGACCCGCCGCCAAGGTCAGTTCCAGGTGGCGATGTTGATTGCGTCGCGCGGCGGGGACGCGCCTCCGGTTCAAAAAATGTGGCGGCGGTGGCGCGCAGCGGCGAGGCGCGCGTCTATAGAATGTACTGAAGCACGAGGATTCGAAGTGGGTAATGACGCCAGCGGAGCAGACCGGAGCGCCGTCGTAGCGGCGATCGGGGATGCGCGCGCGGCCGCCGTCGTCGCCGCCGCAGCGCGCCAGCATGACCGCCGATTGCGCCGCTACCTCGCCCAGTTGTTGGGCGTGACCGATTCCGAGGACGCCGCGCAGGAGGTTTACGCCCGCCTCCTTCACGTCGCGCGCGACGGCCGCAGCGAGCCCTTCAGCCTCACCTACATCAAACGGACGGCCGAAAGCGCTGCTTTGGACATCCTGCGCCGCCGGCGCGTTCGTCAATCTCAGCGGCATGTCGAACTCGACGAGCAGATCGCCGCCGTGGACCCAACGCCTATCGACAACGCGCTTGGGCGCCAATCGCTTCAGCATCTCAAGCAAGCGATGATGGCGCTGCCGACCCTTCAGCGGCGAATCCTGCTGATGCACCGGTTCGATGACATGAGCCTCGCCGAAGTGGCGATCGAACTTGGGATGCCGTTGCGCACCGTTCAACGCCACATGATGCAAGGCCTCGCGGCCTGCCGTCTCCACATGCAACACCTTGGATGGCTCGAAAGCGAATGAAGCGTCTGACGCGGAAATCTCTCGGTCTCTCGGCAGCGCGCTGGTTCGTGCGCGACCGCACTGATCCCGATCTCGACAAAGCCGCCTTCTTCCGATGGCTGCGGTCGGACCCGCGTGCGCTTCAGGAACACGAAGGCATCGAAGCGGTGTGGGACGGGCTCGACGCGCTGCGCGGCGATCGCGACTTCGAGCGTGAACTTTCCGTCCCGGTCGAGACGCGGCCCGACCGCACCCGCCTTTACGCCGCCGCCGGAGTCGCCTTTGCGGCGGTTGGGGGCCTCGCCTTCACAGCGCTCTGGCCGCCGCGCGGCGCGACCTATGCAACGGCGCTTGGCGAGCGGCGTGAGATCCCGCTCGCGGACGGCTCCACGCTCGCGCTCAACGCCGCGTCCAAGGCCGTGGCGCGGATCGGCGATCGGAGCCGTTCGGTGCGCCTCGTCGAAGGAGAAGCCTTTCTGCAGGTCTCCAAGCGCGGAGGCTTGCCCTTCGAGGTGGAGGCGGCCGGGGTTCGGATCAGCGTCTTGGGGACAGCTTTCAATCTTCGCATCACGGCAAAGGGCGTGCGTCTCGATGTCGCCGAGGGTCGGGTGCGCGTCGACGGCGCCGCGCCGATAGAGTTCTCCGCCGGCGACAGCGCGATCGTCACGCGCGATGGAGCGGCAACGCGGCTGGCCGCAGGCGACGGCCAGCGCGCGACAGCCTGGCGGCGCGGGGTCCTGGATCTTTCCGCCACGCCGTTGTCGGAGGCGGTGGAAGCGCTGAACCGCTACGCGAAAACGTCGCTTGTGATCGTGGGCGATGAGCTTGGCGATGTGCGCGTTAGCGGCGTTTTCCGCCTCGACGACGCCGAAACTTTTGCGCGCGCGCTTGAAACGCTGCGGCTTGTGCGCGTCGATACGCGCGATGATCGCATCCTGCTTTCGCCGCCGCGTCCGGCCGACGAGCCGTGAAATTTTTGTGACCGCTGGCGCGGCCAAGCGGCGCCGACGTCTCTTGTCATAAGCATGCCCTAAGGCGACTGGAACGGTGCGTGCGCCGCTTCACGGGATCAAGGTGCGGGGATGACCAAACGGGAGACAAGCCCCGTTGGGCGGCGGCCGTCTTGGCGGCGCGCGCTCTGGTCGCTCGCGGCGATTCCGCTGTTTGCGCCGATCGCCGCGGCGCATGCGGAACCGTCGACGTTTCAAGTTCCGGAGCAATCCTTGGCAACCGCCCTGCGCCAAATCGCCGACAATGCGCGCGTGCAGGTGCTGTTCACGCCGGAACAGACGAAAGGTCTGCGTTCGCGGCCAGTGATCGGGCGGTACGAGGCGCTTGAAGCCCTCCGCAAAGCCGTTGGCGACGCGGACCTGGAGGTAGCGCAGGTCAGTCCGATAGCATTCGCGGTTCGCACCGCGGACCGGCCGGCGCCGCGCGCGGCTTCGCCTTCGACCGCTCCGGGCCAAGTCATTGGCGGCGACATCATCGTGACTGGTCGCAGGCCTGGCGATAAGCTTCGCAAATCACAGGCGGCGTTCGCGGTCACTGTGATCGGCGAGACGCGCCTCGCGTCGCTCGCGCCGATCGGTCTGGCCGACGTGCTTAAGCTGACGCCGGGCTTTTGGGTCGAATCTTCCGGCGGCGAGGCAAGCAACAATGTGCGCGCCCGTGGCGTTCCGCTTGATGGCTACGCCTCCATCGCCGTGCTCGAGGACGGTCTGTCCGTGCAGCACGACGCCGGGCTCGCCTTTCTGAACCCCGATCAAGTGCTTCGCCCATCGATCGGCATTGCGCGCGTCGAAGTCTTGCGCGGAGGCACTGCCGCGATCGCCGCATCGCAGGCGCCGGGCGGTGCTCTCAACGTGATTTCCCGCGCGCCCCCTGAACAGCGCCAAGGTGAGATCCGCGCACAGACATCGCGGCCCGGGGATGCCCGCTTCGACGTCTGGGCCGGTGGGCCCATCGGCGGCGCCTGGCGGTTCGGTTTTGGCGGCTTTTGGCGCGAGGGCGAGGGCGCGCGCGACACCGGGTTCACCGCCGACCGTGGCGGTTCGGCGCGGTTCGCGCTCACACGCGCCTGGTCAGCGGGCGAGGCCAACTTCGCAATCAAGCGAATTGATGATCGCGTCGCGTTTTTTCTCCCGGTGCCATTGCGCCTGGCGGCTGACGGAGCCATTGGGTCCACGCCCGACTTCGACGCAAAGCGCGCCACACTGCTCGGCGGCGACCTATTGGGTTTCGACCCCTCGTGGTCTCAAGGCGCTGGGGCGCCCGCGTTCCGGATCGACGACGGCACGCGCGTGCGTCTCACCCAGATCACCGCGAAGGCCGATTTCACAGTATCGGACGATTGGCGCCTTGAAGCCGCTGTGCGCCATCGCGATTCCGACACCAACCGCAACGGCCTTTTCCCGCGCACGCCGACCGCAGCGGCGTCGCGCCTTTCGACGGCCCTTCCTTTGGCGCAGGCGCGCGATCCGCTGGTCGCGGCGGTCGATTTCCGCCTTTCACGCTCAGGCGACGCTTGGCTTGCAGGGGCGGAAGACCTTGCAATCGAGGCGATCGCCTCAGCGGTTTCGGTTCCGCTCGCTGAGACGATCGCAAGCCTGCGCCTTGACGGCGATGTCGAAGCGCTCGGGGCCAAGCATACGCTCGGATTTGGTCTCTACCACGCACAAACCGATGCGCGCTTTCGACGCGCGGCATCGATGATCCTTCTCGAGGCGCGTGGAAACGGCCGCCGGCTCGACATCGTGACGCGCGACGCGAGCGGCGTCGACATTGGCGCGCTCACGGACGGGGGCGTCGTCCGGTACGGCGTGCAATACGACAATGTGAGTGCGCGCCAATCCGCAACGGCGGGATTTGCAGTTTGGGAGGCCAAACGCGACGCCTGGACGATCGACGCCGGCGCACGCGTAGAGACTGAGCGCCTTGAAGGCGCGCGCGAAACGTCACGGCTCACTGATCTCGGCGGCGCATCTGCAGCTGACGACTCAGTGCTGCGCGGGACCGGGCGTTTCGAGCCGTTTGCCGGGCGTTTTGAAGCGGTGAATGGGACCCTCGGCGCCCGTTACGCTATCGACCCGAGAGCGGCGATGTTCGCGCGTTTTACGCGCGCAACCAGATTGCCCAGTCTTTCAGCATATTATGGCGACGCCAGCGGCGCGAGCGCGAGGCCTGCGCCGACCGAAAGCATCGACCTCGGATTGTCCTTTGAAGGCGAGCGCCTCGCGCTTTACGTGATCGGGTTCCAGACCCGCTTCAAAGGGTTTCCATTTGACGAAACGCTGATCGAGCCGGTGACCGGCGCGATCGTTTCGCGTGTCTCGTTTGCGAGCTCGAAGACCCTCGGCCTCGAGGTAGAAGGCGATGCGCAAGTTTTCGACGGTATGCGAATTCAAGGCAGTCTCACGGTTCAGGAGCCGGAGTTTGAATCCTTCCTCGTAAATTCCGTTTCGAGCGGCCGCGCGATCCAGACGAGCTACGCGGGACGCCAACTCGTCCGCGTTCCGCGCGTGATGGCCCGGGTGGCGCCGACATTTGACTTGCCCGGCGGCTGGGGTGAGGTGGGACTCGCTGTCGAGCATTTCGGACCGCGCTACGCCGACGCCGCCAATACAGTGCGCTTGCCCGCCTATACGGTGCTGTCCGCCCATGGGCGCTTCGCGCTCAGCGCGCGCGCCGAGCTGACGATCGTTGGATCGAACCTCACGGACACGCTTGGTCTAACGGAGGGCAATCCGCGTTCGGGGCAAATCGCGAGCGTCGACGCCAATTCCGCCCTTTTCACAGCACGCCCGATTTTCGGGCGGTCCCTGCGCGCAACGCTCGCCGTGAAGTTTTGAGGACTGCCATGTTCGCACGCACCGCGCTATCCGCCCTCGTTCTCTTCCTCTCGGCGCTGTTGGAGCCGCAGACCGCGGTCGCGGCGGAGCGCGTATCGCGTACGCTGGTGCTTGAGGGCGAGTTGACGCGCGCGGACCACCAAACGTACCGCGAATTGGCGTTCGAGGTGCCGGCCGGCGTCGAGCGCATCAATGTGAGCTTCTCTTACGATCGCGAGAACAGAACAGTCGTCGATCTCGGCCTCTATGATCCGAACGGGTTCCGCGGCTGGAGCGGCGGAAACAAAGCGAGCTTCACGATCGCCACAGCCGATGCGACGCCGTCCTACGTGCCGGGCCCCATCGTCGCCGGCGTCTGGCGCCTTCTGCTTGGCGTCCCAAACATCCGCGAAGGGTCGAGTGCGCGCTACCGCGCCGAAATCCGCCTCGATCCGATCGATGCGCCTGCCCCGGCCTCGGCATTTTTCAACGGCCCGCTCCGCCCTGAGCCCGGCTGGCGACGCGGCGACTTCCACACCCACACCGGTCACAGCGACGGATCGTGCGACAGCCTGGCTGGGCGCCGCGTTCCTTGCCCGGCGTTTCGCACGCTTGAGGCCGCGCGCCGTGCGGGGCTCGATTTCGTTGCGGTCACGGATCACAACACCGCCTCGCAGAACGCATCGCTGCGCGAACTTCAAGCCTATTACGA
>JBMOIB010000031.1:0-28763 GCA_049317545.1 Caulobacterales bacterium | reverse complement strand
GGGAGAGGGTGGATCGGCGGCGCAGCCGCCGAGACGGGTGAGGGGTGTTGGGGCTTACGTTCGAATGTGAGGGATCACCCCTCATCCGGCCCTGCGGGCCACCTTCTCCCACAAGGGGAGAAGGTCTCTAAGCCGCTTCGGCCTTGGCCGCTTCACGCTCGGCGAGACGCTGGATCGCGACGTAATCCGTCTTCCCCGTACCGAGCACCGGGATTTCCGCGACCACGACGATCTTCTTAGGAACCGCAATCTCCGGCGCGCCCTGCTTCTGGCAGAATTCCAGGAGGTCGGAGGTCGAGGCCTGCTTGTGGTCGGTGAAGAGGATCACGCGCTCGCCCTTGCGGCTGTCGGCGACCGAGACCGCGGCGTGGCAATTCATCGGCCAAACGGCCTGTGCGAAGCTCTCGACGGCGGCCAGCGAGACCATTTCCCCGCCGACCTTGGCGAACCGCTTCACGCGGCCCTTGATCGCGACGTAGCCGTCCGCGTCCAGATTGATGATGTCGCCGGTGTCGTGCCAGCCATCCACCGGCGGTGCGATGCCGCCCGGCGCGTTGGCGTCGAGATAGCCGAGCATCACATTCGGACCGCGCACGACAAGTTTCAGGCCCTCGTCGATGCCGGGAACGGCTTCGAGTTTGGCTTCCATGCCCGGGAGAATGCGACCGACCGTGCCCGGTCGATTGGCGTCCGGCTGGTTCACGGCGATCACCGGCGAGGCTTCGGTCGCGCCGTAGCCTTCAAGAAGCATCACGCCGAACTTGTTCATATAGGTCTGGCGGGTCTCTTCGCGCACGCGCTCGGCGCCGAGGACAGCGAACTTCAGGCCGCGCAACTCATCGTTCTTGGAGGCGCGCGCGTATTGCTGGGCGAAGGTGTCCGTCGCGAACAGAACGTTGGCGCCGGTCTCCTGCACGAGCTTCGGGATTTCCTTGAAGTGCAGCGGGGAGGGGTAAAGGAACGCCTTGTGGCCGCGCAGGATCGGGAGAAGCGCCCCACCCGTGAGGCCGAAGCAATGGAACATCGGCAGCGGGTTGAAGAAGACCCAGTCCGGATCGAAGTCGATGTGCGCGGCGCATTGCTCGACGTTCGAAACGAGGTTGGCGTGCGAAAGCACGACGCCGCGCGGCGTTCCAAAGCTTCCGGACGTGAACAGGATCACCGCCGGATCGTTGGGAGCGGACTTGACGCGGAAGGCCCGCGGAAAGGCGCCGGCGACCAGGGCGCCGAGCTTGTCGAATATCGAGAGCTTGGCGCGCACCGCCTCCAGCTTCACGACGTCGGCGACGGTCGCGAGTTCGGCGACCAGGTCGCCGAGATTCGCCTGATCGAGGAATTTGTCTGCGGTGAGGATGCGCTTGATCCCGGCGGCGGCGACAGCCCCTTTGAGATTTGCCGCGCCCGCCGTGAAGTTGAGCATGGCCGGACGCCGGCCAATCGCCTGCAGGGCGAAAAACACGACCGTTGCGCCGACCCCTGTGGGCAAAAGCACCCCGACGTTTTCGCCGGGCTTGGTCATCGCCTTGATCTTGCCGCCGAGCGCAAAGGCCGCGCGGATAATCTCGTCGTAACTCAGAGGGTTGCGATCGTGGTCTTCGATGATTTTCGTCTTGCCGCCGGCCTTAGCCCGGGCCCGCAAGAGCGCGTCGAACACGGAGATCTGCGCGATCGCCGGATCGAAGACCGAGTTCACCATCCCGAACCTCTCCCGCATGCCCGTTATATGGGTGCGCCGCGGAGCGCCGCAGCGTGATTTTTGTTTCAGCCCAGTAACAAGCCTTATCGCCTCCGTCCACTTTGGCAAGTGCAGGCCTTCGTTTGTGAAAGCTTTCGGCTGGAATTGATCCCCAAGGGGGATCGGCCCATGTTCGCCCCATGCCCACCTTGATCGACCACCGGTCGGACCCTGAGCGCGCCGAGCCCGAACGCCAGAGCGCGCGCCACCCCGAAAAGGCCAACCGGCCCGACACTCCGGTCCAGCGCAAGCCGGACTGGATCCGGGTCAAGGCGCCGACGAGCCCTGGCTACATCGCCACCCGCGAGATCGTGCGCGCCAACAAGCTCGTCACGGTCTGCGAAGAGGCAGGCTGCCCGAACATCGGCGAGTGTTGGACCAAGGCGCACGCGACCTTCATGATCATGGGCGACACCTGCACGCGCGCGTGCAGCTTCTGCAACGTCCGTACGGGCCTGCCGGCGCCGCTTGATCCTGACGAGCCGGCTGCGGTTGCGCGCGCCACCGCCGCGATGGGGCTTGAGCACGTTGTCGTCACGTCGGTTGATCGTGACGACCTGGAGGACGGCGGCGCCGCCCATATGGCCGCGACCATCCACGCGATCCGCGCGGCTGCACCAGCGACGACCATCGAAGTGCTGACGCCGGATTTCCTGCGCAAAGCGGGCGCGGCCGAGCTGGTGATCGACGCGGCGCCTGACGTCTTCAACCACAATCTGGAGACCGTGCCGCGCCTCTATCTCTCGATCCGTCCCGGCGCGCGCTATTACCACTCATTGCGCCTGCTCGATCGCGTAAAGGAGCGCGATCCCGCCCGGTTCACCAAGTCCGGCCTGATGGTTGGGCTCGGCGAAACCAAGGAAGAGGTCATGCAGGTAATGGACGACATGCGCTCAGCGGGCGTCGATTTCCTCACCATCGGCCAGTATCTGCAACCGACGCGCAAACATGCCGCCGTCGAACGCTTCGTCGAACCGTCCGAGTTCGAAGCATTGAAGACGATTGGCGAATCGAAGGGTTTCTTGATGGTCGCAGCGAGCCCGCTGACGCGGTCGAGCTATCACGCTGGCGAGGACTTCCGCCGCCTACGCGCCGCGCGCGCGGCAGCTCGATAAGCAGACCGCTATGTCCGCCACCATCGTTGAGGCCGAACGCCGCTTGCCTTATGCGCCGCGTGATCTGTGCGCGCTGGTCGGCGACGTGAAGTCCTATCCGGGCTTCATTCCCTGGATCCAATCGCTGCGCATTCTGCATGAGACCCGCGAGGGCGACGGTTGGCGCGGTCTGGCGCAGGCGGTGGTCGGCTGGCGCGGGCTGCGCGAACGGTTCTCAACCTACGTCACGTGCAATCCGGATGATGGGATCGTCGACGTGAAGCTCGCGGAAGGCCCTTTCCGGCAATTGGAAAATCGCTGGCGGTTCGCGAGCGACGGGGCCGGCGGCGCAATGATCCGGTTCTGGATTTCCTACGAGTTTCGAAATCCGCTGCTGAACGGACTGGCCAGGGTCAATCGCGAGACCGCCGCCGACAAAATCATCCATGCCTTCGAGCTCGAAGCCCGCCGCCGGCTTGGGCCGCCGGTGCAGGGCTCTACGGGATCGCCGCCCGCACCATCGTGAGCGCGGTTTCGACCGTCTTCAGTCGAATTTCCGACCGGCCGATGTCGCCGAGTCGCAGCGCCTCGTGGGCTATAGCGCGGTTTTCGCGGGCGCAGGCGATGTGAACGAGACCGACAGGCTTCAAGCGCGTGCCGCCGCCGGGACCGGCGACGCCCGTCACCGCGACCGCAATGTTGGCCCGCGATTCCCTCAGCGCGCCCTCCGCCATGGTGCGCGCCACCGATTCGCTCACAGCGCCATGGTCGGCGATCAGATCGCCCGGCACGCCGAGCAGGTCTTCCTTGGCGCGGTTGGAGTAAACCACGAAGCCGCGTTCGAACGCCGCCGAAGAGCCGGGAATTTCGGTCAGCAGGGCCGCAATCAGCCCGCCGGTGCAACTCTCGGCGGTGGCGATCTTCAGCCGCCGTTCCTCGGCTTCGAACAGGACGAGACGGGCCAGGTTCAGCAACGCTTCGTCAAACATCAAGGCTCTCCGGGATTTGCACGCTGACGCTCGCCTGCGCCGCCAGACCCTCCTCGCGGCCGGTGAAGCCCATGCCCTCGGTGGTCGTCGCTTTCACGCTGACGCGGGCGATGGGCAATCCGAGAAGCTCGGCGGTCGCCGCGCGCATCACCTCCCGGTGCGGCTTCACTCTCGGACGCTCGCAGATCAAGGTCACGTCGACATTGACGATCCGGCCGCCGGCGCGCGCCACGAGGTCGGCGGCGTGGCGCAGGAAAACGCCCGACGGCGCGCCGCGCCATTGCGGATCGGTCGGCGGAAAATGGTCGCCGATGTCGCCGGCGCCGATCGCGCCGAGCAGCGCGTCGGTCAGCGCGTGCCAGGCGGCGTCGGCGTCCGAATGGCCGACAAGACCGGCGTTATGGGGAATTCTCACACCGCACAGCGTGACGTGATCGCCCGGCCCGAACCGATGCGCGTCGAACCCCGAACCCGTCACGGTCATGGACGGCGCGAGCAGGCGCGCGGCGGCCGCGAAATCCTCAGGATAGGTGACCTTCATGAGCCGAGGATCGCCCGGAACGACGATCGCGGATAGCCCTGCGGCGCGCGCCAGCGCGAGATCGTCGTCGAAAGCGGCGTCCGGCGCGGTTTGAGCGACCGCGGCGGCGAACGGTGCGAACCGGAACGCCTGCGGGGTCTGGATGCGAACAAGGTCAGCGCGGGCCGCCTCTTCCAGGATCGCGTCGCCCGCCACGCGTTTGAGCGCATCCACAACTGGCAATGCCGGCGCCGCGGCCTCGGCGCGGGCGAGGGCGGCGGCGAGCGCGTCGATCATCGCAGCGGAAAGCCCCGGACGGGCGGCGTCATGGATCAGCACGCCAGAAGGCGCCGCTGCCGCAATCTCTTCTAGCCCCGCGCGCACCGAGGCCGTCCGGGTCGAGCCGCCGGACGCGAAGCTCACGTCGAGCCCCATCGCGGCGGCCTGCGCCAAGGCCGAATGCGCGGGGTCGATGACCACGCACACCCGATCAATCGCAGGATGGTGCGTGAACGCTTCCAAGGACCAGCGGAGCAGCGGCCTACCGCCCAGCGGGGCGTATTGTTTGGGGACGACGCCGCCCGCGCGCTCCCCCTTCCCAGCCGCGACGACGATGGCCGAAATCGTCATGAGTCAAAGCCTCCCCGATGCTGCGGCGCAGCAATTTCGCTTGGCGCCTTGAAAATAGGCGCCATACTTGTGTCATGAACGCGCCGATCCACCTGGGGTCCGTCACGCTCGACCGTCCGGTGCTCTTGGCGCCGATGGCAGGCGTCACAGACTTGCCGTTTCGCCGGCAAGCGCAAGCCTTCGGCGCGCCCTACGTCGTTTCGGAGATGGTGGCGAGCGACCAATTGGCCATGGCGCGGCCGGATGTCGTGCGCCGCGCGGCGGGGCAGGGCGTCATCGGCCCGTTGGTCATTCAGCTCGCCGGCCGCGAAGCCCGCTGGATGGCGCACGGCGCCAAACTCGCCGCCGACGCCGGCGCCGACGTGATCGACATCAACATGGGCTGCCCAGCCAAGTGCGTCACCAGCGGCGCCTCGGGATCTGCCTTGATGCGCGAGCCCGACCTCGCCCTGCGCCTGATCGAGGCGACGGTCGCCGCCTCACCCGTGCCCGTGACGCTCAAGATGCGGCTCGGCTGGGACGAAACCAGCCTCAACGCACCGGATATCGCCCGGCGCGCCGAAGCTGCGGGCGTAAAGATGATCGTTATCCACGGCCGCACGCGCCGTCAGTTCTATACGGGCGCGGCCGATTGGGCGGCCGTGCGAGCGACTGTCGAGGCCGTCTCCATTCCCGTCATCGTCAATGGCGACATCGCCACCGCCGAGGACGCGCGTCGCGCGCTTGCCCAATCCGGCGCGGCCGGGATCATGGTCGGGCGGGCCGCGCAGGGGAAACCCTGGGCGACGGCCGCGCTCGCGACCGAACTGGCGACCGGCGCCCCGCAACCGCCGCCGTCGCTCGGGCGAATGCTGCGAAGTCTTCTTGAATTGCACGCCGATTGCTTGGATTTCTACGGTCCTCACCTTGGAACTCGCATCGCGCGCAAGCATATCGCCTGGACGGTCGAGGCGGGCCTCGGCCACATCGATCCCGAGACGCGGCGTTCTGCGCGCGCCGCGATCTGCCGGATCGACGATCCCAACGCGGTGGCGCCTGCGCTTGCAGCGCTATTCGCTCCGCTTCCAGAAAGGCGCGCCGCATGACGGCTATGATGGACGCCGCACGCCCGACGCTGAGGTTGGCGCCAGACGCCGAGCGGTGGCTTGACGCGTTGCCGGTGGCTGTTTTGGGCGTCGATAGCGGGCTGCGGATTCGGTTCGTGAATACGGCGGCGGCGACCCTCCTCGCAGGCGCGGCCCGCGGCGTGCTCGGGCGCACGCTCGAGGACATGTTCGGTCCCGAAGACCCGTTGCGCAGCCTGGTCGAAGCGGCCTCGCGCCGATTGCAGACCGTGACGGCGACGGACGTTCAGCTTGAAGGCCCCGGGCTCCACATCGGTCGCGCGGACGTCAACGCCGCGCCGCTCGACGACGGGCGGTTCATCGCCGTCACGATCGCGCCGCGCGGTCGCAGCGAGAAGGTCATGGAGGCGCGCCCGATTTCTGCGGCGGCGCGCACGTTGGCGCATGAGATCCGCAATCCCTTGGCCGGCATTCGCGCTGCGGCCCAGTTGATCGGCCAGGACGCCGCGCCCGACGTCCAGGCGCTTACCGAAGTGATCTGCGCCGAGACCGATCGCATCCGCCGCTTGACGGATCGCATTGATGCGCTCGACGGCATGGCGCCCTTGCGCCTCAACATCGTCAACGTCCACGAAGCGCTCGAACGGGTGCGTTGCGTCGTCGCGCAGGCGTTTCCCACAGTCGCGGTCTCCGAGCGCTACGATCCCTCGTTGCCGCCTATCCACGCCGACCTCGACCAGCTCATCCAGGCCTTTCTCAACATCGCCAAGAACGCCGCTGAGGCGACGCAGGGGCGAAAAGACGCGTCGGTCATCCTCGCAACTGCCTATCGACCGGGCATTCGCGTGCGCGCGGCGGGCGCCGGAGCCGCCAGACCTCAGCTTGAGGTCGCGTTCGAGGACAACGGACCCGGACTTCCGCCACACATGCGTCAACGCGTGTTCGAACCATTCGTGTCGTCCAAGAGCGGGGGGATGGGGCTCGGTCTGGCGGTCGCCTCCGAGATCATCGCTCGCCACGGCGGCCGGATCGAAGTCGACAGCGTTCCAGGGCGTACGGTCTTCCGCGCGCTCCTGCCGATCGAGCGCGGAGATGCGGGCCAGTGAACGAGCGGATCCTTCTCGCCGACGACGACAACTCCCTGCGTCTGGTTCTGTCGCAGGCGCTGGCGAAGGAAGGCTACCAGGTCCGCGCCACGAGCAACGTGGCGACCCTCGCCAAATGGGTGCGCGACGGCGAAGGCGATCTCGTCGTGAGCGACGTCTATATGGGCGACGAGAGCGTGTTCGACGCGCTGCCGAGCCTGCGCGCTAACCGGCCCGATCTACCGGTTATCGTGATGAGCGGACAAAGCACCGTTCTGACGGCGCTATCGGCCGCCGGGGTCGGAGCCTACGATTACCTGCCCAAGCCCTTCGACCTGGAAGACCTCGTGGGCGCCGTGAAGCGGGCGCTGTCGCGCCGGCCGGACGCGCGCGCGCGTTCCGCGGCGGTCGCGGCTGAACGTGAAGAGCGGATGCCGCTGATCGGCCGCTCGCCGGCCATGCAGGAGGTCTACCGGATCCTCGCGCGCGTTGCGGCGACCGATCTGACCGTGCTGATCGAGGGTGAATCCGGCGCCGGCAAGGAGCGCGTCGCGCGTGCGCTGCATGATTTCAGCAAGCGCAAAGACCAGCCCTTCGTGCCGATCGGCCTTGCGGCGACGCCGCGCGAGCGTGTCGAGGCGCAATTGTTCGGCGCAGGCGATGACCCTGGGCGCCTCGCCGAAGCGCACCGCGGCACATTGTTCCTCGATGGGGTCGACGATATGCCCCTCGACGCCCAGTCGCGGCTGCTGCGGATGCTTGAGGCCGGGAGCGATGCCGGCAAGCGCCCCGACGTCCGCATCGTCGCGGCTTCCACCCGGAATCTGAACGACCTCGTCGAGGCTGGCGCCTTCCGATCCGACCTCCTGTTCCGCCTCAACGTCGTCGTCATCCGGCTGCCGCCGCTGCGAGAGCGGCGGGACGACGTCCCCGACTTGGCGCGGGCCTTTCTCATTCGCGCCCGTCGCGAAGGGCTCCCGGAAAAGACGCTCGACGCGAGCGCCGTCGACTTGCTGAAGGCGCAGGACTGGCCGGGCAATGTCCGCGAGCTGGAAAACCTCCTGCGCCGCGCGGCGGCGCTGTGCCCCGAACCGATCATCACGGCGCGCGAAATCGAACGCGAGCTTCAGGCCGTGCGGCCGCCCGTTCATGACATCGGGCAAAAGGGCGCCGATACGCTCGAAACGGTCGTTCGCCGCCGGCTCAAATCGGAATTTGCGGACGGCGCGCCGAGTGAAGGCCTCTACGATCGGGTTCTGGCCGAAGTCGAACGCCCCCTGATCGAGCTCACGCTTGAGGCCACACGCGGCAATCAAATCCGCGCCGCCGCCATTCTCGGCATCAATCGAAACACCTTACGCAAGAAGATTCAGACGCTTGGCGTCCGAACTGGGCGAAACGATTGACGCGGCTTCCAGGGCGGGGATAAGTCGCCGTTGTGGCATGAACGCCACGCGGGTGTGTCCGGATGAATACGTCGACCGAGTTTGCGACGGGGCGATCCGGGGCTGATGAGCATCAACGCGACCGGCCTGCGACGGCATGGTTTGCGATCATTTTCGTTGCGGCCGCTGCGTTAACGGTCACCGCGACGCTTTTTGCGGTTTCCGGGGCGGGACCGTTCGGGCCGGCGAGCCCGGTGATGCTGTGGCTGGTTTGCGCCAGTTTGGCGTTGTCCGTCGTTTTGGCTGGCTTCCTTGGCCTGCGGATCGTGCGGATCGCGGGCGGTCGCGGCGTCACGGAGACGGGCGCCCGCCTTCACCTGCGGTTCGCCTCGCTGTTCAGCCTCGCGGCGGTCGTTCCCGCCATCATCGTCGCCCTGTTCCTTGGGGCCACGATCAGCCGCGGCGTCGAGCAATGGTTCAGCGACCAGGTCAAAACCGTGGTCGAGAACGCCGCTGGGGTCGGCAGGCTCTACATCCAGTCTGTCGAGAGCGGCATTCGCAGCCAAGTCATGGCCATGGCGAACGATGTCGACCAGCCAGACGCCGCCCAGGGTTTGCGCGAACAACCCGAGCGCTTTGCGGGCTATCTGCGCGATCAGGCCCAGGCCCGCGGTTTCGCCTCCGCCTATCTCCTCGACGCCAAGGGCCGCCCGATTGCGCGCGGCGAGCCGCCGAGAGCCCCGCCTTTCGAAGCGCCGTCGAGCGGCGACCTTGCCGACGCCGGGAAGGGCGCCATCCCGATCAGCCTGTTCGAACGCGCCGGCCTGTTGCGCTCGCTGGTGAAGCTGAACTCCTATCCCGGCGCGTATCTTTACGTGTCGCAGCCGATCGATGAAGGCATGCTCGGCCAGCTGCGGACCTATGAGCAGGCCGTCATCGCCTATCGGGAAACCGAGCGCCGCCGCGCCGGCCTGCAAACGCTCTTCGTCCTGTCGTATCTCGCGACCGCTTGGCTCGTCCTTTTAGGCGCCGTCTGGGTGGGGCTCTCAAACGCGTCGCGCATCGCCGAGCCGATCGGACGGCTCGCCGAGGCAGCGGGGCGGGTCGCCGCCGGCGATCTCGCTGCGCGCGTCGGCGTGAGCGCCGAACGTGACGAAGTCGACGCGCTCGGCCGCGCCTTCAACCGGATGACCGCACAATTGCAGACGCAACGCGCCGATCTGGTGAATGCGCGCCAGGACGCCGAGAGCCGATCGCGCTTTATCCGCGCGGTTCTGGCCGGCGTCAGCGCCGGCGTTGTAGGCCTCGACCCAGACGGGCGCGTCCGGGTCGCCAATCGGTCGGCCGAAGCGCTCCTTGGCGTCGCGGAAGGCGAGTTGGAAGGGCGCCGCTTGCTTGACGTGGCGCCTGAGTTTCGCAGCGTCTTGCAGGGCGACCATCCGCTTCCGGACGAAGGCCCGCATCGCGTCGATCTGGTGCGTGACGGCGGCACCATCCATCTCAGCCTGCGCAGGAGCCTCGACCCGGGCGGTGCGGGCGGCGTCGTGTTGACGTTCGACGACATGACCAAGCTGATCGCCGCCCAGCGCCAGGAAGCCTGGAAGGACGTCGCACGTCGGATCGCGCACGAGATCAAGAACCCGCTGACGCCCATCCAGCTCTCCGCCGAGCGCATCCAGCGCAAATATGCGAATGAGATCCGCTCCGATCCGGAAGTTTTCCAGCGCTGCACCGACACGATCCTGCGTCAGGTCGCCGACATCGGCCGCATGGTCGACGAATTTTCCGCATTCGCGCGTATGCCTATACCGCGCATGGGCGCCGCCGACCTCACCGAATTGCTGCGCGCCAACGCCTTCGCGCAGCGGTTGGCGTTTCCCGATACGCGGTTCGAGTTTGAAGGGCCCGAAGGCCAAGTTCTGATCTGGTGCGACGAGCGTCTGATCGCGCAGGCGCTCACCAACATCTTGAAGAACGCCGGCGAGGCCGTGGGCGCCCGGCGCAGTCGCGACGGCGAGCCCAAAGAGGGCCGCGTTATCGTCCGGCTCGAAGAAACGCCGACGCACGCCATCGTGTCGATCATCGACAATGGGCTCGGATTGCCCGTCAAGGATCGCGCGCGCCTGGTCGAGCCGTACGTCACAACGCGCGCCAAAGGCACGGGACTTGGCCTTGCGATCGTCCAACGCGTGGTCGAAGACCACGGCGGGGCGCTTGAATTGCATGACGCGCCAGGGCCCGGCCCCGGCGCGATGGTCCGCATCGTGCTTCCCAAATCATCCAACCCCGGCGCCGACACGGACGCGCAGGGCAGAGAGGTCGTCTAATGTCCTCAGACATTCTCGTCATCGACGATGAGGCCGACATCCGCGACCTCGTCTGCGGAATTCTAGAAGACGCGGGTCATCATGTACGCGGCGCGCGCGATGCGGATGAATCGCTCGATGCTCTGCGCCGCAGGCGTCCAGCGCTCGTCATCCTCGACATCTGGCTGCAGGGCAGCCGAATAGACGGCCTCGACCTCCTGACGCTGCTGAAAGACATCGACCCGGATCTCCCGGTGATCGTGATCTCCGGACACGGAACGATCGAAACCGCGGTGTCGGCGATCCGCAAAGGCGCCTACGACTTCATCGAAAAGCCGTTCAACGCCGATCGTCTTCTTGTGGTGGTCAACCGCGCCCTCGAAATGGCCCGCCTCAAGCGCGAGAATGCGTCGCTGCGCGCGCGCTCGGCCGCAAGCGCGGAGCTGGTGGGCTCGTCGGCGGCGATGGCGCAGTTGCGCGCTTCGGTTGAGCGCATCGCCCAGTCCAATTCCCGCGTTCTGATCTCAGGCGCCGCAGGCTCGGGCAAGGAACTCGTCGCCCGCCTCATCCACGAGCGCTCGCAACGCTGCAACGGGCCTTTCGTGGCGATCAACGCCGCAAGCATCGCACCCGATCGGATGGAATCGGAGATTTTCGGCGAAGAGGGCCCGGACGGGCGTCCGCGGAAAATCGGCGTCTTCGAACAAGCGCACGCCGGAACCCTGCTGCTCGACGAAGTGGGCGATATGCCCGTCGAGACCCAGAGCAAGATCCTGCGCGTGCTGGTCGAACAGCGGTTCCGACGGCTCGGCGGCTCGGCCGACGTCCAGGTCAATGTGCGGGTGATTTCCTCGTCCTCGCGCGAGCTGCGCGGCGACATCGAGCGCGGCCGGTTCCGCGAGGACCTGTTCCACAGGCTCAACGTCGTGCCGCTGCGCGTGCCGAGCCTCGCAGAGCGGCGCGACGACATCCCCGAACTCGCGCAATACTTCGTGCTGCGCCTCGCTGAGATTTCCGGTCTCGCCGCCCGCGACATCGGGCCCGATGCGATGGCCGCGCTCCAGGCCGCCGAATGGCCGGGCAACGTCCGTCAGTTGCGCAACGTGATCGAGCGCATCCTGATCCTCGCGCCCGGCGACCCCAGCCAGCCGGTCACGATCGATACATTGCCGCAGGAAGCCTGGCCCGCGGCCGGGTTCTCGCCCGCCAATGGCATGCACGAAGTGATTGGTCTGCCGCTGCGCGACGCGCGCGAGCGCTTCGAGCGCGAGTATCTTTCCGTTCAGATCATGCGATTCGGCGGCAACATTTCGCGCACCGCGCACTTTATCGGGATGGAACGCTCGGCGCTCCATCGCAAGCTGAAGTCGCTCGGGGTTGAAGCGCCCGGTCGTCCTGGCGAGGTCGAATGAGCCGTGTAGCCTACGTCAACGGACGATATGCGCCGCAGCGCGACCCCGCCGTCGAGGTGGAGGATCGCGGGTTCCAGTTCGCTGATGGCATCTATGAGGTGTGGGCCATCGCCGGCGGCCTCCTGATCGACGAGGCCGCGCATTTCGCGCGGCTTGAACGCTCGCTGCGCGAATTGGCGATTCCGCGGCCGATGTCGGATGCGGCGCTGCGCCGGGCCGCGCGCGAGACGTTGCGCCGCAACCGGGTCCGCGACGGCATCCTCTATCTGCAGATCACTCGCGGCGCGGCGCCGCGCGATCATGCTTTCCCGACCGCTCGCACACCGCCGACGGTCGTCATGACGGCCAAATCGATCCCGCCCCGGAGCATTGAGGCGCGCGCAAACGCCGGCGTCTCGGTGATCTCGACGCCCGAAACGCGCTGGGCGCGCTGCGACATCAAGAGCGTGTCTCTGCTCCCGAACGTCCTCGCCAAGCAGGCCGCCCGCGCGGCCGGCGCGTTCGAAGCCTGGTTCGTCGATGCCGACGGGCTGGTGACTGAAGGCTCCTCGTCGAACGCCTGGATCGTCTCGCCTTCGGGAGCGCTGGTGACCCGCGACCTCAATGCAAACATCCTGCATGGCATCACCCGCGCGCGGCTCTTGCGCGTCGCTGAGGCGCTGCAGATCCGCATCGAGGAGCGCGCATTCAGCCTCGAGGAAGCCAAGGCGAGCCGCGAGGCGTTCATCTCGTCCGCGACGAGCATCGCCATTCCGGTGATCCGCATCGACGGCGCCGTGATCGGCGATGGCAGGCCGGGACCGATTGCCCAAGCCTTGCGCAATCACTATCTGGAAATCGAATAGGGCTCGTGCGGGCCCGCGGCTTTGGTTGCCCGCGTGCGCGGCCTCAGCCATGGTGCCTGCGACCGCATCCCGGTTTCAACTCAAGAAGATCCAAAATGGACGCGAAAAAACAAAACTTGCAGGACACGTTCCTGAACGCCGTGCGCAAATCCAAGACGCCGTTGACGATTTTTCTGGTCAACGGGGTGAAGCTGCAGGGCGTCGTGACCTGGTTCGATAATTTCTGCGTGCTGCTGCGCCGCGACGGCCAGATTCAGCTCGTTTACAAACATGCGATCTCGACCGTGATGCCGGGCGGACCCGTGCACATGTTCGACGGCGAAAAGGGCCCCGACGAGAGTGACGGATAAGACTGGCGACGAATTCGACGATGAACACGATCACGGCGACCCGCCGCAGGCTGGGCCCGAGCAGAATTTCGACCGCGCCATAGTTCTATTGCCGCTGACTGCGGCCGATCCGATGCGCAATCCGCAGAACCGCCTCGACGAAGCCTCCGGGCTCGCCGAGGCGCTCGACCTGGAGGTCGCGGAGACCAGCATCGTCACGATGCGCCGACTGTCTCCGGGCGCCTATTTCGGCTCTGGGCGCGTCGAGCAGATCAAGGCCAGGGTCGAAGCTCTCGGCGCCGGGATCGTCATCGTCGACGCCAGTCTGAGCCCCGTGCAGCAGCGCAATCTCGAACGCGCACTGAACGCCAAGGTGGTCGATCGAACCGGCCTGATCCTGGAGATTTTCGGTCGGCGCGCCCGCACGCGGGAAGGCCGTCTGCAGGTCGAGCTGGCGCGCCAGGCCTATGAAAAGTCGCGGCTCGTGCGCACCTGGACCCACCTCGAGCGTCAGCGCGGCGGCCTCGGCAAGACCGGCGGCCCTGGTGAAACCCAGCTCGAACTTGACCGCCGCCTGATCGGCGGTCGCATCGATCGCCTGAAGGCCGAGCTTGAAGACGTGCGCCGCACGCGCGCGCTGCAGCGCTCGGCCCGCAAGCGCGCGGGCCTGCCAACCGTCGTGCTGGTCGGCTACACCAACGCTGGCAAGTCGAGCCTTTTCAATCGGCTCACGGAGGCCGGCGTCCTCGCCAAGGACATGCCGTTCGCGACGCTCGATCCGACGGCGCGTCTCGTGCGCGCCGCCGACCATCGCCCGTTCATTCTGAGCGACACGGTCGGATTCATCACCGATCTGCCGCACGAATTGGTCGACGCCTTCCGCGCCACGCTGGAGGAGGTCGCCACTGCCGATATTCTCGTTCACGTGCGCGACGTCGCCCATCCCGAAACCGAGGCCCAGAAGGAGGACGTCGAAGGCGTTCTCGCGCAATTGCAGGCCGACGCGGCCTCGACGCCCGTCCTGGTCGAGGCCTGGAACAAGATTGACGCCTTGCCCGAGGACCGCCGCGCCGCGCGGCTCGCGCGGGCCGCGCCAGAAGGCGGCGGCGGGGAGGGGGCTCGGATCGTGGCTTTGTCCGCGCACACCGGCGAGGGCGTCGCTGCGCTCGTCGAAGCCATCGACCGCATCGCCTATGGCCCCACCCAAACCGTGAGTGTGCGCCTGGATCCAGGCGATGGCCGCACACGCGCGTGGATCGCCGCGCGCGGCCGGATCGTCGAAGAGAGCTATGACGACGAGGGCTTCGTCGCGTTGACCGCCGAACTCGCCGCTGACGCCCATGCGCAATTGGCCGACATGCTCGGCCGCACGGCGGCGCGCGCAGCGGAATAGGGCTCAGCGCTCAGCCGCCTTGGCGTCGCGCCACAGCGCTTCAAGTTCAACGAGTGGACGAACCTCGCCCTGGACGCCGCGCGCGCGCAACGCCGCCTCTATGAAGCGAAACCGCCGGGCGAACTTGTCATTGGCGCGGCGCAACGCGTCTTCCGGATCGACCTTCAGCTTGCGGGCCAGATTGGCGACCACGAACAGCAGATCGCCGATCTCTTCGGCGACGCCGTCCTGGTCGCCGTCGGCGCGCGCCTGGGCGACCTCGTCGAGCTCCTCGGTGAGCTTCTCGAGAACCTCATCCGGGGTCGGCCAATCGAAACCGATCCGGGCCGCGCGCTTCGCGAGCTTTTCCGCGCGCATCAGCGCAGGCAGCGCCACAGGCACATCGTCCAGAACGCCGGCGTCCGGACGCTTGGCCGCGCGCTCGGCCGCTTTTTGGGCTTCCCACGCGTGCGTTTGAGCCTCGGCATCGCGCGCAGCGGCGTCGCCGAACACATGCGGATGCCGCGCACGCATCTTCGTCGTGATCGCCTCGGCGACGTCGGCGAAGCCGAACGCGCCTTGCTCTTCGGCCATGCGCGCATGGAAAATGACCTGAAACAAAAGGTCCCCGAGTTCCTCGCGCAGATCGGGAAGGGACCCTCGCGCGATCGCGTCAGCGACCTCGTAGGCCTCCTCGATCGTGTAGGGCGCGATCGTCTCGAAGCTCTGGGCGACGTCCCACGGACATCCGTCCGCCGGGTCGCGCAGGCGCGCCATAAGAGCGACGAGCGCGTCGATCGCTGCGTGCGTTCGGGCTTCGGCGGTCATGCAGGCTCCAATCGCATAATATATATTATGGGTAATCAACGCTGGGCTGGATATATTTCCAGCGTAGTTTCAACGATCAAGCCATCTACCGCCGGCTCGACATGGGCCGGCGTCTCGGCTGCTACGCGGCTGAAATCCAGGTCTACATGCATGTTCGTCAGGATCGCCCGCTGCGGCCTAACGCGCCTGATCCAGTCGAGCGCCTTGGCGAGGTGTGCGTGCGTCGGATGCGGCGCGTACCGCAAAGCATCGACGACCAGGACGTCGACACCATCGAGCGCGTCGAGCGCCGCTTCGTTGAGATCGACCACATCGTTGCAATAGGCGAAGTCGCCGATCCGGAAGCCGAGCGAAACCGAGCCGCCGTGATCCTGAGCGATCGGCAGGATGGGAATGTCGCCCCCCGGCCCGCTGACGTTGAAGGGCGAGCCGGGCTCGATCTCCGGCTGGGCGTCGAGGATCGCGGGATAGCCGCCCTGCCCGAAGAAGCAATAAGCAAAGCGGCTCGTGAGCGTCGCACCGGTCGGCGCATCGAAGTAGGTCGCAATGGCCTTGCGCCGGCGGATCGCAAAGGCGCGCACATCATCGATGCCGTGCGCCTGGTCGGCATGGTCATGGCTGAAAACGATCGCGTCGAGCCGCGCGAGCTTTGCGTCGATCGCCTGCTCGCGGAAATCGGGGCTGGTGTCGATCACCAACGTCGTCGCGGCCATCGGATCATCGCCCTCGCCCGACCATTGCCGCACGAGCAGGCTGCAGCGGCGGCGGCGATTGCGCGGATCGCTCGGGTCGCAGGCGCCCCAATCGCCGTCAGCGCGCGGCACGCCGCCGGACGAACCGCAGCCGAGGATCGTAAACTGGCGGCGCACGATCCGGCTCATGCGCGCGCCATGGGAAAGAGGTCGAAGAAGACGTCGGCGATGCGTGCCGTCGCATCGTGCATCTCAAGTCCGCGCAGAGCGCAGAATGCGGCGTAGACGTCGCGCACATGCGCCGGTTCGCACCGCCGGCCGCGATGAGGAACCGGCGCAAGGTAGGGGCAATCCGTCTCCAGGATCACGCGATCGAGAGACGCCTCGCGTGCGATCGCGCGCACATCGTCCGCGTTCTTGAACGTCATGATGCCGGAAAACGAAATCCGCGCGCCGAGGGCATAGGCGCGCCGCGCAAGCTCCGGTCCGCTGGTGTAGCAATGTAGGAGGATCTTGAAGGCGCCCTTGGCGTATTCGTCCTCCAGTATGTCGGCGGTCAGTGCATCGGCCTCGCGCGTGTGCACGATCAGCGGCAGCCCGGTTTCGCGCGCAGCGCCGATATGGGCGCGAAAGACGCGGATCTGATCCTCGAGCGGGCTGTGCAGATAGTGCTGATCTAGACCGGTCTCGCCGATCGCCACGACCTTCGGATCGCCGGCGGCGGAGACGAGCCGTTCCTGCGTCAAATCAAGATGGTCTTTGGCGTAGTGCGGATGCGCGCCGACGCTGGCGCCGATCCGCGTATCGGCGCGCGCAATGGCGAGCACGGCCTCGAAGTTCTGCATCTGGTCGCAGATCGTGACCATGGGGCCGACGCCGGCCGCCCGCGCACGACCGATCACATCGGCGCGGTCGGCGTCAAAGGCGTGCGCGTGCAAATTGACGTGGGAATCGATCAGCATGCTCATGCGCGCGCCCCGCCCGCCTGCGCCAGGATCGCGCCAGCGCGCAGCATGGCGTGCGTTGGGTCCTGGCCGAGGCCGTCGGCCTGATCGCGCAGAGCGGAAAGGTCAGCCCAGGCCTTGGCCCAAGCCGGTGCGCTTGCGTTGCTGATCAAGCCCGGCAGCGGCCCCGCCTCACCGCGGGAGACCGCCGCCACCGCGTCGGCGATCAGGTCCTGCGTAAGATCGAGCATCAGATCCAAACGGTCGTGCGCATCGCCCGCGCGGTCGAAAGCGAGCGCGGCGAAACCCTGCGGTCCATCCTGCGCCAGCCGACGCAGCGCCTGCTCCAGCGCCTCGGCCATTTTGGGAGCGGCGAGCGCCTGCAAAGCGACAGCGCGCCCCGGGCGACCCTTGGCGAGCGCGATCGCCCGCGGATCGGCCTCTGTCCCCAGCGCGGCCCGCACGGCGGCGGCGCAATCGGCGTCGCTCAGCGGCCGCAGTGTGATGCGGCGGCAGCGGGATCGAATGGTGGCGAGCGCGGCGCCCGGCGTATGGCAGATCAGCAGAAGGACGCAGCGCGCTGGCGGCTCCTCCAGGATTTTGAGCAGCGCATTGGCGGCATGGCGGTTCAAATCGTCCACGCTGTCGACGATGGCGACGCGCCAGCCGCCCTCGGCCGGCGCCAGCGAGAAGAACCCGGGCATCGCGCGCGCTTCTTCGGCGGCGATCTCACGCCGCGCTCGTCCGCGATCGCCGATCCCGCGACGCAGGACGAACAGATCGCCGTGCGAGAGGTTGACGACCCGCCGT
Organism: Caulobacterales bacterium; assembly: GCA_049317545.1. Taxonomy (GTDB): domain Bacteria; phylum Pseudomonadota; class Alphaproteobacteria; order Caulobacterales; family Aquidulcibacteraceae; genus REEB506. The sequence continues at coordinate 10,723 of JBMOIB010000031.1, read as the reverse complement.
GCGACGGGGTCCTCAGGATCGACGTCGAACGGCCGCGGACCGATGCGACGCGCGCCCAGCAGCGCACGCGCAAACCGATAGGCGAGCGTCGCTTTGCCAAGCCCCCGTGGTCCAGCGATCAGCCAGGCGTGGTGCAGCCGGCTCTCGGCCATTGCGGCGGCGATCTGGGCTTCGGCCTCGTCGTGACCGACATACGCGCCGACGCGACGCGGGTGCGGCGCGCCCGCGATCTGGTCGGTTTCGGGCGCGTCGCTCATTGCAGCCTTCCGGCGAGAATGGCCGCGGCCTCGTCGGCGACGGCGGCTATCGCGCGCGTAGCGTCGATGACGCGGACACGCTCCGGATCGGCGGCGGCGAGTTCGAGGAACGCGGCCCGAACCCGCATGTGGAAGGCGAGGTCCAGGCCCTCGTACCGGTCTTCGCCGAGCGCGCCCCCGCGCGAACGCGCAAGGCCCAATTCGGGCGGTGCGTCGAGCACCAGCGTCAGGTCCGGCGCGTCCGGGCGGACCGCCGCGTTGATCGCCTCAAAATCCGCGCGCGCGAGCCCGTGGCCGCCAACCTGATAGGCGTAGGTAGAGCCGACATAGCGATCGCAAATCACCACCTCGCCAGCCGCAAGCGCCGGCCGGATCACGCGTTCGAGATGGTCTGTTCGGGCGGCTGCGAACAACAGCGTTTCGGCCAAGGGCGACCAGCGCGCGGCATCTCCACGGACGAGGAGACTGCGGATCGCATCGGCGCCGGGCGTTCCGCCGGGTTCGCGCGTGATCGTCACCGTGCGGCCGCGTGCTTGCGCAACCTCGGCGAGGCTCTTGGCGAGCGAGGTTTTGCCGGCCCCTTCGCCGCCTTCCAGCGTCACGAACAGGCCGGCGCGTCGGTTCACGACCCGCCGCCGAACAGCACGCCAAGGCCAGCCGCGGCGCGCGCGAAGACATTGCTGCGCTGGACCTTCTCGGCGGCGACCAGCGGGTAGGACTGGCGCGCGTAGCCGGGCCCTTCGATCACCAGCGCCGCGACCTTGTCGCCTTGCTTGATCGGGGCCGCGAGCGGGCCGTCATAGACGATCGCCGCCTTCAGACCCGTCGCGACCGAGCGGTGCGCGGCGATCTGGATCTGCGCCGGCGAGATGAGGCCCACCGTCTTCTTCGAGCCCATCCAAACGTTTGCTTGGCCGATGACTTTGCCCTTGGGCGCAACGGTCGCGACGTTGAAATCGAAGAAGGCCGAGTTCATGAGCCGCTGGGCTTCTGAGGACCGCGCCGCCATCGTCGGCAGGCCGTTGAACACGATGATGCGGCGCTGGCCGTTGCGCTCCGCGGACCCGATCATGCCGTAGCCGGATTTGGACGTGTGACCGGTTTTGACCCCATCTGCGCCGGCGACTTTGCCGAGCAGCGGGTTCCGGTTCTCCTGGGTCTTGCCGTTGAAGGTAAGGCTGCGCTCCGCATAAATTTTATACAGATCAGGATGATCGCGGATAATGACCGCAGCGAGACGCGCCAGATCTGCGGCGCTGATAACGTGATCGGGATCCGGCAACCCGGTCGAATTGCGGAAGCGCGCCGAGGCGAGGCCGAGGTCGTGGGCCTTGCGGTTCATCAGATCGACGAAGGCTTCCTCGGAACCCGCTATTCCTTCCGCCAGTACGATGCAGGCGTCATTGGCCGAGACGATGACCACGCCGCGGATCAAGTCGCGGACGGAAACCTGCGAGTTGATCTCGAGGAACATGTGCGAACCGTCGGACTGCGCCCCATGGCGCCAGGCGTTCTCGCTGACCGGGAATTGGGTGTCGAACTTGATCGCGCCGCTCTTCAGCTTGTCGGAAACAATGAGCATCGTCATGAGCTTGCTCATGGACGCGGGCGGCATCGGCACATCGCATTCGCGGCAATCGAGCACGGCGCCGCTGGCGTAGTCGAGGATGGCCAGATGGGTCGCCGGCGTCTCGATGACGTCAGGGGCCGACGATTGCGCGTGCGCGACCCCGCAGAGCAGTATCGCCGCGGCAAACGCCGCAATCTGGTTTCGAAGCATGCCGATCCTCCGCGCGACTCGGCGCCGCGCCTGCGAAACGAGCGCGATGAAAACCGCGCCGCGTTCGCCGCGTCAACGCATGCCGGAAATTGCCGGCGCTCTCAGCGCAGCGCGGCGATGATCGCGGAGGGGAATCCCAGTCCGGCCACGACGTTGCGGACCTGCTCAGCCTCAGCGCGGGTGGCGATTGGCCCAACGCGCACGCGGTGGAGGCCGCCGCGGGCGTCGGTGGCTGCGGGGCCGGCCGCTGCAACCGTGCGTCGCACGCGCTCGGCGTTCTCGGCCGCGCCGAAAGCGCCGACCTGGACGATGAAGCCCTCCTGGGGAGGCAGGGATGGCGCTGCAATGGCCGGCGCTGGCGGCGCAACAGGCGGCGACGCCTTGAGGTCACGGCCGGTCGCATCGACGCGACGAGGCGCAGGCCCGAGATAGCGCACGTGGACGCGCGCCGAGCTCTCGCTAGCGCCGATCGCCGTCAGCGCCTGCGGCGACAGGGCGATGAGGCCGCGCGCCTCAAACGGGCCGCGGTCGATGAGACGGACGATCAACTCGCGACCGTTTTCGAGGTTGGTCACCTGGACGAGGCTCGGCAGCGGCAAAGTCGGGTGAGCGGCGACGATCGCGTCCGGGGCATAGGGTTCGCCGGACGCAGACGGGCGCCCAGCGCGCGCCGGTTCAAACGCGACGGCGCGGCCGACCTCGGCATAACCGGGGTCAGGCGTCGGGACATACCAAACGCCCTTGGCCTCGTACGGGGCGCCGACGCGCTCGGTCTCCAGCCATTCGGGACGCGTGCGTATGGGTGCGGCGGGCGGCTGTACGACGGGGGCCGCTCGCGGCGGCGGCGCGACCGGCTGGGCGGCCTGCTGTTTGGCTTCGACGATCAGGGCCGGCGGCCTTGTCGCGCGGGCCGGGATCAAGGCGGGGTCTATCTTGCGGACCGGCGGCAGGGACGCGCGCAGGTCGATCGGTTGGCCCGGCGCCGGCGCGGCCTGGGAGCCATAGCCATAATCGGTCGAGCCGGGCGCAGCGGCGTAGGCTGCGCCGATCGGGGCTACGGCAAGGTGCGCGCCGATGAAAACGGCGACGAGTGCGCGGCGGCGCATCACGGCGAAGGGGCCGGATCCGGGCATCGGATGTCTCCAGCGCCTCGACATTCTATCGAGGCCCGCCCCTCCTCTAACCCGAACATTCTTGAAACCGCGTCAATCGTTACGGTTTATTAGCATTCACCAAAATGCGTTCACGAGGCTGAAAAATTGGGGGCCAAAGGGAATAGAACGCCGCACCCTGCGTTCTCGAAAAGCCAGGCGGAGAGAAGTTCGATCGGCCGCGGGCGACGCCGCCCTGTACCGCACCACAGTTGGCGTCGCCCGCTCCGGCCTCTCCCAGTCCCCGCCCTGCTCGCCGTCGCTGCGTCCGCCTATTTGGCGAGTTCGCGCACCATCAGTCCCCAGTGCAGAACGTCGTCGTAGAGGGCTTGCACGGGAATGCGCTCGTCGAGGCCATGGGCGCGTTCGTCGTCCGGCACGATCGCCCAGGTCCCGTCGGCGCCGAACGTCGGGATGCCGATCGAGCGGAAGAAGCTCGCGTCCGTCGTCCCGGTGTCCATGGCGGGAATGATCAGGACGCCCGGCCCATGGATCGTCCGCACGGCCTTGGTGTAGGCGGCCAACACGTCGGCGCGGATCGGAAGCACCGGCGTCGGGCGGCCGAGGAAGGCCGGGTCCGGGATCACCTCTACACCCTTGCCGACGACCTGCTCGAGTTCAGCCTGCACGGTCTTCGGCTCGACGCCCGGCATGATCCGGCAATTGACGGCGGCCCGCGCGCTTTGCGGCAAGGCGTTGTCGGCGTGGCCGGCGTTGAGCATGGTCGCGACGCAGCGCGTGCGGGTGCGTCCGGTCTCGAGATCGTCCGCCTCGATCGCGTCAGCGGCGGCGCCATCCTTCGGGTTGGCGAGCCAGCGGCGCATGGCGTCGCCCAAAGCCCCCTTCTCCTGCGTCTGCCGGGCCTCGAAATAAGCGCGCGTCGTCGGGTTGAGGGCAGGTTCGAAACGGTGCGCCTCGAGCGCCTTGAGCGCCGCGGCGAGTTCGTAGATCGCATTGTCCGGGCGCGGACGGCTGGAATGGCCGCCGCGATTGCGCACCGTGAAGAAGTAGGTCTGGTAGGTCTTTTCAGCGGCGCTCAGCGAGAAGCCGAGCGATCGTCCGGCCTGGTCAAAGGAGCCGTTCCAGCCGTCGGCGTTGAGGGCGAATTCGGCGTCGAGCAGCGGTCGCCATTCGGCCGTTCCCTTTAGGGCGCCGTTCTGCATCGTCTCTTCGTCGCCGGTGAAGAAGACGATCACGTCGCGCTTCGGCTTGAAGCCCTCGGCCTTGAGCTTGGCGAGCGCCATGACCGTCGCCACGATCCCGTTCTTCATGTCGGACGTTCCGCGTCCGTAAAAATAGCCGTCCTTCTCGATGAAGGTGAACGGGTCCTCCTTCCAGTCCTCGCGCTTGGCCTCGACGACGTCCATGTGGCCGAGGATCAGCATCGGCTTTTTGGTCGGCTTGTCGGCCTTCCAGCGGAAGATCAGCGCGGCCGTCTGGTCGCCGGGCAGGCCCTCGTAGGGCAGGATCTTGATGCTGTCGGCCGGGAAGCCGGCGGCGCGCAATTCGCTGGCGACGAGTTCGGCGACCTTCGGCACGGCCCCACGGTTCATCACCGACGGGATCTCGATCGCCGACTTGAAGAACGCCCGCGTCTTGCCCTGCCAGACCGGTTCGAGCGCGCTCTTTTTGCCGAGCGGGTCGGCGCCGGCGGTTGCGGCGAGCGCCAGAGCGGCGATCAGGATCGTGAGGGCGCGCATGGGCATATCCTTGAAAGGGCTCTCACGTTGGCCTCTCGACGCCGAGCAGGCAAGGCTTGCGCGGTCTTCGGCCTCCCCCATGCGCATCTGCGCAAAATGAGAAGGGCGCCGCGCCCATACACGACGTCGCGCGTTTTCCCAGCGACGCCGCGCCGCTGCTCAATGAAAATCCCGCGACTTGGGCAGAACCCGCACGTCGCGCGGATGGCGGCCGCGCGACGGCTGCGGATGCAGGAATTCGTCGGCGCGCGTGAATTGCGTGCGCGCGTCGTGGGCCTGCGAGAGCAGCGCGAGATCGGCGGTGCGGTCGAACAGGCGCTCGGCCATGAGATGCACGACGCCTTCGGGGCTGCGCTGGATCTTGCCTTCCACGGCAAGCAGCCGTGCGCCCATCACCTGATGGCGGTAGGTCTCGAACGTCCGAGCCCAGAGCACCAGGTTCGCGACGCCCGTCTCGTCCTCCAGGGTGATGAAGATGGCGTTGCCGTTCCCCGGCCGCTGGCGCACCAGAACGACGCCGGCCGTGCGTGCGCGGGCGCCGTCGCGCCGCGCCGTCGCTTCGCCCGTCGTCAGCCAATGCTCGGCGCGGAAGCGGTCGCGCAGGATCGCCATCGGATGGGCTTTGAGCGACAGGCGCGCGGTCTGGTAGTCGGCGGCGACGTGTTCGCCGAGCCGCATGGCCGGCAGCGCCGCATCCGGTTCTTCGGCGAGTTCGCGGGCGTCGGCGGCGGCGAACAGCGGCAAGGGGGCTGCGTCCGGCACACGGCGCGCGGCCCATAGGGCTTCGCGCCGGTCTGCGCCCATCGAGCCGAACGCGTCGGCGTCGGCGAGCGCGCGCAGCGCCGATCCGTTGAGCCCGGCGCGCCGGGCGAGGTCCTCCACCGTGCAATAGCCTGCGCCGCGCTGCGCGACGATCCGCGCCGCCTGCTCCTCGCGCACGCCCTGCATCTGGCGAAACCCGAGCCGCAGCGCGAGGCGGCCGTCGGCGCGGCGCTCGAGCGTGTTGTCCCAGGCGCTGCAATTGACGTCGATCGGGCGGGCCTCGACGCCGTGCTCCTGCGCGTCGCGCACGATCTGCGCCGGCGCGTAAAAGCCCATCGGCTGGGCGTTGAGGAGCGCGCAGGCGAACGCCGCCGGGTGGTGTTTCTTGATCCAGGAGGAGACGTAGACCAGCTTGGCGAACGAGGCGGCGTGGCTTTCGGGAAAGCCGTAGCTGCCGAAGCCCTTGATCTGCTCGAAGCAGCGCTGCGCGAAATCACGCGTATAGCCGCGTGCGACCATGCGCTCGACCATCAAGGATTCGAACGCGCCGATCGTGCCGACGTTGCGGAACGTCGCCATGGCGCGGCGCAGACGATTGGCCTCCACGTCGGAGAAGCGCGCCGCGACCATGGCGAGCTTCATCGCCTGCTCCTGAAAGAGCGGCACGCCGAGCGTGCGCCCGAGCACCTGGCGCAATTCATCCGCCTCGCCATGCGCCGGGTCCGGCGCCGGGAAATCGATCGTCTCCAGGCCGCTGCGGCGGCGCAGGTACGGATGCACCATGTCGCCCTGGATCGGCCCCGGCCGCACGATCGCCACCTGGATGACGAGGTCGTAGAATTCCCGCGGTTTCAGGCGCGGCAGCATGTTCATCTGCGCGCGGCTCTCGACCTGGAAGACGCCCAGGCTGTCGCCCTTGCAGAGCATGTCGTAGACGGCCTCATCCTCCTCCGGCACGTCGGCGAGGCCATAGTCGATCCCGTCGTGATCGCGCAGCAGATGCAGCGCCTTGCGGATGCAGGTGAGCATGCCGAGCGCCAGCACATCGACCTTCATCAGGCCGAGTGCGTCGATGTCGTCCTTGTCCCATTCCAGGAAGGTGCGGTCGTCCATTGCGGCGTTGCCGATCGGGACGATCTCGTCGAGCCGGCCGCGGGTGAGCACGAAGCCGCCGACGTGCTGGGAGAGATGGCGCGGGAAGCTCAGCAGCCGGAGCGCGAAGGCGACGGCCTGGCGGATCGTTGGATTGGCCGGATCGAGCCCTGCTTCTTTGATGTGCTTGTCGGCGATGTCGCGGCCCCACGAGCCCCATTGCGTGCTCGCAAGTCGCGCCGTCACGTCGTCGGTGAGGCCGAGGGCCTTGCCGACGTCGCGGATGGCGCTGCGCGGCCTGTAGGAGATCACGGTGGCGGCGATGCCGGCGCGGTGGCGACCGTATTTTTCGTAGATGTACTGGATCACCTCCTCGCGGCGCTCATGCTCGAAATCGACGTCGATGTCGGGCGGCTCCTTGCGCTCGGCCGAGATGAAGCGCGCGAACAGGAGATCATGATCGGCGGGGTTCACCGCCGTGACGCCAAGCGCGTAGCAGACCGCCGAATTGGCCGCCGAGCCGCGCCCCTGGCAGAGGATGTCGCGGCTCTTTGCGAACGCCACGATGTCGTGGATGGTCAGGAAATAGCGCGCATAATCGAGCTGCGCGATGAGCGCCAATTCCTCGTCGATGAGCTTGGCGACTTTCGCCGACGGCCCTGCCGGCCAGCGATCCTTGGCGCAGCGCCAGGTGAGCTCCTCCAGCCAATCCTGCGGCGTCCATCCCTCCGGGACCGGCTCGTCGGGATATTCGTAGCGCAGCTGGGAGAGATCGAAGCCCACCCTCGCCATCAGCCTTTGCGTTTCCGCGATCGCTTCCGGCGCGTCCTTGAACAGCCGGGCCATTTCCGCCGGCGCCTTCAAATGCCGCTCGGCATTGCTCTCCAGAAGCCGGCCCGCCTGGTCGATGGAAACGCCTTCGCGGATGCAGGTGAGCACGTCCTGAAGATCGCGTGCGCGCGGATCGGCGTACAGCGCGTCATTGACGCCCAGGAGCGGCGCGCCCGTACGCGCGGCGCAATCGGCGAGCAGGGCGAGGCGGCGGCGGTCGTCTCCCCTGCGCAGCATGGCGGCGGCGATCCACACGTTTCCGGGGGCCGCCGCGACGAGACGGCGCGCGGTTTCCTCCACCAGCGCCAACCGGCGGTCGGGCGCGACGATCACCAGAAGTTCGGCGCAATCGGCGGTGAGGTCCGCAAGCGAGAGGATGCACGACCCCTTCTGCGCGCGGCGATTGCCGAGCGTCAGCAGCCGCGTCAGCCGCCCCCAGCCGGCGCGGGTTTCGGGATAGACGATGAGGTCGGGCGTCCCGTCGGCGAACACGAGCCGCGCGCCCACGCAGAGCTTGAAGGCCTTCGCGCGCGCCGCGACGGTTTCGAAATCCACATCCTCCGGCAACGGATGATCGAGGAAGACGTGCTCGCCGGGTCCCGAGCCCTCGCGCGCCTTCTGCGGCGCGAGCGCGCCGGCCTCGCGCAGGTCCTTGAGCGCCGCATAGGCGCGCACCACGCCGGCCACGGTGTTGCGGTCGCAGAGGCCAAGCCCCGTCTGGCCAAGCGCCAGCGCGCGCACCACCATGTCGCGCCCGTGCGAGGCGCCGCGCAGGAACGAGAAGTTCGAGCATGCCGCGAGTTCGGCGTAGGCGCTCATGCGAACAGCCCGCAGATGAACCAGCGCGGCGGCGCGGGCCCGCCGTACTCGCCCTCGCGAAACAGCCAGAAGCGCCGGCCTTCGCGGTCTTCGACGCGGTAATAATCGCGCGCCGGCGCGTCCGGTTCGGCGCGGCGCCAATCCGCCGCGATGCGCTCGGGGCCTTCGCTCAAGGCGACGTCATGGGCCCGCCTGCGCCAGCGGAAGCGCAGCGGCGGCCCGTCGGGCACTTCTGCCAGCGCCTCGATCGGATGCGGCGGATCGAACAGATGCAGCGGGCGCAGCGGCGGCTCGCCGGGATCGGCGCGCGTCCAGGCCTGCTCCTTGGCGGGGGCGCCGGCCGCGGCGGCGCGCCAGGCGGCGGCGCGCACGGGATCGTGGGCGTCGCGCGCGGCGAACCTCAGCACACGGTCGGCGCCGAAGCGGGCGGTGAGGCGGTCGGCGAGGTCGCCGATCTCGCCCGCCTCCCCTGCGCGGCCGGCAAGGTCGATCTGGCGGGCGGCGAGGGGTTCGGCGATCGCGGCGGCGAGGCGCAGGGAATCGTAGCCGAAGCCCGGGTCGAGCGGATCGGCGAGCGCGTCCATCTTCTCGCGGAACAAAGCGGCGATGGCGCGCGCGTCGCGGACCGCGCGGCCAGTCTCCACGCGGATGCGGCGCACCGCCCCGTCGGCGCGGAAGAAGCTCGCTTCAAAAGCGCGACCGCCGGCGCCGGCGGCTTCCAGATCGGCGGCGAGGGCGCCGGCGAGGTCGTCGAGCGCGGCCGTAATTCCCGCCATGTGGCCGAGCGGCTCAGCGAACAGGCGATCGACCGCATGCGCAGGGGCCGCGCGCACCGGCGCACGCGGCGCATCCCGCCGGCCCAGAACGGCGTCGAGCCCGGCGACGAAGTCCGGCCCGAAGCGCGCCGCGAAGGCCTGTGGCGGGCGTATGGCGAGATCTTCGATCCGGGCGAGGCCGGCGCGCGCGAGCCCGGTCAGGGCGGCCGGCGCACAGCGCAGCGCCCGCACCGGCAGCGCGCGCACGGCCGCCTCCTCCGCCGCGGACGCGACGATCTCAGCGCTGGAGAAGCGCACCAGGGCGAGGGCGGCGTCGGCGCCGCTGGCGATCACGACGCGCGCGGTGAACCCGCGGCGACGCAGGGTCTCAAGGACGGTCTCCCGCAGTGCGGCTTCACCGCCGAACAGATGCGCGCAGCCGGTGACGTCGAGGATCAAAGCGTCGGGCGGATCGAGCGCGACCCAGGGCGTGAAGCGGTCGCAGAAGGCGGCGAGGCGCTCGAGCAGGCGCGCATCGCCTGCGGGATCGGCGGGCGCGGCGAGGAGATCCGGCGCACGGGCCCGCGCATCGGCGAGGCTCATGCCGGGCGCCAGCCCCTGCGCAGCCGCGGGCGCGTCCACCGCGAACAGGCGTAATGCGTTCTGAGTCCGCTCAACGAGGACGGTCCCCGCCTCAGGAGGCGCGTCGGCGTGCGGGGCCTTCTTCGCCCGGTCGATCGCGAAACGGTCGGTCGGTAGAGACGGCAGCCACAGCGCCAAACGACGGCGCGGCGGCGGCGAGAGGACGGAAGGCGGCATCGTCGCGGCTCCATTCCAGGCGCCAGGGACCGCCGGCGGATCCGCCGCGGCGGCGCAGCACTTCGACTTCGAACGCCGGCGCGCCCGGCGCCTGGGCGCTCAAGGGAACCGACGGCGCAGCGCGCACGCGCCAGCGGCTGGCTGCGGCGCTGGGGGCGGGGGCGGCCCCTGCCCGCACGAAAAAGACCGGCGTTCCCGCCGCTTCGGCGCGCAGCGCGAGGCGCCGGCTCACCGTGAGATCCAGGCGCTTGTCCTCGCCCCAGACCTCGAGCAGCACGCCGCCGAGGCTTGTAAGACGCGCCGCCTCGCCGGCCGCGCGCAGCGCATCGGCGACCGTCCGCGCCCGGACGAACAAGAGGCGGCGCGGATCGAGACCCCAATCGGCGAGGCCAGGCCCATAGGGGCGGCCCGCCTCGGCCTCGAGCGCGTCATGGCGGACCCAGACGAGTGGGCGCAGCCCAGGAGATGGCCCCGCCGCCGCCCGCGCTAGCGCCGCGAGCGCGAACCCGACCGCCGCCGGCTGATCCCCCCCGCTCGCGGCGAACGCCTCGTGCACCCCGGCGCGGACGAGCCCGCCGCCCAGCCAGGCATCGAGATCCGGCGCGCCGAGCGTGAAGCGCGCGTCCGCCTGCGCCGCGCCGCGCCCCAAATCTCCCGCCGCCGCCAGATGCGACGCCCGCGTCGCCGCCGACAGCCCGGCTGCCGAACGTTTCAACGGGGCCTCGAAGGGCGGCGAGGGCGAGGGTGCGTGCATGGG
>JBMOIB010000030.1:0-29194 GCA_049317545.1 Caulobacterales bacterium | reverse complement strand
TCGAGCTTGTCGGCGTCGCCGCCAAGGAAAAGACGCTCGAAAATCGCGCCCATGTCGATGCGCATGCGCCGGGTCGCCGGATTTTTCGGGAACGTCGCCGAGGCCGAAGCCATCACCGCGAGACCCTGGCGCCATTGTCCGAGATCGGCGTAGGTGTGGCCGAGCGTCTGGATCGTCTCAAGCTCCAGCGCATCGCCCCGCCAGCGGTAGCGCAGCGCTTCGAGCTTGTCGGCCGCCTCTTTGGGCGTGATCTTCCCGGTCTGCCGCTTCAGACGGATGCTTTCGAGCGCGGCGCGCACGGCGATCGCCTCGTCCGGCGCCTTGGAGAGCGATTCGAATTCCGCCAACGCCGGCTGCGTATCGCCGATCGCTGCGGCGTAACGCGCCTTCAAGAGCCGCGCCTGCAGCTGCAGATCGGGGCGACCAGCCTCTCCCATCGCATCGTCGGCGGCGCCGCCGGCGACCGCGAGATCGCCCTGGCGCAATGCGGCCTCGGCGAGCGCCAGCCGGAACCGGACGCGCCACGCCCCGGTCTGCGTGTGCAGCGCGTCGCGACCGGCTTCGAGTTCGCGCCGCGCCGCGGCCCAGTTTTCCTGCAGAACCGCAGCGTAGCCTCGCCAAAGCGCTGCGCTCGGATCATCGGCGAGGCCGGCGGCGCTGAGGTCGGCGCGCGCATCGACAACCCGACCCATCATCAGGTTAGCGGCGGCGCGCATCAGCCGGAATTCGGAATCATTGGCGAGCAGAGGCTGATTGATCGCCGCGACCCGCAGCGCGCCGAGCGCCTCCGGCGCCAGTTCGATCGACAACAAATAGCGCGCCAACGACAGCCGTGCGTTGGCGCTGGCGCCCTCGCCGACGCCTTCCCGCGCCGCGGCCCGTTCCAGCTCGTCGAGCGTCTTGATTGGCGAGGCGCCGGGCTTGGCCCAATTCTCGAGGTTGAGCAGTCCGTACGAGCCGAGCGACGGCGTCTCCGGCGCGTCCATCGCCGGCTTCTGGATCGCGCCGGTGATGAGCCCCGCGTTGCGGCTGGCGACGAAGCGCGAACCCTCCATTGCGACCACGACGCCATCCGCGCGCGGTTCGAGCGCGCCGCCGTGGGCGGTCGTGAGCATGGAGGCTTCGAGAGTCGCGATGCGCCCGTCGACCCCGACGGCCGGTCCCGGCAGGAGCGCCAAAGCAACCCGGTCGCCGACGATCGGATCCTCGATCCAGCGCACTACGCCTTCGCGCCCGAGATCGGCGACGAGGCGACCGCCGCTCGCGGTCATTTCCCTCCGGGCCACCGCGCCAACGCTTTGGCGCTCGATGGAATCGCCCAGCGTGAACGTCCACGCCGTTCCGGCCTGAGCCGCGGAAAGCAGCACTTCCGGCGGCGCCGACAGACGCAGCGCCGTGTAGCCGTCGCCGGTCATGGTGAGGAGATCGCGGTGGCGTCGGCCGACCTTGGGCAGGCCGGAAATGTCGAGCTTGGCCTGCGAATCGAACACGATCCAAACCGCGTCGCCGCGCCGAAAGGCGGCCGCGCGGGCGGGCTTGGGCCAGCGCACCACGATGCGCGCCGCGTTGGGATCGTCGGCGAGCGCGACGCGAATGATCGCGCCTTTGCCGGCCGGATCGTCGGGCGAGGCTTTAAGATCGGCCACCGGCGCAGGCGGCGGCGGCGGCTTTTTTACAGTCGGCGTTGTGGGCGCAGCCGGCGCAAGGAGATCGACGACGACGCGCGAGCCTTCCACGAAATGACGCTGGCGAACGCCCGGATCAAGCGTCAGGCTCAACGAGAACCGTCCGGAAACGGAGGTTTCCTTCACCGCCTTGACGAACTTCGGCGGGTAAACCTTGAGCCTTCCGACATCAACCTCCGCGCCGCGCGAGAAACGCAGATCGAGACGCTCGCCGGTCTGCAAGGGCGCAACGGTCGTGGGTCCGGAGAAGGTGAACGTCAGGCGGGTGAAGTCTTTGCTCTCGCCGACCATGACTTCCTGGAGTCCGCCGGGCGGCTTCGCGACGACGGCTTCGCTCGCGCTGTTCGGCGTCAGGTCGACGCGCCAGCCGGCGCCTGATCGGGCGACGCTTGGCGCCACAGCGCGACGCATCGTCAAACGCAGCGTGCGCCCCTCGTCTTCCTTGCGCGCAAACGCGATCGTGCGCGGCGCGCCGGCGGGCAGCTTGGCGGTCTCGACGTCGACCGGTTCTGAGAATTTCAACAGGATCGCCGGCCCAGCGGCCTCCGCGCGAAGATCGGGTGGCGCGGCGCCGCCAAAATCGAGATCGATGCGCGCGCCAGCGGGCGTCTCGGACGCGACGACGCGCACCGGCGCCGCCCAGGCCTGGCCAGGCGCGGCAGCGACCAGGCAAGCCACGGCGATTCTCAAGCTGCGCGCGCCGATGCCCGTCATGAGGCCATCCGAAGGCGGAACAGATCCGCTGATCGCAAGGAGGTAAGGCGCATCGAGTTAACCGGCCGTTGAGGGCTAGCGGCCGGCCGGCGGGGCGCCGGGACGCGTGCCGGGCAGCAAGTCTGGAACCTTCTTCTGGTCGGCGAGGAGGCGCGTGAGCTGACGCGCCCGTTCCGGTCGCATGGCGCCCATGATTTCCGCGAGATTCGTCTGCTTCATGCGGCTGGCGACCTCGAGCATGACGTCATCGTCGAGCCCGTCGAACACGGCGGCGGCGTCCTTGGCGCGCATCTTCTGGTAGACTGCGACCAGAGACACGATCCGCTCGCTTTGCTGCTGATCGAGTTGGCCGAGCAGCGCCTGCACGCTGGTTTCCAGCTTCTTGAGTTCGGCGACGCGCTCGTCGACCCGCTTTTCCGCGGCCGCGAGCAAATCGGCTTTGGCGTCGATCTCGGCGGCGCGTCCGTCGAGCGTCTTGCGGCGCTCGCCCAGCGATTGCAGCACGCGCACTTCGGTCTGCGACAAGCCAGCCTGGTCGGCGAAGGTCGGCCCGGCCGGGCAGGATTGACCGGCGGCCGGCGCAGCATCCGCCCCACCTGAAGCTTCGGGCGCAGCTGCGGGCGCGGCGCTTTGCGCGGCGGGCGCAGCCGCATCGCCCGCTTCCGCCGCGACGGCGACCGCCTTCAGTCCGAGTACGACGCCCATCGTAATCATCAACGCCGGCAGCAGCCGCACGCTTTGAGATTGTTCGCCCCGCCCGCTTTTGTCCGGCTGCGCCTCGCCCATGCTCTACCAGCTCCGTCCCGTGGTGCGCGGCGGCGGCACGTCGCTCGCCGAGCGGACGCGTCCCATGCCGAGCCCCAGTCGCTCTGCGAGCGCCTTGGCTTCATCGATCCGCGCCTGCAGATCGCGTCCGGCGTCGTTGGCGGTCGCGCGCAGCCCCCGCACCGCGACTTCGGCCTGCGCAACCGTTTCGGACAATTCCTTGGCGGCGGCGCGAAGGCCGTCCTGGCCGTTACGCAGCGCCGACAGCCGTCGATCGAGACGCCAGCAGTAAAACAGGCAGGCCGCGAGCAGCACGGCGAGCACCGCCTCGAGCGCCATGGACATAGGACTCATGCGAACCTCGACTTCATCATCGCGCGGCGCGCAGCAGCCGAAATCGGCTCCTCGACTCGCACCGCCATGTTGAGACCGAGGCGCCCGATCCGCCCGCGTGTCAACGGCGCACCACCGCAATGCACTTCGACCTGCGCGTCGGGCCCCTTGTTGAACATGATCGTATCGCCGACCTTCAGAGACAGGACCTTGCTGAGCGGGATTTTCTGGTCGTCGAGCACGGCGCGGACTTCCATGTGCGTGTTCCACAATTCGGTCGCGAGGTGGCTTTCCCAGATGTTGTCTCGACCGAACTTCTCGCCCATGAATTGCTGCAGCAGCATTTTGCGGATCGGCTCAAGCGTCGCATAGGGCAACAGCAGCTCCAGGCGCCCGCCGCGATCCTCCATGTCGATGCGCAGCTTGACGAGAATCGCCGCATTGGCCGGCCGCGCGATGGCCGCAAACCGCGGGTTGGTTTCGATTCGGTCGAGCTTGAACTCCACATCAGTCAGCGGCGCGAAGGCTTGCTTGGTGTCGGCGAGCACGACCTCGACCATGCGCGTAACGAGAACGCGCTCGATCGTCGTGTACGGACGCCCCTCGACCCGCATCGCGACAGTACCGCGCCGCCCGCCGAGGAGAACGTCGACAATCGAATAGATCAGGTTGGAATCGACCGTCATCAACCCGTAATTGTCGAGCTGTTCGGCGCGAAACACCGAAATGATCGCCGGCAGCGGGATCGAGTTCAGGTAATCGCCGAATCGGATCGACGAGATCGAATCGAGGCTGACTTCGACGTTGTCGGACGTGAAATTGCGCAGGCTTGTCGTCATCAGCCGCACCAGGCGGTCGAAGACGACTTCGAGCATCGGCAGGCGCTCGTAGGACACCAGCGCCGAATTGATCAGCGCACGGACGCCTGACCGTTCGCCGCCCGATTCCTCGCCGGAGCTGAAGCCGAGGAGGCTGTCGATTTCGTCCTGGTTGAGGATGCGCTCAGCGCCGAGGCCAGACGCGCCGATCGCCGCGCCGGGGCCAGAATCGGCGCCGACCATCGCCTCCCATTCGGCCGCGAGCGCGTCGCCGCCGCCGGCCTCGTTTTCGAGATCGGCCGCCCAGGCGTCGGCCATGGCGTCCTGATCGTCAGCCATGGCTATTGCACCAGCATCTCTTCGATCAGCACGGCGTTCACCTGCGCCGGCGCGACCGCAAGATTGACGCGCCGCAGCAACTCAAGACGCAGGCGGTACGATCCCGCCGACCCCGAGAGATCGTCGACGCGCAATTCGCGCAGGAAGGATTGGAACTGGTCCATGACGCGCGGCAGTTGCGGCTCAACCGCATCGACGACGTCCTGATCCGCAGCCTCAAGCGTGAGCTTGAGCTTGAGATAAGATGGACTGCCGTCGGCTGTGGAGACGTTCACGAGCAGTTCGGGCAGCGCCATGTAGTAGACGCCCTCGCCCTCGGTCACCACCGCAGCACCCGGCGCCTCCTTGCCGTCCTTGCCCTTCTCGCCATGGCCGCCGGCCTCCTTCTTCTCTTTCTTGTCGTGCTTTTCCTTCTTCGCTTTCTTCGGCTTGCCGCGCTCGTCGAGCTCGGCGTGCTGTTCAGCCGCCGGCTTGTTGAGCAGCATGAACGCCGCAGCGCCGCCGCCGCCGAGGATCAGGATCGCCGGCAGCACGATGAAGAGAATAAGCGTCTTGCCCGCGAGCTTCTTCTTAGCGGGCGCGCCGTCGGCGCCCTCAGCGCCCTCGACTTCCGGGGCTGGGCCCGGCTTTGGCGCGTCCTTCTTTTTCCCGGCCATGACACGTTTCCGAATGGGTTCGAGGCGCTCGAAAAGAGCGCCGCATTGGACTCAACACATCTGTTGCTCTGGTTAAGGAAGGGTGAGGAGCCCGGCAGGAATTGCCCGGCGCCCGGCGCCGAAGGACAGGCAGGCGCGACGTCTCAAGCGCCCCACGCCAAGGCCTGCATGGCTTAACCATGTGGACCCGTTCTTGCACGGTCTGCGGCGCACGCTTTTGGGAGCGACGCGCGCGATGGACAACACATTGATGATCGCCATGCAGACGCAACGCGTCTTGCAGCGCCGCATGGACGTGACCGCCAACAATCTCGCCAACATGTCGACGTCAGGCTTCAAGGCCGATTCGCTGCTCGCCGAGGCCTACAGCGCGGATCCTGCAAAATCGGCCGAAAAGCCCTTCGACATCCGGTTCGTCCGCGACGTCGGCCTGATGCGGGACCTTTCGCAGGGCCCGTTGCGCCAGACCGGCAACCCCTTCGACATCGCCATTCAGGGCGACGGCTTCTTCGCGGTGCAGGCCGCAAACGGCCAAACGCAGTACACGCGCGACGGCGCGCTTCAGATCAACGGCGCCGGCCAGATCGTGACCGCCCAGGGCCTGCCCGTGCTTGGCCCTGGCGGCGCGCCGGTTACGATTCAAACCCAAGGCGAGACGCCCTCGATCGCCGCCGACGGCACGATCCGCATCGGCGAAAACGCGCTCGGCCAGATCGGCGTATTCTCGTTCGGCGATCCCGAGGCGCTGAAGAAGATGGGCGACAATCTGTTCATCCCCGACGGCCAGCCGACCATTCCGTTCACCGGCGAAGTCATCCAGGGCGCGCTGGAGGAATCCAATGTGCGCCCGGTCATCGAGCTCACGCGCCTCATCGAGATTTCGCGCGCCTATGAATCCGCCGGCCGTTTCATGAGCCAGGGCCAAGATCTGCGTCAGCGCACGATCGAACGCCTCGGCCGCGCCTGATTGGAGAACTGACCCATGCGCGCCCTCAACATCGCCGCCACCGGGATGCTCGCCCAGCAGCTCAATGTGGACGTGATCTCCAACAACATCGCCAACATGAACACGACCGGCTTCAAGAAGCAGCGGGCCGAGTTCCAGGACCTCGTCTACCAGAACCTCGAGCGGCCGGGCGTGGCGTCGTCTGCGGCGGGGAACATCGTGCCTGTCGGCATTCAGGTCGGCGTTGGGGTGAAGACCGGCGCGGTTGGCCGCATCACCGAACAAGGCTCCATGCAGCGTACGGACAATCCGTATGATCTCGCGATCTCCGGACGCGGCTATTTTCAGGTCCTTCTGCCCTCGGGAGAAACCGCCTACACGCGCGCCGGCAATTTCGCGCTCGACGCTGGCGGGCAGATCGTGACCAACGACGGCTACACGCTCGAACCGGCGATCACGATTCCGCAAGGCGCGAGGGGCGTGTCGATCGCCCAGGACGGCACGGTTCAGGCCGTCCTGCAAGGCCAGACAGCCGCCCAGACGCTCGGCCAGATCCAACTCGCGGCGTTCGTCAACCCGGCGGGACTCGAGGCGCAGGGCGACAATCTCTTCCTCGCGACTACGGCGTCGGGCGATCCTACGGTCGGCGCGCCAGGATCCGAAGGCGTCGGCTCGCTGACCCAGGGCTTCCTGGAGACGTCGAACGTCAACGCGGTGGAGGAAATCTCGTCGCTGATCGTCGCCCAGCGCGCCTACGAGATGAACGCCCGCGTCATCACCGCCGCCGACGACATGCTCCAAGCCACCGCGCAATTGCGCTGATTGAAGGCCGCTGATCCATGCCCGCTCGTCGCCTCCTCCACGCCGCCGCCGTTGCCGTCCTTCTCGCGGCTGGCGCCGCCACCCTGGCTCATGCGCAAACGCCGGTGTCGCTGCGGGCGGCGCCGATCGCATCGGGCGCGGCGGTGACGCTTGGCGATCTCTTCGAAGGCGCGGGCGCAGCAGCAGCCGAACCGATCGCCCCCGCGCCGCCGCCCGGCCAGACCGCGCCGCTCTCCGCGCGTTTCGTGGCCGCAGCCGTTGAAGCAGCAGGATTGTCCTGGACGCCGCCGGCCGGGCTCGACCGCATCATCGTCGGACGGGCTGCGGCCGGACGCGCCGCGTCAGCGCGCGCCACGACAACGCCAAGCGCTCTATCCGCCGCCGCGGCCGCCGACGCCGCCCAGACGCCGGCCGTCCCGATCGCGATCCGCAAGGGCGACGCGGTCGCTATCGTGCTCGACGGGCCGGGACTGCGCATCGTCCTGCAGGCCCGCGCGCTTGCCGATGCGCGCGCCGGCGAGCGCGTGCGCCTGCAAAACGTTCAATCTGCGCGGCTCATCGACGCCGTGGCGACCGGACCCGGCTCCGCGCAAGCGGCGAGCCCGATTTCGTGAAGGAAGACTGCATGCGACGCCTTGGTCCCCCCCTGCTGATTGCGCTGTCGACGGTCGCCTGCGCCGCCGCTCCCGCGCCGCAACCATCGCTGGCGGCGCCGCACGCTGGGGTCAGGGCCACAGCGGCCGCGGTCGCCGACGCCACGCGCCGGGCCGCCGCGCCGCCGCAGTTTACGCCCATGGGCTTATCCGCCGCCCCGCCGATCGTCGGCCTTCCCGCCGCCCCTGCAGCGGCGGTTACGGGGGGGCCGAATTCCATCTGGCGCGACGGCGGCCGCAGCTTCTTCAAGGATCAGCGCGCCGCGCACGTCGGAGACCTTCTCACCGTCAAGATCTCGATCGCCGACAGCGCCGACCTCTCGAACGAGAGCTCGCGGTCGCGCCAAGGCAAAACGACGGTCGGGGTCAACAACCTCGGCGGGCTTGAGACGAATTTCGGCCGCGTCACGCCCGGAGGCTTCGACCCTTCGACCCTGGTCGACGCGAGCGGCGACAGTTCAAGCACCGGCAAAGGC
This sequence comes from Caulobacterales bacterium, assembly GCA_049317545.1. GTDB lineage: Bacteria > Pseudomonadota > Alphaproteobacteria > Caulobacterales > Aquidulcibacteraceae > REEB506. Next base: position 20,987 of record JBMOIB010000030.1, on the reverse strand, counting down.
TCTGTCGCGCGCCAAGAGAAGGTCGAACTCACCGTAGCCGCAATGGTGATGGACGTTCTGCCGAACGGCGCGCTGCTCGTTTCGGGACGCCAGGAAGTGCGAGTGAACGCGGAAATGCGCGAGCTGACCGTGGCAGGGATCATTCGCCCGGAGGACATCGCGTCCGACAACACGATCCGTCACACGCAAATGGCGGAAGCACGGATCTCTTACGGCGGCCGCGGCCAGCTCAGCGCGGTTCAGCGGCCGCGGATCGGGCAGCGGATCGCCGACGCCCTCAGCCCCTGGTGAGGGCGCGCGGCGTCAATCGTCGCGGTGGACGCGCTCACGTCGCTCGTGGCGCTCTTGAGCCTCAAGCGAGAGAGTTGCGATCGGCCGCGCTTCCAGGCGCGACAAGGCGATAGGTTCGCCCGTCTCTTCGCAATACCCGTAGCTGCCATCCTCGATCCGGCGAAGGGCCGCCTCGATCTTGGCGATCAGCTTGCGCTGGCGGTCGCGGGTGCGCAGCTCGAGGGAGCGATCGGTTTCGCTCGTCGCGCGATCGGCGAGGTCCGGCAACGACACGGTCTCAAGCTGCAGATTGGCGATCGTCGCGCGCGACTCGTCGAGGATCTCGTCTTTCCAGGCGAGCAACTTTCGCCGGAAATAGTCGAGTTGCCGATCGTTCATGAACGGCTCGTCTTCGGTGGGGCGGTACGTTTCGTCGACCACGGTGCCCATCGATCCAATCCCTAAAACTCGAACGCGCGCCGGGCCACCCAGAATCGGACCCCGTATCGCGGCCCATATAGCCAAGCCGACTTCGTCCGGCAACGAAGCAAGTGTGGCGCCGCCGCCTTATCTGCGCTCGAGCTTGGCCAATTCCACGGCGCGGCGGACTTCGATTTCGCGCAGGACATCGTCGAGGCCAGGGTCGCCAGTGGGCTCAAGCTCCTCGCCGACGCCGAGCAGCGCGGCCTGCGCGTCGACGCCGCCGGAGCCCAGCACCACTGCCCGCTGCAGGCGCTCGAGTGCGTCGATCGTGCGACGTCCGCGCTGCATCTGACGGCCGCGTCGCCCCGGCGGTGCGGTATCGCCCTGCAGCGCGAGAATGGCGTCAAGGCCCGCGGTCGCCTGAGTTGCAACCGCCGGTCGCACGGACGCCGCCGCGGGCTCGTCAGGCGCGCGAAAACCTGGTGCAGCCGCATCTGTTTTGCGGGCGGGCCCAGTCTGGCCGACGCGGCGGAGCGGATCGACGAACATGCATTGAGGGAGCGCTTGCGTCGGTTAAGCCGCGCTTAACGTCGGCAAGTCTTGCCCAGCGACCGGCAGAAAGCGCCGCGCCGACGATGTGCCGCCTGTACGCAGCCCTTGCCCGCCATGGCGTTCGTGGTGGCCCGCTTCTGGCAACACGGATCTGACCCATTTCTGGACATGCCGCCCCATGCGCCTCGTCGCCGTTTTCGCCGCCGCCCTCGCCTGCGCCGCACCGCTGCCCGCGCCGGCCGAGGCGGCGTCGCGCATCAAGGACATCGCCGACGTCGAAGGCGTGCGCGAGAACCAATTGATGGGCGTAGGTCTCGTGGTCGGCCTGCAGGGCACCGGCGATAGCCTGCGCAATGCGGCCTTCACCAAGCAGGGCCTGTCCTCGCTGCTGGAGCAGCTTGGGCTCTACACCAAGGACGGCACGGTCAATACCCGCAACGTCGCCGCCGTCATGGTGACGGCGAACCTTCCTCCTTTCGCGACCCAGGGCACGCGAATCGACGTGACGATCTCCGCGCTCGGCGACGCCAAGAACCTGCAGGGCGGCCAATTGCTGGCGACGACCATGATGGGCGCCGACAAGAAGGTGTACGCGGTCGCGCAGGGGCCGGTCGCGATCGGCGGCTTCTCGGCGGGCGGAGCGTCCGGCTCGAGCGTGACCAAGGGCGTGCCCACCTCCGGCCGGATCGCCTCCGGCGCGATCGTCGAGCGCGAGATCGGCTTTGATCTCGCCGGCCAGACGAGCCTTCGCCTCGCTTTGCGCAATCCCGATTTCACCACCGCCCGGCGCACGGCGGAGGCGATTAACACCGCGCTCGGCGCCCCGATCGCCAAGGCCGCCAATCCGAGCGTGATCAATGTTAACCGCCCCGACGGCTGGCGCGGCGACATGGTCGACCTGATCACCAAGATCGAAACCCTCGAAGTCGAGCCCGATCTGCCCGCCAAGATCGTCATCGACGAAACGTCCGGGATCATCGTAATGGGCGAGAACGTGCGCGTCGCAACCGCGGCGATCGCGCAAGGCGCGCTCACCATCACCGTCAGCGAGCAGCCCTTGGTGAGCCAGCCCGCGCCGCTGTCGCAAGGCCAGACCGCGGTCGTGCCCAGCAGCGATGTCAAGGTCGACGAGGCGCGCGGAGGATTGGCGCTCGTACAGGGCGGCGTACCGCTCAAGGACCTGGTGGACGGGCTCAACCGCCTTGGCGTTCCGCCGCGCGACATGATCTCGATCCTGCAGGCATTGAAGGCCGCTGGCGCGATCCAGGCTGAAATCGAGGTGATGTGATGGCAGCGACATCCGTACTTCCCATCATCCCCGATCGCCCCCTCGCCCCGCCGGCCGTCAAGGCGGGCGCGACGCCAGACGCGATCGCGCGCACCGCCAAGGACTTCGAAGCGATGGTCATGGGCGAGCTGATTGCGCCGATGTTCGAAGCGCTCGACTCAAATGTCCTCGGCGGCGGCGGCGACGGCGAGCGCATGTTCCGCCCGATGCTGGTGCGCGAATACGCCAAGTCACTGGTCGCAAAGGGCGGCATCGGGCTCGCCGATTCCGTCGCCCGTGAAATGATCCGCATGCAGACGATGGGGGTTCAAGATGGCGCTGCTGGCTGACGACGGCGAAGACCGCGCCCGTCAATTGCTCACCCTAACCGAGCGGCTCACTGCGCTCGTGAAGGCCGAGTGCGTCGAGATCGAAGCGCGGCGCCCACCCGCTCCCGGCCTCGCCGAGGAGCGCCAGAAGCTCGCCGGCCTCTACCGGATGGAGATGGCCCGCATCGCCGAGGATCGCACCCGCATCGCCGGCGTTTCCCCGGCGCTGCGGTTAGAGCTGGAGCGCGCGACGACCGGCCTGATGGCGACGCTCGACGTCCATTCGCGCATGGTCGGCGCCTTGAAGGAGGTCACCGAAGGCCTTGTCCAAGCCATGGCGACGGAAATCTCGCGCGTTCAGGCAAGTGCGGCTGGCTACGATTCCGGCGGCTACCGGGCGCGCGCGACCGGGCCTTCTGCGGTTGCCGTGAACCAGAGCGCCTAGGCCCTCAGGTAGAGAAACCGAACAGGGATAGCGTCGGATCGGTCGACGTCGATGTCGTCGTTCCGGCGGTCAGGCGCGCAAGGCCCGCCTGGTAGTTCGCGAGTTGGCGCTGCTGCTGGATCGAAGGCGCCGTCGAATTGACGGACGTTTTCGCTGCACCGGTCTTCCTCGCCGCCGGCGGATTGTAGATGAACTCAAAAGCGGTGCGGACGGCGTTCTGAACCCGCTCAATGTCGAGGCGGACCTTGCGAGCGCTGAAGGCGTCGCTGAACGCCAGATCCTCTCGGAAATTGAGCGGCATGACCGGCGGCTCCGCTGCCGTGCGCGAAGACGCGCCCGAGACTGTCGCTTTCGGTTTGCGCGCCTCGCCCGCCGGCAGTCCGAGGATCGCCAGCGCGTCCTTGCCTTCCGGACCGGCGACCAGATCGATGCGCCGCCCGTCGGCGGCGGTGATCGTGAGAGATTCGGAATTGTTGCTGGTGATCACCTCGGCCTTGCCGGAGCTGCGCAACACGCCGTTCAGCTTGGTCACGAGGTCTTTCATCGTGTCGTCGGCGTCGATCGCAATCGTTTTGAGAGACCCGCCGTCGATGCGCAGCGAGAAGGAATCGCCCGCCCGCAGCGCCGAGCGCTCGACCAGGGGCCCGGACGACGGTTCGAAAACCAGGTCGCCCTGCGGCAAGCCGAAAGCGTCGAGATCCGACGCGCCCGCGCCATCGGCGAGAACGCCAATCGCGCGCTCGCCTTCTGCGCCAACCCGCTTCGTCCAGGCTTGCGCGCCTGTCGCGGCGTCGAACTTGGTCAGCGTCGCCCGGGTGATCTGGGTTTTCGCGTCGGCCTTCAGGGCGCCCTCGGTGGCCGCGATGTAAATCTGGCCGCCGGAAATCGCGACGGAAGCGGCGGCGTCGGCCTGATCGCCGCCGAACGTCCGGGTCCAGACGGTTGTCGGAGCCGCGCCGTTGGAAATCGCCGCGACGAAACCATTTACGCCCGCGCCGCCCGTTCCGGCGCTCGCGCCGCCAAGACCGAGGTCCGTCGCGCTCGCTGCCCCCGCGATCGCGATCTGCGCGCCGTCGACGGCGATGGAGGAAATCGTCCCGCCCGTCCCGAGCGGCCCGGTGGAGAGCGACCAGACGTCCGCGCCAGCGAGATCGAGCTTGCGGACCGTGCCGGACCCAGAGCCGTCGCCCGCGGCGAACACGCCGTCGGCGCCGACCGCAAGCGCCGTGACGCCCCCGTCCCCGACGTCCGCGAACTGTCGCGTGAAGCCCGCAACGCCTGCAGCCGAGAAGGAGGCGACGAACCCATCCCAGCCGCCGCCATTGGCGCCGGAAAGGTCGCTCTTGGTGCGTCCACCGACATAAATGGTTCCGTCTGCGCCGATCGTCAGCGCCTTGGCTTCGTCGGCCTTGGTCCCGCCGAGACGGCGCACGAAGCCGTCGGCGCCGTCCGCCGTGAACGTCGCCACCACGGCGTCGCTCTCGCCGGCTGATTTCTCGGTCGCGGCGATGCCCTTGAAGGCGCCGGCGACCGCAACCGTCCCATCCGCTCCGACCGCAACCGCGTAACCTGAGCCAGACTGCGAGGCGCCGAGCGCGCGCGTCCAGACGCGGCGGCCGGCGCTGTCAAACTTGGTGAGAACCAGATCAGCCGAACCGCGCACGCCGAGATTGCCATCGAGCGGCATGCTCGATTCGCCGACCACATAGGTCGACCCGTCATCCCCTCGGGCGGCCGCGCGCACGTCGAGCCCGGTCGCGACATTGCCTTTGAACCGCAATGGATCGCCGTTGACGGTCGCCGAATAGAGCGGGTCGCCGTCGGCGGCATCGGCGAATTTGGTGAGGCGCGCGGTCTGCACGTTGGCGGGACCGCCGACGGTCAAGGCGGTGACTGCAGCGCTCGTCGCCAGCGGCTGGAAGCTCAATTCCTCGCTCGCCGCGCCCTTCAGGGACAGCGCGTAGGAATCCGGATCGGTCGATTTGGCGTCGGCGGCCCGCGGCAGCAGCACGCGCGACATGCGCACCGTCAGGCCGGCGTCAGAGAGCTTGGTATTCACAAAGCCGATAACCGCATCGAGCGTTCGCGGCGTCGCCCCCATCGCCGACAGATCGATCGCAACGGTCTTCTCGCCGACCTCGCCGGGATTTGCGACCAGGGTGAAGCCGGCGATCGATTGGAAACCGGGCACGGCGTCGGCGAGCGCGCCCTTGAAGACCGGGGCGGTGACGTATTCGGTGCGCCCGCGCCGCAGACCGTAAACGCCCTCGAGCGCCTCAGGCTTGGCGCCGACGGGGGCGAAGACCCGCTGCAGGTCCATCGCGCTCAAATACTTCGAGACATCGCCCATGCCGGCGCGGAAGCGCTCCTGCAGGCGCAGCATCTCGGCCGGATCGACGCCGTCGGACTGGGCCCGCTCGGTGATCAAGCGCAAGCCGTCCAACGCCTTGTACGCGCCGAACAATTGCTCCTGGTCGGAGCGGCGGGCGCCGGACGCCGTCTTGGTCGCATCCTGAACGACGCTTTGACCGGCCATGATCTTGGCCAGACGCGACTTGGCGACCGTTTCGTTCGGCGCGTTCGCGGTCGTCCACGGCGCGGTCGCGAGGTCCTTGATCCGAGCAGCCGCTGTACGCCGCTGAGCGCCGGTCTGCAGCGTCGTCGCAGCGCTCGACGTCGTCGCGTCCGTCGCGGGCAAACCGGCCCGGACGTTAAGGTAGGACGTGACGAGGGACGTGCTGAGGGTGATCATTGCGGACCCGGACGCACATTGCGGAACGATATGTCTTGCAGATCGGGGTAACGAAATCGCAAATGGCGGCCCGACGGAGCGGGTGGCCACTATGCGGCGCAGATTGACCTTGCAGGGCCTGTTCCCGATGGCGTGGCTGAGCGCGCTGGCGCTCAACGCGGGCTTGGTTCTGCTCGCGGTGAGCGCCGCCTTCGTTTACGCCGCCGCCAGCCGCCCCGACGTTTACGGTTTCGACGCCACCCCCTCCGCGCTGGCCTCGACGCGCCGGTCGGTCGAGGACCTCGCCCGCGCGCTCACGCCCGCCGACGCCGACCGGGCGCCCTATTGGGCGCGACTGGTGCTGGCGGAACTCGACGCCGGCGACATCTCCGCCGCCCGCGGCCTCCTCGTGGCCGCGCGCGTCATGCTGCCGGCCCGCGATGCGGCGCGCCTGGAAGCCAAATTGCCCGCCGCGCCCGACGACGCCGCCGTCGCAGGCGCCGCCCTCGCCTTCCTCGATCCCGACGTTCGCGTTCGCTTTGAGGGCGCTGCCCTCGCGCCGTCAAAACGGGGCGCCCTCATTGTCGGCGCCGCCGGCGACCTTGAGCAACGCGCCCGCGCACTCCAGGCGGGCCAGACCGCCAGTGACCTGGACGCCACGCTTCTGGCGCTTGCGCTCGCCATGCGCGAAGAAAGCGACGGGCCTTTTCAGGCTGGGGCGGCCACGCTGCTCGCCGCCCAGCGCGCCGGCGCGCTCAGCCCCGCACTCGCGAGCTACTACCGTCACCTCCTTGGCCAAGCCTTGCCGGGCGGCCCCTTGAGCGTCGCTATCGCCGAGGCCTCACAGCCCGGCGCCGGAGAAAGCTTTGAAACGGCGCTCATCGAAGCCGTGCGCCGACGCGTCGATGAACGCGGTTATGCAACGCTTCGCGCCGGCTTGAGCGATCTCGCCGATATTCTCGGCGCCGCATCGCCGACCGGCGCCGTACGCCTTCTCGATCTCGCCGAATCCGCCAACGACGTCGCCCGCCTGCGCCTGGTGGCGCTCGCCGCCGGAGAAATCAGCGTCGCGGTGGCCAAGCGCGGCAACCCGAAGGATTTGATCGACGCTGCTGCCGGCACATGGCGCCTGACGAGCCGCGATTGGATCGCGCTCGCCGGCTTTGCGACGGCCTTGCTGGTGATCACGCTCGCCGGTTTGGCGGGCATCGCACGCGCGCTGCGCGAAGCCAGGACGCAAAGAACCCCGCCCCCGAACCTCGGCGCCGACGGCGACGATCTCGACGCGACCTACCGCATCAAAGCCAATCGCGGCCGGCGCGACTAATCGTTCAGGACTGGAAGAAGGCGAGCAGCGACAGCGGCGACGCGTTGGCGATCGCCGGGCTGACGCCGCGCAGGCCCTGGGCGGCGTCGAGCGCCGTCAGCCGCGCCTGATCGGCGTCGAGATCGGTGGAGACGCCCTGCAGACCGTTCAGCGTAGTTGCCGCCAGGCGCGCATGCGCAGTGAGTTTGTCGGCGGCCGAAGCGAAGCGGGCGAGCGCCGCACTGAGCGTCTTGACGCTCTCGGCGTCGGCGCCGAGCGCACGCACATCGACGCCCTCGATTTCGACCGTTCCGCCTTCGGGGCTCGTGCGCACATTCAGCGATCCGCCCGTCAAGAGTCCGCCGCTCAAGGCGTCGGCGGCGCGCAATTGCGCGGCGAAATCGGCCAACTGCGCCGGCGAGCGCGCCTCGCCCGTGGTGAGTTCCGCGAAGGCCTGTTTGCCGAACCGCAAAGCGACGTCGAGCGCGGTCGCGGCATTGGCCAGACCTTCCTGCATCGACGACAATGCGAGCCCGCGATCGACATTCGCCAATGCATCACGCGGCGGCGGCGCATCGTTCGGCGCCGGCCGGGCGCGCGCAGCGCTCTCGAGACCAACGGTGACGTTCCCAGGGGCTTGCGATGTCGCGGCGAGCGACGAGGAATTGACCTGGGTGACCATAGCTTCTGCTCCGCACGGGGCCGCACGCCCGCGCGTTCATTCTTTCTCCATTCAGGTTAACGAAGGGTAAATGAAACCTTAACGCGCCGCGGCAAATTCGCCGAGCGCTACGCCGACGCGCTGATAGAGCTCGGTCCAATCGCCGCGTCGTTGCGCGAGGAAAAGCTTCGTCCACGGATACCAAGGGATCGCCTCGACGCCGAGCATCGACCAGTCCTTGTGGCCAGCCGTGAACCAGACGTTCGCGCCGACGCCGGCGGCGAGGTTTGACGACGCGTTCATCGGCGCGATGACGAGATCGAGCGCGGTCGCAGCCGCAGCGATCCCATCAAGATCGGCGAAAACGTCGAGGTCGTCGAACCGCTTCAGGCTGACGCCGAACCGCGCGGCGAGACGCTCCTCCTCCGCCGCGGTGTCGCCCGGCTGCAGAGAAACGAACGTCACACCGGGCGTGGTGAGAACTGGCGCCCAATCCTCGATGTCGGCGAAGTAGCGCTGACGCTGGAACGACATCAGCAAGCTTCGCCAGGCGATACCGACGACGAGGTCGTCGCCCCACGCCGCGCGCTGCGACTGGAACCCCGCCGCGCGCTCCGGATCGGCCTTCAGGAAGGGCTTGTTGCGCTGGAACGTTTCGATCGTCGGACGCAGGTAGCGCGACATGTCGCCGAGCGGCGCCCAGAGGTCGAACTCATCCCAGTCGACGCCCGGCACCGCGCGCGCAGGACGCCCGCGTCCCTTGAACGTCAAGTGCGGATACGCCTTCACGCCAAACGAACGCTCGACAAGGCCCACGAGGCGGGGCTCGCAGGCGATCGCGAGTTCGCCATCAGGGCCGAGCGCCTCCAATGTCTCTGCCGCCGCCGAGAGGAACATGATTTCGTCGCCGAGCCCCTGCTCCCCGATCCCAAGCAGGCGCTTGCCGGCGAGGCTCGTCCCGTCCCAGCGCGGCTTGCCCGTTTGGAACTCGATGAGGCCGACGCCTTCGCCGATGCGGATGTCGTACGCAGGCCAACCCTCCGAAAGGCGTCCGCAGCCGAGCAGGGAGTGAGCACGCGAAATGCCGCTGTTGCTCTTCTGGGAAAGGCCGGCGCGCACGTTCACCGCCTTCATGAAGCACTCGTAGGCCTCGGCGAACTCGCCCTCGTCGATCAAGGCGACGCCGAGGTTGTGGAAGGCTTCGAGGTGGTTCGGATTCAGTCGCAGCGCCTCGTACGCGAAGATCTTGGCGTTGTCGGTGTCGCCGAAATCGACCATCACGGCCGAGAGCGCGTTCCACAGGAGCGGCTCGGTCGGGAACATCATGATCTGACTGCGGAGGATCTCGATCGCCTCGTCGAACCGCGCCTTGTCGCGCACGATGAGCGCCAGCGTCGCCGCCGTCCGCCAATTGAGGGGATCCACCTGACTTGCAATGCGCGCGAGCTTTTCAGCCGCTTCGAGATCGCCGTTGCGCTTGGCGATGTCGGCGAGCACCGTGGGAATGAGCGGATTGGTGGGCGCGATCCGCAACGCCTCTTCCATGAACGTCAGCGCCGGCAGCAACAACCCGAGCTGATCGAGCCCCGCACCCGCCACCATGTAGGCCGGCAGGCATTCCGGATCGTCGTCGAGCGCGGAGACGGCCATGCGCACGCCATCGGCGGCGCGGCCAGAATCAACTAGCCGCAGCGCCTTCTTGGTCTTGCGCGCCGCCTGCGCCTCGTCGCGCGACTCGCTCATGATCTGCTTGCGCACGTCGTCGTAGGCGCTGCGCGTGACTTCATTGAGCGCCGGCGCGGAATGCGGCGCGGCGCCGAGAATCGGCTCGATGTCCATCAGGCGCGACTTGCGGCTCATGCGTCCGATCTCCGGGTCCCAGTGCGGACCGCTACCATCCCTTCGATTTGGGTGAACGCTCCGTTAAGCATCCGCCTCTACGGTGCTCAAAATGACCACCGCAGCAATCATTCAGGCGCGCTTCGCCTCCACGAGAGCCCCCGGCAAGGTGCTGACGGACCTCGCCGGCCGTACGGCCCTCGCCCATGTCCTCGCGCGTTGCGCGCGGATCGAGGGCGTCGACGTCGTGGTGTGCGCTGTGGCGCGCGACGGCGCGTCCGACGTCGTCGCCGAGGAAGCCAAGCGCGCCGGCGCCGTCGTCACGCGCGGCTCCCAAACCGATGTTCTGGCCCGCTACGCAGCCGCTGCGCGCGCCGTCGGCGCCGATACCATCCTGCGCGTTACGTCCGATTGCCCCTTCATCGATCCCGCGCTGTGCGCGTCGACCTTGGCGCTGCGCGCTGACGCCCGCGCACACTACGCGTGCAATAATGCGCCCGCCGGCTTCCCACACGGTCTGGATTGCGAAGCCTTTACAGCTGACGCCCTGTTCGCCGCCGAGCGCGACGCCTCGTCCGCGGACGCGCGCGAGCATGTGACGACGGATTTCCGCCGCAACCCGAAATGGCGGCGCGCGCGACTCGTCGGCCCCGGCGGCGGCGTGGAGCGGTTGCGCTGGACGCTCGATTGGCCCGAGGACATCGCATTTGCGCAGGCGCTCGCGAAGATCACCGCCCACCACCTGACGAACGGCTGGGAAAACCTTGCAGCGGTGTGCGCCGGCCGAAAGGACCTCATGGCGATCAACGCCATGCGCGTCGACGAGGCGCGGCTAACGACGCTCGCCGCCGCCGGCGCGGACGAAAAGCTTTGGCCGAAAGACCGGACCCGCCTCAGCGCTTCGCGAACACCTGCCATGTGAGGTCGTCGAGACCGGTCGCGCGGCGCCAGAAGAAGCCGTAGTCGACGAGTTCGAGCCGCGGCTCGAGATCCAGATAGGCGCCGCCGAAATCGCGCGTGAACAAAAGCCCTTCCGCGCCGCGATAGCGCTTTTCCTGCGGCTCGACCGAGAAATACTCCGCGCACGCCACATAGCGCCGCGACGTGCGCACGATCTCGCGCATCGTGGCCTCCAGATCGGCCGGCGGCACGTGGATAAGAACGCCCGAGGTGAACACCAGATCGAAGGCGCCGTCCGAAAACGGCAGACCCGCGCCGAAGGCGTCATGGACGCGCTCGGCCGGCAGCACGCCGTCGGCGGCGAGCGTCGCGCGCGCCTTGGCGTTGGGCTCAACCGCCGTCAGGTCGCGCACACCCAGACGCTGCAAGGCGCGCAGGTTGAGCCCGATATTGGCGCCGACCTCCAGCACCGGGCCGAGCGGGCCCAGCCGCTCGAGCATGCGCGCCCACATCCGCGTACGCGCCCCGAGCGCGTCATCGTCGGCCTGGTTGCGGTCCACATAGGCGTCGCCGAACGCGCCGCGCCACGTGTCGAGCTGGATGGTCATGGGCATCTCCGCGGGTTTCGCGCGCAAATCTCTTAAGCGATTCGCAACGCCGCAGCGGCGATCCTGCGGGTGATTCGGCTTTAGGAGCGACGATGCGCGCTGGCGCCCACCGCGCGGATGCGGTCCCCCTCACCTTCCTTCCCTATGGCCGCCAAAGCATTGGCGAGGACGACATCGCCGCCGTCGTCGACGCATTGCGGGCCGACATGCTCACCACGGGGCCGCGCGTCGCGGCCTTTGAGGAGGCGTTCGCCGCCCGGATCGGGGCGCCGCACGCGGTGGCCGTCGCCAACGGCACGGCGGCGCTGCATCTGGCCTTGCTCACGCTCGACCTGCAGCCGGGCGACGTCTGCATCGTCCCCACCTTGACGTTCCTCGCGACCGCCAATGCCGTGCGCTTCGCCGGCGGCGAGGTGGTGTTCGCCGACGTCGATCCCGACACTGCGCTGCTCACGCCGGAAACCGCGCGCGCCGCCATCGCCCGCGCCGGCGGCCGCCGCGTGCGCGCGATCCTGCCGGTGCACTACGCGGGCCCGATGGCCGATTTGTCGGGGTTGCGCGCCGTTGCGGGCGAAGTGGGCGCTGTCCTCATCGAGGATTCCTGCCATGCGCTCGGTTCGCGCGACGCGCGCGGCCAAGCCGCCGGAGCCTGCATCGAAACGGCGATGGCGTGCTTCTCGTTCCACCCGGTGAAAACCATCGCCTGCGGCGAAGGCGGCATGATTGCGACGCGCGACGCTGCGATCGCCGCACGCCTCGCGCGCCTGCGCAGCCATGGCATGGAGCGCAACCTCGACGCCTTCGCACAGCCCGTGCTCGGTTGCGACGTCGACGGCGGCCCGGCGCCCTGGGCCTACGAAATGCCGGCGCTCGGCTTCAATTATCGCCTCACCGACATCCAGAGCGCGCTCGGCCTCTCCCAACTCGCCAAGCTCGACCTTTTCCTCGATCGCCGCGCCGCTCTCGTGGCGCGCTACCAGGCGCGTCTCACCTCGCTTTCGCCGCACGTCAGCGCCCTCGAGGCCGCGCCAGGTCAGCGCCCCGGTTGGCACTTGATGGTCGCACGCATCGATTTCGCCGCGCTCGGCGTCCCGCGCCGCATCGTGATGGAGCGCTTGAAGCAGGCCGGCGTCGGAACGCAGGTGCATTACGTCCCTGTCCATCGCCAGACCTATTACCGCGACCGCTACGGCGCGCTCGACCTTCCGGGCGCCGAGCATTTCTATGCGCGTTGCTTGTCCCTGCCGCTGTTTCCGGACATGGACGCCCACGACGTCGACCGCGTCGTCGACGCCCTGGCTGCAGCGATCACAGCCTAGTCCAGCATGTCCCAGGCGAGCGGCTCGCCATAGGCGAGGTCGCGCTTGGCGCGCCGCCCAAGCACTTCGGGAAGATGGCGCGGAGGGAGACCATAGCCAGGCCGGATCGAGCGCACGTGCGCGCCGGTCAGCACCTCCCCCGCCGCCGCCGCCGCCGTCACGTAGAGCGAGCGCCGGAACTGCATATTGGCGCGCTCCTCGGCGCTGCGCTCGAAGGTCGCGCGACCAAGCGCGGCGTGCGCGTTGTCGCAATCCTCCTTGAGGCGCTGCAATTCCTCCGGCTCCAGGGAAAACGCCGAATCGACGCCGCCGTCGGCCCGCCGCATGGTGACGTGCTTTTCAATGACGCAGGCGCCCAGCGCGATCGCCGTCACAGCCGCCGCGGTTCCCGGCGTATGGTCCGAAAGGCCGACGAGACATCCGTAGCGCGCCGCCATGTCGGGGATCGTGCGCAGATTGGCCTGCTCGAACCGCGCCGGATAGCTCGAAACGCAATGCAGCAGAACGATCTCGCGCGCGCCATTGTCGCGCGCGGTCGCCACGGCGTCGGCGATGTCCTGGCTCGACGCCATCCCGGTCGACATGATCATCGGCTTGCCGGTGCGTGCGATGCGCGCAACGAGCGGCAGATCGACGAGTTCGAAGGAGGCCACCTTGTAGGCCGGCGCGTCCAGACTCTCGAGGAGATCGACGGCTGTCGGATCGAACGGACTTGAGAAGATCGCAACGCCGATTTCGCGGGCGCGCGCGAACAGAGGCGCGTGCCATTCGAACGGCGTGTGCGCTTCGGCGTAAAGATCGTGCAGCGTGCGCCCATCCCATAACCCGCCCTTGACGGTGAAGCCCGGGCCGTCGTGGGCGATGGTGATGGTGTCGGGCGTGTAGGTCTGCAGCTTGACGGCGTCGGCGCCGCGGCGGGCGGCCTCCTCCAGCAGCGCAATCGCGAGGTCGAGCCGCCCCATGTGGTTGCCGGACAATTCGGCGATCACGTAGGGCTTTTCGTCCGGGCCGATGCGGCGGCCGGCGATCGAGATCGACTGGGACATGCCCTCCTCCTTCAGCCTGCGGACGAAATGCCCATCCGCGCCGCAATAGCCCGCTTTCTCAAAGGCGCGGCGGGATCGCACGTTTTCCTTGCGGATCTCAGCCACGATGTTTTCCACGTCCGGCCAGGCGTCGCGCAGCCAGCCCTCCGCGGCGCGCAAGGCCGGCGTCCCGATCCCGCAGCCGATCCGCGCGGGATCGGCGAAAATCGAAACCCTTGCGCCATGCGTCGTCCTGTCGAACCGCACGCAGGCCGCGGGGACGGCGTCCAATTCCGCCACGAGCAGCGCCCGATCAGGGTCGGCGAGCGCGGCGCGATACCAGCGCGCGTGATCCTCCAAGGCGATCGCGCCCTGATCGAACGACGCCGCACGAACCGCCTCGTGATTGCGCCAGCCCCAGATCGCTTCGCAATCCTCGAGCGCCGCGGCGCGAACGGTGAGGCGTTCAGATCCCACGGGACGCCGCCGCGAGGCCGCGCCGCACGCGTACGCCGCGGCTTGCAAGAAACGCTTTCGCTTCGGCCGGCGTCGCCTGCGTGAACTGGAACATGGCGCCGGCCGCGACCGCGGATGCGCCGGCCTGCAAGGCCTCCAGCATGTGCTCATAGCGGCCCGCGCCGCCCGCGGCGACGACAGGGATCTTCACTGCGGCGGCGACGTCGCGCACGATGTCGAGGTCATAGCCGGTCATCGCGCCGTCGAATTCCACGCGCGTCAGAAGAATTTCGCCGGCGCCGCGCGCTTCGACCTCACGGGCCCAATCGGCCGGCGCCTGCGCGCGCACCTCCTCGCCGCACCGCGACGCGCACCAGGCACGCCCCTCCGCGTCGCGGCGCACATCAATCGAGACCGTCACGCATTGCACGCCGAACAGACGCGCGGCGTCCGCGATCAGCGCAGGCGTCTCATGCGCAGAGGTGTTGAGCGCAACCTTGTCCGCGCCGATCTCAAGCAAACGCTCGAAATGTGCGAGCGAGCGCACGCCGCCGCCGACCGTCAACGGTACGAAGCACTCGCGCGTCAGATCGGCAAGCGTCGTCCAGTCAGGCTCGGCCCCCTGCGGCGTCGCGCCGATGTCGAGCAAAACGAGTTCGTCCACATCGCGCGCGTTGAACACCTTCACGCCCTGCATGGCGCCGCCCACGCCGCGCCAGGATTCGAACCCGACGCCCTTCACAAGGGCGCCGTCGCGCATCAGGAGGACGGGGATGACGCGCGTCTTGAGCATCAGGCGGCCAGAAAGTTGGCGAGCAGCCGCGCGCCGGCGCGCGCGCTCTTCTCGGGATGGAACTGGGTTCCAAACACCGCGCCACGCGCGACGATCGAGGCGAAGCCGCCGCAATAGGGCGTGGTCGCGGCGACGTCGTCCTGGTCCGCTGCGTCGAAATGGAAGGAATGCACGAAGTAAAAATCGGCGCCGTCCGGGACGTCGCGCAGCAGCGTGCAGCGGGCGCGCGGATTGACCTCGTTCCAGCCCATGTGCGGCAGTCGCTCGCCCTCCCCGGCCGCGAGCGCGACGATCCGCCCCGGGATCAACCCGAGCCCCGGCGCGCCGCCCATTTCCTCGCCTTCTTCGCCGAGCAATTGCATGCCGAGGCACACGCCAAGCACCGGTCGGCCACGCGCGGCATGCGCGCGCACGGCGTCGGCCATGCCATCGCGCTCAAGGCGCGCCATCGCTTCTGGAAAGGCGCCGACGCCGGGCAAGACGATCCGATCGGCGGCCTCGACGTCGCGCGCCGTCTGCGCGACCGCGACGCGCGCGCCGCACTCCTCGAGCGCGCGCACCATCGAGCCGAGATTGCTCAGGCCGGTGCGGATGACGGAGACGTTCACGCCGCCGCCGCGAGATTGTCCGCGTTGAGCCTGACGAGATCGCCCCGCGCGGTCTTCACGAGCTTGCCGTCGCGATCGAGCTTGAAGATGCGCTTGTTGGTGAAGCGGTCGCAGATCGCGGTGAAATCGGCGACGCTCAGTTCGAGCGGCGCGAGGATCTCTTCGATCGGCTTGCCGAGGTAGGTCCAGGGGAACTTGCCGTCGTGGCGCGCGACCAGTTCGATCCCGTCGTCGCGTGTGATGCGGCCCCGGCGCACGTGCAGGCAGGCGATGTCGGTGGCGCGCCCGAACCCGAACTTGAGGAACTTGAAATAATCGTGGATGCCGGTCTGGCAATTGTCGAGATTCTCGTAATTGACGATCGAGCCTTCGACGACGGAATGGTAGGTCTCGAACCCATGGGCCTGCGCGAGAAGCGCATTGGAGTATCCGTCCCACGGCAGATAGTGGCCGAGGAAAATGCCGGTGACGCCGACGCGCGCGAGATCCTCGTCGGTCGGATAATGATAAGGCACGAGATCGCGGGCGCGCAGGCCTTCGAGCCCCTCAAGGTCGGAGACGCGCAGGCCCAAGAGACCCCCGAATTCCTCCAGCCAACGACGCGTCAGCACATTGTTCTGCGCCGCGGCGGCGGGTCCGCCATATTCGTTCTGGCTGTTTTCGCCCCATACGATCAGCGGCACGCCGAACTGCACCGCGGCGCGCACGGGGATCGTGAAGATCGCCACATGCTCGGGCCACGAAATGTCGCCGACCTGCATCAGGCCGATGCGGTTGAGCTTGGCGCGCACGAGCGGATTCGGCGAGAACTCGACGTAGTCAACGCCGAGCTTCTTGAGGTTCTCGATGTTGCGCCGCCCGATCGCGGAAAGATCGCAGGTCGTGGCGGTCACGCACAACGGGTTCATGCCAAGCTGCAGCATGCGCACGACCTGATAGGTCGAATCCTTGCCGCCGCTGACCGGCACGATGCAATCCCAGTGGCGACCGTCGCGGACGCGGTAGCGATCGAGTACGGCGTCAAGCTCGGCGCGGCGCGCGGTCCAATCGACCTCCTTGCGCGCCTCGAAACTCCGGCAGGCGCTGCACACGCCCTCGGCGTCCATGCGCAGATCCGGTTTGGTGTGCGGCATCACGCACCGCACGCAATAGCGCAGCATCAGCACGCGCTCCTCGTCTCGATTGAGCGCGCATTTTCGACGCAACGTGGTTAACGGCCCGTTTCCGCACCCAGGATCGCGGCGGCGACGCGCGCCGCGCCCTCACCGTCGACGACTGTTCGCGCAGCCGCGCCGAGCGTCGCCCTTGCGGGTGCGTCCTGCCAAAGGTCCGCCATCTCGTCGGCAAGGCGCCGCGCGTCCAGGCTGTCGAGCGGACCGACATAGCGGCAGCCGCCGCGCGCGGCGAGCGCCGACGCGCTCATCGCCTCTTCCGGAATGACGGACATCACGAGCATTGGCGCGCCGGCCGCGCAGCCCTCCCACAGCGTCGAACCGCCCGCCGTGACCACGAGGGCGGCGCCGTTGAGGCGAGCGGCCATGTCGGACGGACTGCGCAGCGGGACCGCCCCCGCATCGACCGCCCGCACCGCCAGCTCCTCCGCCCGCGGATTGGCCGGACCGATGGCGAGGTGCGCGTCGAGCCCCGCCGGCGCATGCGCAAGCGCATCGAGGAACCTGAAGCTCGCTCCGTGCGGATCGACGCCGCCGAACGTCGCGAACAGGCCGGCGCGCGGTCCATCCGCCGCAAGCTCGCTGAACTCGCCGCGAAGCAGAGCGTAGGCCCCGCCGAGCAGCAGCTCAGCGCCGGGCGCCTTGGCGGCGTAGAGCGTCGACGCAGCGTGCGCGTTCTGATTGAGGATCCAGCGCGCGGCATAGCGCGGCGCGGCGCCGGCATCGTCGATCGCGAGCACCGGCGCGGGTCCGGCGATCAGGTCGTAATACTCAGGCCCGAAGCCGTATCCGTCGACGACCAGCGCAGCCGCACCGACCGCCAGCGCCCGCGCGCAGTCCGCATCGGCATTCGATCCCGAAGCCGCCGCGATCCGCCGGACATCGACGCCGAGCCCGCGCGCGCGCGCCTCCAGCGGCTCTGGCAGCTCAGCGGACGCTAGCAGCGCCTCTCCCCCGGCGGCGCGCCAGGCCTCCGCGAGCGCCAGGCAGCGCATGACATGACCGGAGCCGCGCGCGCCGCCAGCGTCGGCGCGCAGCACGAGGCGGCGCCCCGCAGCATCGGTCCTTGACGCTCGATTAACCATCGCGGCGCACTTTGTGAGGCTGGAGGCTTCCCATGACGCTCGCCGACGATTTGACGCGCCTGTTCGAACACCGCTCGTTCCAGGATCCGCAGCCCGATCTCGACGGCAAGGTGATCATGGTCACAGGCGGCACGGGCTCCTTCGGCCAGCATTTCGTGCGCCGAGTCGCGGCCCGGTACACGCCCAAGAAGCTCATCATCTTCTCGCGCGACGAGCTCAAGCAATACGACATGCAGATGGCCTTCCCGCCGTCGAAATATCCGTTCATGCGCTTCTTCATCGGCGACGTGCGCGACGCAGCCAGGCTCGAGATGGCGATGCGCGACGTCGACTACGTCGTGCACGCCGCCGCCCTCAAGCATGTGCCGATCGCCGAATACAATCCGTTCGAATGCATCCAGACGAACGTGATCGGCGCGCAGAACGTGGTTACGGCCGCGCTGCGGCGCGGCGTCAAGCAGGTGGTGGCGTTGTCGACGGACAAGGCCGCAAATCCGGTCAATCTCTACGGCGCCTCTAAGCTCGCCTCCGACAAGATTTTCATCGCCGCCGGCAACATGGCGGGCGCAGACGGGACATGCTTCTGCGTCGTCCGCTACGGGAACGTCGTCGGCTCGCGCGGCAGCGTCGTGCCGTTCTTCCAGCGGCTCGCCGCGGAAGGCGCGGCGGAGCTGCCGATCACCGACGACCGCATGACGCGGTTCTGGATCACCCTCGATCAGGGCGTGGATTTCGTTCTGTCGAGCCTTGCTCTGTCGCGCGGCGGCGAAGTGTTCGTGCCGAAAATCCCATCGATGCGAACCGTCGACCTGGCGCGCTGCATCGCGCCGCATCTGCCGCAGCGGATCATCGGCATCCGGCCGGGCGAGAAGCTGCACGAAGTGATGGTGCCCGAGGACGAGGCGCGTTCGACGCTCGATCTCAATGACCGCTTCGTGATCCTGCCGTCGGACGATCCTGATCTGCGCGCGCATTTCATTGCCCGCGGCGGCGCACCGGTGCCGGAAGGCTTCGTCTATTCCAGCGACCGCAACGGCGAGCGCCTCGATGCGCGGGCGCTGCAGAGCCTGCTCGGCATTTCACTCGCGGCCTGACAACCTCGCCGAAGCCGGCCTCATGAAATGAAAAAGCGGCCCGGTCCCCCGGGCCGCTTTTCGCGCTTCTGGCAGGCCGCGGGGCGGCGCCCGCGTCCTACCCGCCCCGGAAGAACGACAGCAGGATCTGCGGCTGCTGATTGGCGATCGACAGCGCCTGCGCGCCCAATTGCTGTTTGACCTGCAAGGATTGCAATCGCGCCGATTCGCGGGCGAGATCGGCGTCGATCAGGATGCCGACGCCCTTCTCGGTCACGTCGCTCATCTTGGAATTGAAGTCCTTCATCGCCTGCAGCGCCTTCGACTTGCCGGCGAGCGAGGCGAGCGATCCGTTCATCGTCGACAGCACGCCGACCAGCGTGCTGACGGCAGTCGAGGCTTCCGCGGCGTTCGTGAAGGTCAGCGCGTTGATGCCCAGCGAGGCGATCGTCAGACCCTGGCCGGTGATCGTAATCACTGTCGACAGGTTGATGTCGTTGACCTTCACCTGCATCGAGCCGGTTGAATCGTTGATCAGGTTCTGGCCGTTCAGCTGGGCGGCGTTGACCAGCGGATCGATGGCTTCGCGCAGGGCGATGAAGTCGGCATTGTAGGAAGCGATCTGCGACGTCGACAGGCCAGGCGCCGAGGCGGCCAGCGACTTGTCCTTCATCTGCATCAGGATGTTTTGCACCGCATCCGCGGCCGACAATCCGACGTCGATCGCCGACAAGGCGCGGTCCATGGCGTCGCGCAGAATCTGCTGCGCGCTCAATCGGCCGCGCTGATCCTGGGCGATGGCGAAGACGGCGCCGTCCTCTTTCGCGGTCGCGACCTTGAGGCCGGTGTTGATCCGGTTCTGGACTACCGAGAGATCGTTCTGCGTCGCCGTCAAATTCTGCAATGCGACAAGCGCGCCGTAATTGGTGTTCACACTGACCATCGTCGTATCCCTGTCGCAGGTCTGAACCTGGTCGGTTCCGTCGCTGAGGGTCAGTCTTCAAGAAGGGCGCCAACCGGCGCGTTAAGGTTACCGCGGAAAAACCCTTTGCCGACAAGGCATGCCCGTTAACGCGAACGGCATGCGCGCGCCGCTCCCGGCAATTGGCGCCGGACAACCGGCAATTCTTGCCGCGAGAAAACGAAAAGGGGCGACGCGCGCGCGCCGCCCCCTCGTCGAAATTGAGCTTTCGACGTCGCCGAAGATTAACGGAACAGGGACAGGACGAGCTGCGGCGCCTGGTTGGCGATCGACAGCGCCTGCGCGCCGAGCTGCTGCTTCACCTGCAGGGACTGCAGGCGGGCGGATTCACGCGCGAGGTCAGCGTCGACGAGAACGCCGAGGCCCTTTTCAACCGAGTCCGACAGCCGCGAGCTGAACTTCTTGATCGAGTCGATCGCAGTGGCCTTGGAGCCAAGCGAAGCGAGCGACGTGTTGATCGACGAAATCGCGCCGGCGATCGAGCCGACGGCCGTCGAGGCTTCCGTCGCCGTGGCGAACGTCAGCGTGTTGATGCTGAGCGAGGCCGTCGTCAGGCCTTGGCCGGTGACGGTGATGACCGTGCCGAGCGCCAGGTCGTTGACCTTCACCGACAGAGACGCGGCGGAGTCATTAATCAGGTTCTGGCCGTTCAGCTGGGCGGCGTTGACCAGCGGATCGATCGAATCGCGCAGGGCGACGAAATCGTTGTTGTAGGCGGCGATCTGCGTGGTCGAGAGGCCTGGGGCGGATGCCGCGAGCGCCTTGTCCTTCATCTGCAGAAGGACGTTCTGCACGCCTTCGGCGGCCGAGAGGCCGACGTCGATCGTCGCCGAAACGCGGTCCATCGCGTCGCGCAGCACGCTTTGCGAGGCAAGACGCGAGCGCTGATCCTGAGCGATCGAGTAGACCGCGCCATTGTCGCGCGCGGAATTGACCTTGAGGCCGGTGTTGATGCGATCCTGCACTACCGACAGGTCGGTTTGCGTCGCCTTGAGGGACTGCAGCGCAACAAGGGCGCCATAATTGGTGTTCACGCTAACCATGGGACTACTCCGTTCTCGGATGATCCCCAGACATTCGGTCCGGGCCCGGCGCATTTTGCGCCGACGGATCAACTTTGACCGGGTAACCTTAAGGAGCTCT
>JBMOIB010000029.1:0-29657 GCA_049317545.1 Caulobacterales bacterium | reverse complement strand
ACCTTCACGACGAACGGCGACGGCACAGATCACGCCTGGGGCGGGCACCACCTCATCATGGGCGGCGCGGTCCGCGGCGGCGACATGTACGGCCAGTTCCCGACGGTCGGCGTCGACCGCGCGGGGTTCGCCAATCCCAACATGAGCGGCAACATCATGATCCCGACCACATCGGTCTATCAGATGGCCGCCACGCTCGGACGTTGGTTCGGCGTGCCCGATGCGCAGTTGACGACGATCTTCCCGAACCTCGCCAATTTCGCCCAGCGAAACCTCGGCTTCCTCGGTTAGAGCCGCGGCCTTGCCGATGCGCATGGCCTAAAGGGCGACGTCGCGGGTGAGGGCGACCGCCGAGACGACCCGGCGTCCGCCCTGGCGGCCAAGTTGGACGATCACATCGATCGTTTCGCGCGCATAGGCGATGATTTCACTGCGCGACAACGCAACGCCCGCCTGCAACGCCATGAACGCGAGTTGCTCCAGAGCGCCCCTCGGGCTGTCGGCATGGATCGTGGTGATCGAGCCAGGATGGCCCGTGTTGATGGCGCGCAAGAACGTGAAGGCCTCGGCGCCGCGCACCTCTCCCACCAGAAGACGGTCCGGGCGCATGCGCAGCGCGGCTTGCATCAAGGAATCCACGTCGACGCGCGCTTCGCCGAGCTCGCCTTTGACGGCGACGAGGCCGACGGCATTCGGCTGCTCGAGCCGCACCTCGGGCGTATCCTCGATGACGATCAGCCGCTCCTCGATGGGCACCTCTTTGAGGAGGGCGTTCAGGAATGTAGTTTTGCCGGTCCCCGTGCCGCCACTGATCAGGATCGTCAGTTTTGAGCGGACAGCCGCGGCGAAAAAGTCCTGGTGACGGCCGGCGTCGAGCAAGGCTGAAATGGCAGGGTCGACGCTGCGCGCAACGGCGAGATCGGCGCGCGCGACGGCGGAGAACGCGCCCTCGGCCGCGAGGCTCGCCAGCGTGAGATCGTGCACGACGTGCTTGCGGATGGCGAGCGCCATGGGACCGCGCGTCGCGGGCGGCGCGATCACCTGCACCCGGGCGCCGCCGGGCAGGGTTGCGGCGAGCAGGGGCTGTTCGCGATTGACGCCTTGATGGGAGGCTGCCGCGATTTGCTGGGCGAGCCGGCTCAGCATGGTTTCCGTGACTTCAGGCGCGACGAGCCGCGTCATGCCGTCAAGCGCCGTCTCGATCCAGACCTCGCCCGGCCGATTGACGAGAATGTCGGTCACGTCTGGCCGCGCAAGGAGCGGCTCGAACGCCGCAAGATAAGTCCGCAGATAGACGCCGGCGCCGCTCAAGGCTGCTGACCAAGGCCTGAAAAGTCGAGATCGCGCGCAACGATGATGCGGATCGGCGCGCCTTGCTGGACGCGGATCGTCGGCGGAAGGTCGATTTCCTTCTGCAGCGCAATGGCGGCGGCGTCCGCGCCGCTGCGCGCGCCGGCGATGATTACGCGCGTGTCGCCATCGGCGGCGGAGGCCGCGCCGGCGCTGATCAACGACAACAGGATCGAACCGCCGAACCGTTGCAGGAAGTGGCGATCGACCTTCCCCTCAAGCCCGCCGCGGCCCAATTGGTCGGTCCCGGGCGAGGCGATGTCGACCGAGGCGCCGTCTGGCCGGATGAGCCGGTTCCAGATCACGAACGCCCGCGATTGCCCAAGCGCCACCCCGGACTTGTATTGTCCGATCACGCGCGAGCCGCGCGGGATCAGAACGCGCGAGCCGTCGAAGCTCGGCACGTCGCGCGTGATGATGGCGCGGGCGAGACCTGGGAGATCGGAGTTCACGGCCGTCTCGAGTACGGCCGCCATGACCGTGCCTTCGACCACGGTCGCCTCGGGATGGGCCAGCCGTTCGACTCTGGATCGCGCGGAATCGCCGCGAATGTCGGCCGAAAAGCGATCATCAGCACTGGCGCGCGGCCCGCCGGCGGCGTCGACAGCGGCGCGCGCCAACGATGCGCCGATGACTGGCGCGGCGGACGGCGTTCCGCCCACGTTTGCCGGTGCGGCTTCGCTCAGATCAATCACCAACGCAGGCGCCCGCAGGCGCGCGCTTGCGTCGGTCGGCGCCAACTCGAGGCCTTGCGGCGGCAGCGCCTCATCCGGGACGTAAGCGGCCGGCGGGGTCTGAAATACAGGCTCGGGCTGGAACACCGGCGGCGGATCGGCCGGCGCAGCCGGCGGCGGCAGGTCCTGAGACCCCGATCGCGGCGCGTCGCGGGAAGGCGTAGTGAGCCGCTCCTGCGCCGCGCGCTCTCGGCCCTGGCTCAATTGCCAAAACACCACGCCGCCAAGAGCAAGCGCGGCGACCACCATCAAAGGAATGGCCCAAGGTTGCGGACGGATCGCCACTTGCGGCGGGCCCTGGTCGAGGTTGGGGCGCGAGAACGGCGAATGCGGATGGTCGTTGGCCATGTCAGGGCATCCTCGTTGAGCCGGCCGCGTCGTTGACGACGGTCAGCTTCTCCTTGCCGTGGCGCAAAACAAAGGCCGGCGCCACCACGTCGACGACCATGATGCGGCCTTCGAAGCGGAAATTGATGAGGCCCTCGCGCCCATCCGGCCCGATCGCTGCAACTGCCGGGGGCTCGGCGCGATCTGGGAATTCGAAGTAGGTGAACCGACCGTCGTCCCAGATGCGGCTCGGCGCGATCTTGGCCGATCCTTTCTGGCTATAGGCCGTGTTCAGCACGGGCGGCGGCGGCGGCGGAGGGGGCGGCGGCGTTGCTTTGACCGGCTCCGGCGGCGGCGGCGGATATTTGAACCGCAGCACATAGACCGCCGCGCCATCGGTCGGCTTTTCGCTTTCCGTCACACGGAGATCGAAAACGTAGCGCCGCAGCGTTGTCACGACCGTCATGTTGGTCGCGCTCGCCTCCACAGGCTTGAGAAACAGCAGCGTCGCGCGGCGATTGGGAGTGACTTGCCAGCCGATGCTGTCGCCGATCGACACGTTCTCGATCCGCTCGGCGGGATCGAACTCGATCACCGTCTGAAAGCCCAGCCGACCGACCAGCGTGACGATGGCGTTCTCGCTGTAGGGAACCGTGCGGATCCGTTTGTCGACGCTCGTCGACGCCGGCTGCGCAACGGCGACGCCCGGTGCGGCGGCGATCAGGAGGAGTGCGAGAAGGCGCGAAATCATGGCTGCGGCTCGGTTTGCGGCACGGGAGGGGTCGGCGTTGAACTGGGTGGAGCGATCGAGGTCATCGGCGCCTCCGCCATCGGTTCTGACACAGCCGGCGCAAATGCGCTCGGTGCAGGTGCAGGCGGGATCGGGGCAGGGTCGTCGCGGCGATAGGCGACCACCACAAACCCGAGCGGGTTCTGCAATCGGTCCTCCATGCGCATCGGCGCACCTGAATATTGGAACCCAAGTTGCGCGCGGTAGGGGGTCATTCGTTCGATTGCGCCGGGCGCGCTTTCGCGGACCTCGAAGTCCACGATGGCGCGCTTGGGGTCAGCCGCGCGGTCCGTGATCCGAACAGCGCGCACCGTGACCCTGCGCACCAGTCCGGGAGGCGTCGTCGCGACCACATTGCGCGGATTGTCGGCGCGATAGGCTTCGACGTAATCGGTGCGGGCGCGGGCGCTCGACCATAAGCCGACCAGCTTGTACCGCGCGGCCAGATCGGCCGTGTCGAAGGTCTCGCGCGCGATGACGTATTGCGCCAGCAGCGCCTGACTGACGGCCTCGTCCTCCGGCAAAGCGCCGAGTTCGACGCTTCGCGCGGCTTCCACATACCCCGTCGAACGGTCGACGACGATTGTGTAGGGCACGATTTCCTTAAGCGGCAGCATGAGGGCGATCGCAGCCGCCTGCGCCGCGCATACGACGATCAGGACAGCCGTCACGATCCACGCAAAACGCCGCGAGCGCGTTTCGCGGTCGAGCAATTCCTCGGCATGCTCGGCGGCGGCGACGGCGTTGTCGCGTTCGAACCGCGCCAAAGCCGGGCCGTCGCTGCGTTGGGCGATCTCGCGCCCGCTCACGGCGTTTCTCCAGGCCGGCGCGTAGGTCGAGGAAGGCGCCGATAGCTCTGCCCGAGACGCGATCCATCGCGGTCCGGCGCAGCAACGCTCTCCGCTGCCGCGGCGATGCGTCGATCGATCGGCGCGGCGGCGCGCTCAACCAAGGTTGAAACTGCGGCTCCCGAGCGATCGGCGCCGTCGCGATTGCGTTCGTTCGTCAGCGCGGCCTCGCGTAGGCCGACGTTCGCGGTCGAGTTCCGATCAGACCGCTGCGAGCGATAGCCGTTCGCCACCATCGTCGAGAGCCGCAGAACCTGCAGCATGACCAGCACGAACACCGCGACCACAAGCACGATCGCGATCACCGCGCCCATGTCGAACCGCCGTTGGGCGGCGAGATCGACGACCACCGTCAAGAACGGCTCGATCATCAGCACGAGGCCGGCGCCGAACAGGCTGGCGGCCAAGGGCGCCAAAGCGAACGCGACGACCGCGCGCAGCCAGCCGTCGAAAAAGCCGCGCGTCGCGTCGAACAAGAAAAGACCAACGAAGATCGGGCCGAGCGCCAGCAGGAACCCCAGCACGATCTTGGCCGCGAGTATGAGGCCCACCGTCGACAAAAGCAGCGCAACCGCCGACAGCCACAAAAGTCCCGAGCCGAGCATTGGCCCGCCTTGCAGAATGTTCGCGCTTGGGCTCGCCTGGGCCCCGAACGCCGCGGCGGCGCCGGTCAGGCGCTCGTACACGCTTTGCAGACCGACATAGAGGTCGGAGACCCCATTCTGGCCCGAGGAATTCAGCAGCACGCCGAGGATCTGGCGCGGCCCTTCGAAGAACAGATCATAGACCAGCGTCTGGTATGTCGCCCAGGAGGTCGTGAAGGCGAGGATGAGGCCGATCTTGAGCGCCTCGACCGGCATTTGGGCGAGCCGCAGCCCGCCGCGACCGATCATCAGCTGATAGCCGATCAGCGCGATGTAGATGGTCAGAAGCACCGTGAAAACGTTCGCGAACAGCGTCCCGGGCCCGACGAGGTCGCGATAAGAATCGTGCGCGATAATCCGGATATGGCAGTCCACGACGCCGAACAGGCGCTCGATGAGGCCCTGTGATGGATCGGCGGGGCAGGTGGGCATGGCTAGCGCGCCGCCGCCAAGAGCCGCGGCAGCCACGCCGCCGGATCGTCGCCATGGGCCGCGCGGAGATCGTCGAGCAGGCGCACGGTCCGCTCGCGGCCCGACAGGACCGTGAGTATGTCGTTCAATCCATTGAGATTGAGCCGCACGACAACGCTCTCCCGTCCCGACTTGACGAGCATGCAGCGGGAGGTGTCGGGCAGGGCGCGGACAAGGTCAAGCTCATGCGCTGTAAGGCCGAGCCCCTGACGATAATCCTGCTCGCGCGCCTTGGGGTTCGGCAGGAAGATCTGGACGGCCGATTGCTCGATGATCGCCGCAGAGATCCGACTGTCGAGGGCGTCCTGAGCGCTTTGAGTGGCGAAACCGACGATGCCGTTGCGCTTCCGGATCGTTTTTTCCCAGTCGCGGATGCGCGCAACGAACACGTCGTCGTCGAGCGCCTTCCAGCCCTCATCGACGACGATGATCGCCGGATCGCCGTCGAGCCGTTCCTCCACGCGATGGAAGAGGTACATCATGGCCGGCGTCCGCGTGATCGGATCGTCGAGCAGCGCCGTCATGTCGTAGCCGAGCGCGCGAGCGCCGACGTCGAACTGGTCCTCGGCATTGTCGAACAGCCAGGCGTGCGGCCCGTCCTGCACCCAATGCTGCAGGCGTGCGGCGAGGTCCCCGCCGCTCGGCCGGCGCGCGCCAGCCAGCAATTCCCGGAAATACCGCAAGCGCCGAAACTCCGGGCGCTGATCGAAATTGGCGGCCACCGCGTCGGCGATCAGCGCCTGATCTTCGGGCGAGAGCGGCTCGTTCGCTGGCGCAAGCAGGCGGGTGACCCAGATCGCCAGGAACCGGCGGTTGGCCGGCTGGTCCGCCAGGAGCAACGGATTAAAGCCGCTGTCGCCGCCCGGTCGGAGCACGGCGTATCGAGCCCCCATGGCCCGCAGGAGAATTTCCGCGCCGCGATCCTTGTCGAAGAAAAACAGCTTCGGGCTGAACTTCTCGGCCTGGGCTATAAGGAAGCCGAGCGCGACGGTTTTTCCCGATCCAGAAGGTCCGATGACCAGGAAGTTCCCGAGATCGCCACGATGGAAATTGAAGTAATAGGGCGTCGCCGCGGTGGTTTCGAGCACCGCCACGGCCGGTCCCCAATGATTGCCGTCGGCCTGCCCGAGCGGATGATTGTGCGCGCTCGCAAGCCCCGCGAAGTTCCCCGACGAAATCAGCGCACGGCGCGGCGCATAGTCCAGGTTGCCGGGAAACTGCGCCCAGAAGGCCGGCTCGAGAGCCGTCTCCTCGCGAACGGCGATCGCGCCGATCTCGGCCAGCGCTGCACTCGCGTCCGCGACAGAGCGATCGAGCGCTTCGAGGCCTTCGGCTTTGACCATGATCGAGCAATGGTGCTCGCCGAACGTCTGCCGCCCGGCGGCGAGGTCGTCCTTGGCGTCGCTCAACTGACGGCGCAGCGACAAGGCGTCGTCATCGGCCGCGCGCAGCCGGCGCAGCGCGAGGTCGATCCGTTCGAGTCCGGTCTGGCGGTCCACCGGCGCGAAGCTCTGGGTGACGATCATCTCCATCGGCAGGCGCAACAACGCATCCAGCTGGCCGGCCTCGGTGAACGGCGGATATTCCTTGAACGAGAGCATCGCGGCGAAGGTTGATGCTGCGCCTTCCGGGCCCGACAGTTCGAGTGCATTCACGCCAAAGCTGACGCGTCGGTCTGTGAGCGAAAATGAAACCGGGCCATCGGACTCGGCGGCAACCGCGCGCCAATCTCCATTGTAGAGCGCGGCGAGAAATTCCAACGGCTCGGAACGAAGCCTGCCTGCATCCTCGTACGTTGTGAGGAGCCGCGCGCCGTAGGGCTCGAGGGCGGCGGAGAAGGCTTCGCGCGCGGCGTCGAGTTCGCGACGATCACGTGCGCGCCCCACCGCATCGTTCGGGGCCGCCGCACCGAACAGAGACTCGAGCGCGCCAAGCCGACCTTTGGGTGGCGCACGACTGATCGTGAAATAGAGGTCGTTGACGAATAGGCGCCGCGCATCGAGCTGGCGCATCCAGGCGGCGTCGAGCGCCCGGGCGAAGGGCGTCGCGAAAGCGCCATCCGCCGTCGGGCGCACCTCGCGGCGCACCACATGATGATGGATGACCAGGCGCGAACCTGCGACGGCGCGCAATGCCGAGTCGCGGATCTGCTTGCGATAATTCAGGTCGTCGGCATCGGCGGTTTCGAACGCCAGCCCGCGGACATGCAGGACCTGATGCAATTGTCCGTCATGCGAGGCAATCGTGGCCTCGTCGAGGTGACGCGCGTAAGGGAGTTTTGCGGCCGCGCGCTCTTCGCGGCGCGCGAGCGCGCGCCGCGCCCGGGCTGATAGAGGCGCTCGCCCCCGAGGGTCGTCGCCGATCATGGTGCGTACGAATTGCACCGCCAGTGGGCGTAGTTTTTGACCCGCGGACATTTCGAGGCGCGCAGGATCAGCAGATCGACCAGCCGCGGCTCACGCAGGCAGATGACATAGCCGACCGCGTGCAGGCCGAGCGCCGCCAGGATGGCCCAGAACGACTTGGTCAGGAGAAAAATTTCCGTCGTGCACACGAGGTTGAGCACGAAGAAGCTGTACGAGACGCCGGCGAACATCTGCGGGCGCGTCAGGGCCTGGAATACGGGATCGCGCGCGAGGCCGGCCACGGCTAACCCGCCATCCGCGCGGCGGTCTGAATGCCGGCCACGATCGCCGCCGCGCCGAACACGATGAAGCAGCCGATGATCACCGTTGCGCCATGGCGCCAGTTCATCCGTCCGGTCAGCATCATGAAACCGACGATGGCTACCGCGACGACGGCGACGGTTGTGGCGACATTGCCCAGCAGCGTGCCCTGAACCCAGGCTACAGCAGCCAGAATGGGGCCTGAGCCGCGGGGGTCTGCATAGCCCTGGGCGCCCGCCGCAATGGGCGCGAGCAGCCCCCCAAGACCAAAGATCGACGCGCGCATCATCGAACGTCTCCCCGCCGCCGCGGCCCGGCATCGCCCTGCGACCGACCGACGACCTGTCCCTACCGCGCAGTTAACGCTCTGTCGAGGATGAGATTCGGCCCAAGGAAACGCGGCGATCACCGTCGCCTTGCGAGCGTTTTCGAGATCGCGATGGAACCGAGCTTAGGGAGGGCGCCAGGACACATCAGAGCGCGCGAGGGCGACCCCGACGATCCTAATTCAGTGCGGGAAATCAGGGATTCCGATCGCGGCAATGGCTCCCCGGGTAGGATTCGAACCTACGACCAACCGGTTAACAGCCGGTTGCTCTACCGCTGAGCTACCGAGGAACAGCCGTTGCGAAGGCGGCGATCTAGCAGGATCGCCGACGGCGGGGAAGGGCCATATTCGGATGCCGCGTCGTTCGCCCCCGGGTTCGCCGCGCAAGGATGCCTCGGCTGGCGTGGCGAACAAGAAAAAGGGGGCCCCGTGAAGGGCCCCCGAAGGCGTTGGGTATGGTGGGGTGTCTCCAAGGGAAGACATGGTGAACATCCCCCTAATTGGTTAAAGATCGGTTAATCAAAGTCTTGGGCCGCAAGATGTGGGGCGTGAGGCTGAGCCGGGCGCGATTTATGGGCTCGCGGGCCTGTTGATCGAGCGAATCAGCGCCGCCGCCTGCTGCGGCCGGACGCGCAATGGGAGGCTATCGCGCCGACGATGGCGCTGGGGACACTGGAGGTCACGCCCGGAATTGAACCGGGGTACGCGGATTTGCAGTCCGCTGCGTCACCACTCCGCCACGTGACCTTGAAGAGGTGTCGGCCTGGAGATAGCAACCAGCGGGGGCCGCCGCAATGCAATGCGTCGCTGCCCCAGCCGCAGAGGTGAAACGAATATGGATTTCGAACGCGCGCGCCATTGGATGGTCGAGGCCCAAGTGCGGCCCAACGACGTGACGGATCCGGCGGTGCTCGGGGCCCTGCGCCAATTGCCGCGCGAGCGATTCGCGCCGGCCTTTCCCGACATTGCGTATTCCGACCTGGAGCTCGAGGTTGCGCCGGGCCGGTTTCTTCTGCGTCCGCGCGATCTCGGCAAGCTGATCCAGATTCTCAGCCCACGGGCAGGCGAGACCGCCATGGAGATTTGCGGCGCGACCGGCTACGGCGCAGCCGTTTTGGCGTCGATCGGAAGCGCCTCTGTCGTCACGCTCGATTCCGATCCCGCGCTCGCGCACGCCGCCCAGACTGCGATTTCGGCGTGTGGACTGTCGCAGGTCATCGCCGCATCGGGAGATGTGAAGGCCGGCTATCGCGACCGCGCGCCGTACGACGTCATCCTCGTGAGCGCGGGGGTTGAGTTCGTCCCGCAGGCTTGGCTCGACCAATTGGCCGAAGGTGGGCGGCTGGCCGTCGTCGTGCGCAACGGGGCTGCCGGATCGGCGCGTCTTTATCTCAAGGCGGGCGGCCTGGCGGCCTACCGCACGGCATTCGACGCCGCGCCGCCGGTCGCGCCTGACCTCAAAAATCCGCCGGCGTTTACGTTTTGAAGTTAACGCGCCCCAAAAAAGG
Source organism: Caulobacterales bacterium (assembly GCA_049317545.1). Classification (GTDB taxonomy): domain Bacteria; phylum Pseudomonadota; class Alphaproteobacteria; order Caulobacterales; family Aquidulcibacteraceae; genus REEB506. The sequence goes on along the minus strand of JBMOIB010000029.1, from coordinate 19,991 downwards.
GTGCGCAAAGTTCGCGGTTTAGGTGCTGCGGCTCGTTCTTTCGCGCTTAACGTCATATATGCACTTGAGCGGAACGGATTTTTGAGGGGGTTGAGATGCGGTACTGGTTGAGCGTCGCCTTGGCGGCTGCGGCGCCCGTCGGCGGCCTCGCCGCGTCCGATGCGCAGGCAGACACCCTGCAACAGGCGCTGACCTCGACCTACACGTCCAACCCGACGCTCGCGGCCGCCCGCGCCCAGGCCCGCTCGGCCGATGAGGGCATGGTGCAGGCGCGTTCCGGCTTTCTGCCCTCCATCAGCGCCACCGGCTCCTATTCAGACCGCACCATTAAAACGCGCACGCAGATCACCGGTGGCGGGGTCATCGCGAGCAAATCGAGCCTTGAGCCGACGTCCTATGGCGTCCAGGCCGTGCAACCCCTGTTCACCGGCGGCCGCCTGATCGCCCAGACGCGTCTCGCGGCGGCCTCGATCGAACTCAACCAAGCCGCCTTGCGCGCGACCGAGCAGGGCGTCCTTCTGCGCGCCATCGCGGCCTACATGGATGTGCGCCGCGACGAAGACTCAGCGCGGATCCAGGCCAACAACGCTGAAGTTCTCGCCCGCCAGCTGCAAGCGGCCAAAGACCGATTTGAAGTCGGCGAGATCACGCTGACGGACGTCGCCCAGGCCGAGGCTCGCCTCGCCGGGGCCGAAGCGAGCCTCGCCGCCGCCCGCTCGACGCTCGAAGCCTCGCGGGCGACCTATCAGGAAGTGATCGGCAAGCCGCCGGAAGCGCTTGAGGCGCCGCCGCCGGCCCCGGAGCTGCCCGCTGGCCTCGCCGAGGCGGTTGAGCAGGCGATCGCGGCCAATCCGGATCTCGCCCAGCTGGCGCAAGCCGAGAAAATCGCCCGCGAAACGGTGCGCCTCCAAGTCTCGACGCTGCTCCCCCAGATCTCCGTAGTCGGCTCCTACGCGCGCCAGAACGATCAATCGACGCGCGGCATCGAACAGGACGTTTCAGCCGCGACCGCGCAGGTCAGCATTCCGCTCTTCGAGGCTGGCTTCCGTCGCTCCACCGTCCGCCAGGCCAAGCAGGATCTGGCGCAGGCGCGCGCCCAAACGGAAGCCGTGCGCCGTCAGGTCATCAGCGATGTGACGGCCGCCTGGAACGACGTGAAGGCGGCCGAGCGCGTCGTGGCCGCGAGCCGGGAACAGCAACGGGCGGCGGCGCTGGCTCTCGAGGGCACCGAGCAGGAACTGCAGGTCGGGCTGCGCACGACGCTCGACGTCCTCAACGCCCAGCAGGAAGTCCTCAACGCGCAACTCTCGGTCGCTCGGGCCGAGCGCGACGCCTATGTCGCGGCCCACGCGTTGCAGCAGGCGATGGGCAAACTCGAGCCGCAAACCCTTGGCGTTAACGCGCCGTTATATAATCCGGACAAACATCGCCGTGCGGTCTTGTACCGATTCTGATCTGTGGACAGCCCAGCCGGGCCACCCACTAAAGGTTGGACCGGTGCAGCCTTAGACCGCTAGATTTAGCGTGCGTGGTGAGTCGCGCATCACGGTCGAAGCGGGTCCGAGGGCGATGTCCGTACAGAATTCCCAAGCCGAACCGTCGATGGAGGAGATTCTCGCCTCCATCCGGCGCATTATTTCCGAGGACGATGACACGGGCAAACGCGCGGCTCCCGGGGCCGCCGAGCCGCTCGTTCTGAAAACGCCCGCGCCGCCGGCTGTCCAGCCGGATGACGATCTGATGGTGTTTGAGGACGATCCTCCGCCCAAGGCTGAGCCACCGCCGCGCGTCGAGGCGAAGCCTGCGGCTCGCCCCGTGGCGCGCGCGCCGCTGCCGCCGGTCGGTCTGGAAGAGGCGGTCGAAGACGCGATTATCTCGGGCGAAGCCGTTTCCGCCGCTGCGGGTTCGTTCACCCGGCTCGCCGGCAGCTTGCGCATCGCCGACGCGCCTGGCCAGACGCTTGAGGGCATCGTGCGCGAACTGTTGCGACCGATGATGAAGGAATGGCTCGACGCTAATCTTCCCTCGATCGTCGAAGCCAAGGTCGAAGCCGAACTTGATCGCATTTCCCGCATGTCACGCTGACGCGCGTTCTCGGTTCGCGTCCGGCCGATCGCTTGCTATAGAAGTCGCCCGCCGCTTCGGCGGGCGATTTTTTTGAAACGATGCTCGACTCACATTTCGATCCCAAGTCGGCCGAGGGCCGCCTCTATGCGCTATGGGAAAAATCCGGGGCCTTTCGCCCGACCTCGGATCCGGCCGCTGAGCCCTATTGCATCGTCATCCCGCCGCCGAACGTCACCGGCACGCTGCACATCGGGCATGCGCTGAACAACACGCTGCAGGACCTGCTCGTCCGGTTCGAACGCATGCGCGGCAAGGCCGTTCTCTGGCAGCCGGGTCTCGATCACGCCGGCATCGCGACGCAGATGGTCGTCGAGCGCCAGCTCGCCCAGTCCGGCGCCAACGTCGATCGGCGTTCGCTCGGGCGCGACGAATTCGTCAAGCGCGTTTGGGACTGGAAGGCCCAGTCAGGCGGGCAAATTCTCAATCAGCTCAGACGTCTCGGCTGCTCGGCCGACTGGTCGCGCGAGCGCTTCACGATGGACGAGGGGCTATCGACCGCCGTCCGCAAAGTGTTCGTGCAGCTGCACCGGGAAGGGCTGATCTACAAAGACAAGCGTCTGGTGAACTGGGACCCGCACTTCGAGACCGCAATTTCCGATCTTGAGGTCGTCAATCAGGACGCCGCGGGCACGATGTGGCGGATCGCTTATCCGCTCGAAGATGGGTCCGGCGAGATCGTCGTTGCAACGACCCGGCCCGAAACCCTGCTGGGCGACGTCGCCGTTGCGGTTCATCCTGAAGACGAGCGCTACAAGGGGCTCATCGGCGCGATGGTGCGGCTGCCGATCGCGGACCGCCTCATTCCGATCATCGCCGACGATTACGCCGACCCCGAGGCCGGCACCGGCGCGGTGAAGATCACGCCCGCCCACGACTTCAACGATTTCAAAGTCGGCAAGCGCCACGGCTTGGCGATGATCAACATCTTCGACAGCCGCGCACGGCTCGTCGATCCGGCGCCGGAGCGTTTCCGCGGGCTCGACCGGTTCGCTGCGCGCGAAAAGATCCTCGAAGAGCTCGAAGCGCTTGGTCTGCGGCGCGGCGAGGATGCGATCCGCCATACCCAACCATTCGGAGACCGATCCGGCGTCGTGGTCGAGCCGTGGCTGACTGACCAATGGTACGTCGATGCGCCGAAGCTCGCGGTCGCGGCAACGCACGCCGTCGAAAGCGGCGAGACCGTCTTCACGCCGAAATCCTGGGAAAAGACCTATTACGAATGGATGCGCAACATCGAGCCCTGGTGCGTCTCGCGCCAGCTCTGGTGGGGCCACCGCATTCCGGCGTGGTACGACGACGAGGGCTACGTCTACGTCGAAGAGACCGAAGCCCAGGCCCAGGCGGCCGCGCGCGCGCGGCGCGGGCGCGACATGGTTTTGAAACAAGACGAGGACGTCCTCGATACCTGGTTTTCTTCCGGCCTTTGGTCGTTTTCGACGCTCGGCTGGCCGGAGAAGACCAGCGAGCTCGCGCGCTTCTATCCGACCTCGACGCTCGTCACTGGCTTCGACATTATCTTCTTCTGGGTCGCCCGGATGATGATGCTCGGCCTGCATTTCATGGGCAAAGCGCCGTTCAAGGACGTCTACATTCACGCTCTGGTGCGCGACGCCGCTGGCGCGAAGATGTCGAAGTCCAAAGGCAATGTGATGGATCCGCTTGTCCTGGTGGACAAGTTCGGCGCCGACGCCTTGCGCTTCACGCTCTCGGCGATGGCCGCGCAGGGCCGCGACATCAAGCTCTCTGAAAACCGCATCGAGGGCTATCGCAACTTCGGCACGAAACTCTGGAACGCCGCGCGCTTCTGCCAAATGAACGAGTGCCAATGGTTCGAGCCGATCGAGCCGGCGCAGGCCAAACAGACCGTCAATCGGTGGATTCTCGGCGAGACCGCCAAGGTCGCCGCCGAGGTCACCCGCGAGATCGAGGCGTTCCGCTTCAATGAAGCTTCCGCCGCAATCTACCGCTTCGTATGGAACGTGTTCTGCGACTGGTATGTGGAGCTCATCAAGCCGCTCCTCAACGGCGAGGATGAAGCCGCAAAATCCGAAACGCGACGTACGGCGGCCTGGGTTCTGGACCATATCCTGCGGTTGCTGCATCCGTTCATGCCGTTCGTCACCGAAGAACTCTGGATGCGCCTCGCTGAATTTGGCCCCAAGCGCGCGCGCCTGCTCATCCAGGAGTCTTGGCCGCGGATCGACCTCGCCCTCGTCGATCCGGCTGCGACCGCCGAGATGGAATGGGTGATCAATCTGGTCTCGGAAACGCGCTCGACCCGAGCGCAGCTGAACGTCCCCCCGGGCGCGCGCATTCCGCTGCTCCTGATCGGCGCCAACGCCGAAACCGCGGCGCGCTTGGAACGCTACCAGGACCTGATCGATCGCCTGGCGCGGCTCGAATACTCGACCAGCGCGGACGCCCCGCCGCCCGGCTCGGTGACCTTCGTTCTCGACGATTGCACGGTCGCGATGCCGCTCGAGGGCGTCGTCGATTTCGCCGTTGAGGTCGAGCGCCTCGCCAAGGAAATCGCGCGCTTGAAGGCCGACGTCGCCAAGATCGACGCCAAGCTTGGCAACGCCGAATTCGTCGCCAAGGCGCCTGAAGAGGTCGTCGAAGAACAGAAGGAGCGCCGCGACGAGGCGCAGACGTCGATCGAAAAGCTCAGCCAGGCCCTGACGCTTCTGCGCGCCGCGCTTCAGGAGCAGGCCGGCCTGAAGGACTAGGCGGGTCCGCGTCGTCTGCCCGCCGAGCGGAGCGAGAGCGGGCACCTTGTCCAGGACCCAGAACGAGGTCCCGGATCGCCGCTTCGCGTCGCCCGGGATGACGAGGGCAGGGCGCTGCTTTAGGGTCCGGGCTTTACGCTCCGCTAGAGGCTGTCCATGACCCGCTGGGACAAATCGAAACTGCCGTCGCGCCATACCACCGTCGGCCCCGAACGCGCGCCGCACCGGTCCTATTATTACGCCATGGGCCTCGGCACCCGCGAGATCGAGCAACCGTTCGTCGGCGTCGCCTCGTGCTGGAACGAGGCCGCGCCCTGCAACACCACCTTGATGCGGCAAGCCCATGCGGTGTCGGACGGCGTCAAGGAAGCCGGCGCGACGCCCCGCGAATTCTGCACCATCACCGTCACCGACGGGATCGCCATGGGCCACGAGGGCATGCGCTCGTCGCTCGTGTCGCGCGAAGTGATCGCCGACAGCGTCGAACTGACGATGCGCGGCCACGCCTATGATGCGCTCGTCGGCGTCGCCGGCTGCGACAAGAGCTTGCCCGGCATGATGATGGCGATGCTGCGCCTGAACGTTCCGAGCGTGTTCCTCTACGGCGGCTCGATTTTGCCGGGCGCCTTCAAGGGCCGCGACGTCACAGTGCTCGACGTGTTCGAAGGCGTCGGCGCGCACGCCGCCGGCAAGATGAGCTTCGAAGATCTCTGCGAGCTCGAAACCAAGGCCTGCCCCGGCGACGGCGCCTGCGGCGGCCAGTTCACGGCGAACACGATGGCGTGCGTCTCCGAAGCGATCGGGCTCGCGTTGCCGCTCTCGTCGGCGCTGCCCGCGCCGTACGCGTCGCGCGACCAATACGCCCATGCCTCGGGCCGCGCAGTTGTCGATCTGATCGAGAAGGGCATCCGCCCGCGCGACATCTGCACCCGCGAGGCCTTCATCAACGCCGCCGTCGTCGTGGCGGCCAGCGGCGGCTCGACCAATGCGGCGCTGCATCTGCCCGCGATGGCGCACGAAGCTGGCGTCAAGTTCACGCTCAAGGACGTCGCCGACGCCTTTAGGACGACGCCGTGGCTCGCGGATCTGAAGCCCGGCGGCCGGTTCGTGGCGAAGGACATGGGCGAGGCCGGCGGCATGCCGGTGTTGCTCCGCGTTCTGCTCGACGCTGGCCTCATCGAAGGCGACATCATGACCGTCACCGGCAAGACGCTGCGCGAGAACCTGGAAAACGTCCGCTTCCGGACGGATCAGGAGGTCATCCGTCCGATCTCCAATCCACTGTCAGCCGACGGCGGCGTGGTGGGCCTTTGGGGCTCGCTCGCGCCGGAGGGCGCGGTCGTCAAGATCGCCGGCATGAAGGACCCGCGTTTTCGCGGTCCCGCGCGCGTGTTCGACGGCGAGGAGGCGTGCTTCGCGGCGATCAGCGCCGGGCGCTACAAGGAAGGCGACGTGCTGGTGATCCGCTACGAAGGTCCGCGCGGCGGGCCGGGCATGCGCGAAATGCTCTCCACCACGGCCGCTCTCTACGGGCAGGGCATGGGCGAGAAGGTCGCGCTCGTCACGGACGGGCGCTTCTCGGGCGCGACGCGCGGCCTGTGCGTTGGCCACCTCGGCCCCGAAGCGCAAGCGGGCGGCCCGATCGCTTTGGTGCGCGACGGCGATATGATTTCGATCGACGCTACCGCTGGCCGTATCGATCTGGAAGTCAGCGAGGGCGAACTCGCCGAACGCCGGAAGTCCTGGTCGCCGCGCGTGACGCAATACGGCTCGGGCGCACTCTGGAAATACGCCCAGATCGTCGGCCCGGCGCACGAGGGCGCCGTGACGCACCCGGGCTTCGCCGGTGAGCGCCATGTCTACGCCGACATCTGAACCGGAGGTTCTTGATCTCGCGGCGTTGACCGAGGACGGATTCGAAGCGCTCTATGCCGAGCGCCTCGAACCGATCCTCTCCGCGCACGAAGAGACCCGGCGCAAGCACGTGTCGAACTTCTGGTTCCACATGATGCTCGCCCTCCCGGTAGGCGTCATCGCGGCCTGCGCGACGTATCTGCTCTCGAAGGACGGGCAGGCCACGGCTTTCATCGGCCTCAGTCTTGCGGCCCTCACGGTCGGGATCGCGATGCTGCCGATCGACCAGTTGCGCAAGACGATCAAACTCGAACTGCTCGAGTCCATCTCCACCGCGATCGGCGTGCGCTATCAGACGCACTGCGCGGAGCGCCCGGGATTCGATCGCTGCATCGCGCTCGGACTCGCTCCGAAGCATGACCGGGGAACGTTCGAGGATTTCTTCCATGGCGAGCGCGAAGGCTTAGCGTTCGATCTTTATGAAGGCCTGCTGCAGATCGAACGCAGCGATCGCTATGGTCGCAAAAGATACGATCGCGTCTTTCACGGGCAGATCATCCAGCTGGCGTTCCCGAAAGCGTTCCAGGGCGTGACGGTCGTGACGCGCGATGCGGGCTTCTTCAACGCCCCTCCGGCCGACTGCTACAAGCGCGTCGGTCTTGCAGATCCCAAGTTCGAGCGTCTGTTCGAGGTCTATTCAAACGATCAGGTCGAAGCGCGGGCGCTGGTGCATCCCGTTTTCATGGAGCGGCTCATGGAGATCGAGCACGCCTTCAAAGGCGGCAAGGTGCGCTGCGGATTCGAGGGCGGCCATTTGCTGGTGATGATTGAAGGGCGCGACAAGTTCGAGCCGGGCTCGATGTTCAATCCGTTGACGGACCCAGCGCGGGCGCGTCGCGTCGTCGAGGATATCGCGCAGGTTCTACGCTTGATGGATGCGGTGCTTACAGCCGAACTGGCGCCGCTCGTGGCGCTGCGTGCGTCGCGCGCGCATGCTGCGGCCTACCGCGCAGCGCGGCCCGAGGCGCCGTCGCTGACATTTGGGCGCAAGACCTCGTGAAGCCGGCGCTGTCGCTGATCGTGCGACGCGCGAAGAGGATCAGGCGAAGCGTCCGATGATCGGGACGTGGTCGGAGGGTTTGTCCAGACCGCGCGACGTCCGGAAAATCTCGACGCTCTGCAGCCGATCCGCCGCCTGCGGCGAGCATAGGAGGTGGTCGATCCGGATACCGTGGTCCTTGGGCCAGGCGCCGGCCTGATAATCCCAGAACGTATACTGATGAATGCGGCCGTCCGTCTGCATGTAGGCGTCGACGAACCCCAGGTTGAGGAGGCGGCGATAGGCGGCGCGCGATTGCGGCTGGAACAACGCGTCGCCCGCCCAGGCTCGCGGATCGTGGCAATCCTCGTCGCGCGGGATGATGTTGTAATCGCCCGCAATCACGAACCGCTCCTCGAAGGCGAGACGCGCTTTGGCGTGCGCCGCGAGCGCATCGAGAAAGGCGAGCTTATAAGTGAACTTTTCGGCGCCAACCGGATTGCCGTTCGGCGCATAGAGCGATGCGATGCGGACCGGGCCGTCCGGCGCGTCGACCAGGGCCTCGATGTAGCGGCTCTGAACGTCCTCGAAGCCTGGCAGGCCGCGCTGAACGTCTTCCAGGCGATAGCGCGAGAGGATCGCGACGCCGTTGTAAGTCTTCTGACCGAAGGTTTCGACGTTGTAGCCGAGGTCCTCGATTTCGAGCCGCGGAAACTTGGGGTCTTCGCACTTCAATTCCTGCAGGCAGATGACGTCGGCGTTGATCGCTTTCAGGACGTCCAACGCGGTGGGCAAGCGCGCGAGGATGGAATTGACGTTCCAGGCCGCAATCGAGATCGGCATACGGCGGGTCTCCGAAACCATGCTAGGAAGGGCCATGATGCTGTTGCTCGCGGCCCTGAGCGTTTTTCACCTCGTCGTCGCGACGGGCGCACTTGCGCTTGGCGTACGGATGTCGACCGCGGAGGGCAAGGCCGCGTGGCGTTCGCCGCTTCTGCACCGCGTCGCGCTGGCGATCGCCTGGTCGTACCCACTCGTCGCACTCGTGTGCATGCCGATGGCATGGCGGTCCGCATCAAGCGCCGATCCGCATTTTGCGCCTGTCTGGGCGATCGCGCCGTTGATTTGGCTGATCCTCGAAGGCTTTGCGTTCGCGCTCATCGACCTCATGGAGGATGGCGTGCTCGGCAATGCGCTGCATCCCCGAGGCGAACGCCCAGGCGATCCGCCGGCCTAGAAGCCCGCGAACGTCGCGAACTGATCCACCTCGATGCGGTCGGTGCGGAGTTTGTTCACCGGTGCGGTTTCGTCCGGCCAGCCCATCGCCATGCCGCAATAGACGATTTCGGTCTCGGGCAAAGCGAAGTGGGCCTTGAGCGTCGCGCGCACGCGGCCCCACGCCTCCTGCATGCAGGTCCCGACGCCGCGCGCGTGCGCCGCAAGCGCGATCGTCTGCATGAACATGCCCAGATGCGCCCACTGACCGTGGCCCATGCGTTGGTCGATGACGAAAAACAGCCCAACGGGCGCGTCGAAGAATTGGAGATTGCGCGACACCCAGGCGAGACGGGCGAACTTGTCTTCGCGTGGAATCCCGAGCAGCGCGTACATGTCCTCGCCGACCTTGAAGCGCCAGTCGCGGTGTGGGGCCCAAAGGTTTGCGGGATAGATCGGGTAGTCGCCTTCTTCGCCGGCCGGATTGGCCGTCAGCGCGCCGCGGGCGGCGTCGATCACGCCCTGCCGGGCCTCGCCGGCGACGACCTTGACCTTCCAGGGCTGAACATTGCCGCCCGACGGCGACCAGCGCGCGACGTCGAGAATTTCGCGCACCAGCGCTTCCGGCAGCGGATCGGGCTTGAAGACGCGCGTCGAGATACGGGTCTTGATGGCGGCGTCGACTGAGAGAGAAGGCGTGGTCATGGGCGCACTTTGGCGCTTCATCCCGTCGACGCAAGGCGCCGTAACGTCAGACCGAGAAGCTCACACCGCAGCCGCAAGAGGACTTCGCGTTTGGGTTCTTGACCTTGAACGCCGACCCGATGAGGTCGTCGGTCCAATCGAACACCGCGCCGCCGAGGAATTCGAGGCTGACCGAATCGACGAAAAGTCGTCCTCCATCGCGCTCGATGACCAGATCGTCGGCCTCTGGGCCGGCGACGATGCGGATATCGTATTGAAACCCCGAGCAGCCGCCACCTTCGACGGCCAAGCGGACGCCGGCGGCGTGTGGGTCAGCGGCGAGGATTTCCGCAATTTTGCGCGCCGCGGACGCGCTTAGCGCCATTGTCGCCTCAGAGGCGCCGGAATCAGGCATGTCCAGTGCTCCTGCCGGCGCGACGCCGGCGCTTTACGAACTTGGCTCCAATATGGGACCGATGTCGTCGCAGGAGAAGTCGATGCCGCGCAAAGGCGCACCGCCCGCGTGGGCAAGGGTCGAACCGGCCGTGTATGCGACCGATCCGCTGGACTCGCGCGGGCGCCTCTATGCGGAGCCGGACAGCGCCAGCCGGTCGCCGTTCCAGCGGGACCGCGACCGCATCATCCACGCAAGCGCCTTTCGCCGGCTGAAACAGAAGACGCAGGTTTTCATCGCCCATGAGGGCGATCATTACCGCACCCGTCTCACCCATTCCCTGGAAGTGGCGCAGATCGCACGTTCCGTTGCGCGGACCCTGGGGCTGGACGAGGACCTCGCTGAGGCGGTGGCGCTGGCCCATGATCTCGGCCACCCGCCTTTCGGCCATGCCGGGGAGGACGAGCTAGACGCCTGCATGACGTCGTTCGGCGGCTTCGACCACAACGCCCAGACGTTGCGCGTGCTCACCAAACTGGAGCTGCGCTATCCCGCTTTCGAAGGCCTGAACCTCACTTGGGAGGCCTTGGAGGGGATCGTCAAACACAATGGTCCGATCCTGAAACCGGGCGCGACCCGCCACGATCTCCCCGCCGCGATCCGCGAATACTCTGAGATTCAGGATCTTGAGCTTGAAACATGGGCGGGCCCTGAGGCGCAGGTTGCAGCGCTCGCCGACGACATCGCCTACAACAACCACGACATCGACGATGGGCTGCGGGCAGGCCTGTTCGGCATCGCCGACCTCCTCGATCTCCCGTTCGTAGGCGCCGTCTTCGCCTCGGTGAAGGCGGACTATCCCGACGTCGATCAGGATCGCTGGGGCGCAGAAGGCGTGCGCCGGTTGATCGGCCTGCGCATCGAGGATCTGGTGCGCGAAACGCAGGCGCGCGCCGCGCAGTTCAAGCCGAAATCGGCGGCCGACGTGCGCGCAATGGGGGCGCCGCTGGTGTCGTTCAGCGCCGAGATGAAGGCCCATGAGGCGACGCTGCGACGGTTCCTGTTCGACCGCATGTACCGCCATTTCCAGGTCAGCCGGGTGCGCAGCCAGGCCCGTCGCGTGCTGCGCGAGCTGTTCGACATCTTCCTGCGCGAGCCGGAGCTTCTGCCCGACCGCTGGCGCGCCCTAACTACGGCGCCGGGCGCGACTGAGACGGCGCGAACCGTATGCGACTACATCGCCGGCATGACCGATCCCTATGCGATCGACGAGCATCGTCGCCTCTTCAACCTCGATCGGTGGCGCTAAGCCGGGCGTGATAAAGTGCTCTGGTGAGTCGTTGAGGACCTCCGCCATGGCAGGCCAGCCCCGTCGCGTGTACGCGCCCTCCCTTGAACCGGCCGAGAAAGGCCCGCCGCCGCGCCGCAGCAGCTGGGCAGCGCCCGCCTTCAGCGCCGTCGTGGTGCTCGGCTCGCTGGCGTTTCTGTGGACAGCCGTGTTCGGGGCCGGCGCGCCGCCGGTCGTCAAGGCGCCGACGGCTCCCTACAAGATCGCCGCGCCACCGACCGAAAAGGCTCCCGCCGAACAGGCCGCGCTCTACGATGTGCTCGAAGCCTCGCGGAGCCCCGCCAAGGCGCGCACCGCGGCGGATGACGCGTCCGCCAAGGCCGCCGTCGCATCGACCGAAGCGAAAGCCGAGCCCGCGCTCGCGCCCGCCGGCGCCCAGGCCGATGGGCCCTACGTCGTCCAGATCGCCGCTCTGCAATCGCTCGCCGCCGCCCAGGCGCTGGGCCCACGCCTTGCGAAAGCCAACCCCGCCGCCTACGCGGGCGTCAGCTTCGACATTCAGCGGGCCGAGCGCGATAAATCCGTGTTTTTCCGCGTCCGCGCGGGCTATTTCGCCGATTGGGCCGAGGCGTCGCTGTTCTGCAAACGCATTGCGACCGAAAAGCAGGATTGCATCGTGGTGTCTCGATGAGTGCGCCCAGCGCAGCAATTTACGGATGGCGCGCGCCGGACCTCGATCCGGAGCGGGCGGCCTTTTTTCGCGATTCAAATCCGTGGGGCTTCATCCTGTTCGCCGAGGCCTGCCGGTCGCGCGCGCAGGTCCGCAAGCTCGTCGAGGCGCTTTGGGAAACCGTCGGGCGCGAAGCGCTCGTTTTCATCGACCAGGAAGGCGGCCGAGTGGCGCGCCTGAAGCCGCCGGAATGGCCGGTCTTCCCACCGGCGGCGCGGTACGGCGACCTCTACCGCATCGATCAAGCTGCGGGACTGGAAGCCTGTCGCCTTGGTCATCGGCTGATGGCGCATGAGCTGGCCGCGCTGGGCGTGCGCGCCGATTGCGCGCCCGTCCTCGACCTGCCGGCCGCCGACGCCGATCCGATCATCGGCGACCGCGCCTTCGGCGCCGATCCTGCGCAGATCGCCGCGCTCGGCCGCGCCGCGCTCGACGGCTTATCCGACGGCGGCGTGGCTGGCGTGATCAAGCACATCCCCGGGCACGGCCGCGCAGACGCCGACAGCCATTTGGCGTTGCCGAAAGTGCGCGTCGGTCGCCAGGCGCTGGACCTCGATTTCGCGTGCTTCAAGGCGCTCGCCGACGCGCCGATGGCGATGACTGCCCACGTTCTCTACGAAGCCTATGACGCTGCCGCGCCGGCGACGACGTCGCCGACTTTGATCAACGACGTGATCCGCGGCCAGATCGGGTTCGACGGCCTCTTGATGACCGACGACCTCGGTATGAAGGCGCTGGAAGGCTCCTGGGCCGAGAAAGCGGCGGCGTCGTTCGCCGCCGGTTGCGACGTGGCGCTGCATTGCTCAGGCGACCTCGCCGAGATGGTTGCACTCGCGGCCGCCATTGACCCGCTCGACGGCAAGCCGCTCGCCCGCGCCAAGGCCGCCGACGCCGCCGCGGCGGTCATGCCCTCGCCGTTGGACGCCGCGGACGCTTGGAGCCGCCTGCGCGAGTTGCTCGCGCCGGTGACGCCCGTCGCGTGACCGGCCCCGAAGACGCGACCGATCTTGATCTGGCCGCCGCCGCAGAGGCGAGCGCGGATGGCGATGGCCTGACGATCGACCTCGACGGCTTCGAAGGGCCGCTCGACGTGCTCCTGCATCTCGCGCGGATGCAAAAGGTTGATCTCGCGCGCCTGTCTCTCAGCGCCTTGTGCGACCAGTACATTGCCTTCATCGACGCGGCCAAAGCCCGCCAGATCGAACTCGCCGGCGATTATCTCGTCATGGCGGCCTGGCTCTCGCTCCTGAAGTCCCGCCTGCTTCTTCCGAAGGCGAGCGTTGGTGAGGATGAGCCGCTCACCGAAGAAGAGATCGCTGCAGCGCTGGCGCGCAAGCTCGGCCGCCTGGAAGCCGCGCGCGCATCGGCCGCTCGCTTGAACGCTCTACAGCAGGTCGGACGGGATGTTTTCCTGGCGGGAGGGCTGCGCGACGTGGTTGTGGAGCGCCGACCAGCCTGGCGCGCCGAACTCTCCGATCTCTTGAACGCCTATGGCGCGCAGCGCATGCGCGGGCTGAAAAAGCGCGCCTATTCAGCTCGCCAGCGAAAGGCCTATGCGCTCGACGCCGCCCGGTCGCGGCTGGAATCCCTCATGCCGGACCTGCGCGACTGGCGCCCGATCCAGAGCCTGCCCCCCAAAGCCGAGGCGGGTCCGGAAGCTCCGGAAGCCGCCTCCTATCTCGCCAGCGTCTTCGGCGCCGCGCTCGAATTGGTGCGCGACGGCCGGCTCGAAGCGCGTCAGAATGGCCCTTTCGAGGACTTGTTTCTGCGCGCGCGGGACGGATCGGAATGACCAGTCGATCACGCTCACGACGGGGCCCGACCGTCGAGGCCGCGCTGCGGCAGATCGAAGCTGCGTTCGGCGACGCCGGGCCCGAGCAGGCTGCACCGCCAACGGCTGACCCGCCTGCTGAGGCCGCAAAACTGGATATCCAGGAAACGGTGCGCATGGTCGAAGCCATGCTGTTCGCCTCTGCTGAACCTTTGAGCCTTGAGCGGTTGATCGCGCGCCTCCCCGCCGGCGCCGATGTGAAGGCCGCCCTCGCCGCGCTCGCGACGGCGTTCCAGGGCAGGGGGGTCGAGTTGGTCGAAACGGCCGGCGGCTGGCGGCTGCAGACCGCGCCCGATCTCGAGCACCTCTTCGCCGAGACCCGGACCGAGCCGAAAAAACTACCGAAGCCGGCGCTCGAAACGCTCGCCGTGATCGCCTACCACCAGCCGGTCACCCGCGCCGAGATCGAGGACATCCGGGGCGTTGCGCTGTCCAAAGGCGCCCTCGATCTGCTGCTCGAGATCGGCTGGGTGCGGCCGCGCGGCCGTCGGCGCACGCCCGGCCGACCGCTCACCTACGCCACAACCGATGCTTTCCTCGCGCACTTTAGCTTGACCTCGCTTGACGCGTTGCCCGGCAAGGACGATTTGAAAGCCTTGGGGGCGATCGACGCCCGCGCCGCGCGCGAGCTCGACGTCCCCCGCCCGAGCGACGCCCCGGCGGCCGACGAAGACGGCCTGCATCCGGGAGGCGGCGAGGGGGCGTTCTACGTCGATCACATGGCCGATCCGGCCGATTAGCCGTCCGCGCCTCGGACCGCCGTCAAGGGAGTAAGGCGATGCACGCGCCGAGTATTTGGGGCCTTCTGATTATTGGACTGCTGGTTGTCCTGCTGTTCGGACGGCCGGGGAAATTGTCGGGCTTTATGGAAGATTTTGGCAAAGGCATCAAAGGCTTCCGGAAGGGCCTCGGCGACGCCGATCAGCCTTCCAGTCAGGCGTCTGACGCCGCCGCTGAGCCGCCGCGCCAGCTGCCGAAGTCCTCTGAGGCGACCCCAGCCCGCGACAAAACCGAGGCCTAACCCCAACAGAAGGGGGCGGCCATGCTGCCGGGCCTGGGTTTTTCAGAGATCATCGTTCTTGGCGTGATTGCGCTGCTCGTGGTGGGTCCCAAGGACTTGCCGCTGATGATGCGCAAGATCGGGCGCTGGCTCGCGCAATTGCGCGGCATGGCGCAGGAATTCCGTTCGGGGTTCGATGAGCTCGCACGCCAGGCCGAGTTGGACGAGTTGAAGCGCGAGGTCGAGGCGCTGCGCCGGCACTCGTCATTTTCCGGGCTGGTGAACGAGATCACCCGTCCCGTCGATTTATCTCCGGTTCACGAGCCGCCCTCGCGGGCCTCCATTCCGCGTCCCGAGCGGTCCTATGAACCAGCAACGGCGCAGCTGATCGCGCCCGAGCCCGCAGCCGATCCCGAACTGCCCTTCGAAGCCCCGCCGCCTGCAGCGGAGCCGGTCAATGCGGCAGCCGCGCCTGAGGGGCCGGCCGCCAAGCCGGCCGGAGCGGGACAATGACAGACGGCGTCGCCGAACCCGACGAGTCGGAAATCGAGGCCTCGCGCGCGCCGTTGCTCGATCATCTTGTCGAGCTGCGCCAGCGGCTGCTCATCGCCGTCATCGCGCTGGCGGTCGCCTTCTTCGGCAGCTTCGCCTTCGCCAAGCAGATTTTTCTGTTCCTGGTCGAGCCGTTCAAGACGGCGCTCGAGGTGGTGCACGGACACGAAGCCGCCAAGAAGGGCGTCGAGCTCGTCAATACGCACGCCTTCGGCTTCTTCTTTGTGCAGCTGCGCGTAGCGTTGTTCGCTGCAATCGTGATCTCATTTCCGGTGATCGCCTACCAGGCCTACGCGTTCATCGCGCCAGGGCTCTACAAGCGCGAGCGGACGGCGGTTGCGCCATTCCTGTTGGCTGCGCCGGTCATGTTTCTCTCAGGGGCGGCGTTCGTTTTCTTCATCGCCATGCCGTTCGCGCTTGAGTTTGCGCTCAAGCAAGAAGTGAACGAGGGCGGCGTCGTCATCCGCTATCTGCCCAAGGTCGATGAATACCTGGCGCTGGTGACCACGCTGACGCTGGCGTTCGGCTTCGTGTTCCAGGTCCCGGTTGTGCTGTCGCTCCTGGCGCGGATCGGGGTGGTCACCGCCGGCCTGCTGCGCCGCGGCCGTCGCTACGCCATCGTCGGCATCGCCGCCTTCTCTGCGCTCGTCACGCCGCCCGATCCGATCTCGATGATGATCATGGCCGTGCCGGTCTATGCGCTTTACGAGATTTCGATCTGGCTCGTTCTGTTGATCGAGAAGGGGCGCTTGAAGTCCGAGGCGAAAGCGGCTGAAGAAGCGGCCTCACTTTAAGGCCCCGCCATGCACGACATCCGCGCTCTTCGAGACGACCCCGACCGATTCCGCCAGGGCTGGGCCAAACGCTCCGGCGCGGCGCCCGACGTCGACGCACTCCTGGCTCTGGACGCCAGCGCCCGCGCAGCGCAGACGCGCAAGCAAGAGGCGGAGGCCGGCCGCAATGGCCTCTCCAAGCAGATCGGCCAGGCCAAGGCCAAGAAGGACGAGGTCGAAGCCCAGCGCCTGATGGCCGAGGTCGAGCGCTTGAAAGGCGTCATCGAGACCGCCGCCGGCGAAGAGGCCGACAGCGCCGGCCAATTGCGTTCGATCCTGGAGGCGGCGCCGAACCTGCCGGCGGCGGACGTTCCCGTCGGCGCGGACGAAGACGGCAATGCCGAAACGCGCCGCTGGGGCCAGCCGCGCGGCCATAACGATCCGAAGGACCATGTTGCACTCGGCGAAGCGCTCGGTCTCATGGATTTCGAGGCCGCGACCCGCATCAGCGGATCGCGCTTCGTGGCGTTGCGCGGCGGCCTTGCTCGGCTCGAACGCGCGCTGGCGGCGTTCATGGTCGACCTGCACACGCTGGAGAACGGCTACACCGAAGTCAGCCCGCCGCTGCTGGTGAAGGATCATGCCGCGTTCGGCACGGGCCAGCTGCCGAAGTTCGCCGAAGACCTGTTCCACGCCGGTGAGCATTGGCTCATCCCCACCGCGGAAGTCTCCCTCACAAACCTCTACCGCGAAACGATCCTCGACGAGGCCGCGCTCGCGGCGCCGATCCGGATGACGGCTGACACACCTTGCTTCCGCTCGGAGGCCGGCGCGGCTGGGCGCGACACGCGCGGCATGATCCGGATGCACCAGTTCCGGAAGGTGGAGCTCGTCTCGATCGCCAAGCCGGAGGACAGCGCCGCCGAGCACGATCGGATGGTGGCCTGCGCGGAGGAGGTGCTGAAGCGCCTCGATCTGCCGTTCCGCACCATGCTTTTGTGCACCGGCGACATGGGCTTTTCGGCGCAGAAGACCTACGACCTCGAAGTCTGGCTGCCTTCCCAGGGCAAATACCGCGAGATCAGCTCCTGCTCCAATTGCGGAGATTTCCAGGCGCGGCGCATGGACGCGCGCTTCCGGCGCGACGGCCAGAAGGGGACTGAATTCGTCCATACCCTGAACGGATCCGGCCTTGCGGTCGGCCGCACGCTCGTCGCGGTTCTGGAAAACTATCAGAACCCGGACGGTTCGATCGCCGTGCCGGACGCGCTGGTATCCTATATGGGCGGCGTTAACCGCCTCGGCTAAGGGGTTCTTAGGCGCGCTGCGGTAATCAGGGCCGGGGAGCGCCCATGACCGAACGTGCTGAAACAGCCTTGAAGATCCTCGCCGCTCGGATCGCGGCGGATGGCATCGTCTCTGAAGACGAGGCGCTTTCCTTGCGCGCCGAAATCTTCCCCGACGGCGTCGTGACCCGCGCCGAGGCCGAAGCGCTCCTGCGATTGAACGATTGCGTACGCCGCGACGCCGACGCCTGGCGCGCGGTGTTCGTCGAGGCGTTGTGCGACCACATGATCATGGGCGAGGACCTCGAAGGCCATCTCAGCGAGCCCCGCACGCGCTGGCTGGAGCAGGCGCTGATGGCGGACGGCCGCATCGACCGCGATGCCGAGGTTGCGCTGCTCGCGAAACTCCTTGAACGCGCCGCCTCCGCGCCGGTGGGGTTCCACGGCTTCGTCCGTGATCGGATCTTTCAGCTTTTGACGGCGCCGCCGCCCGTTGATCTGGGTGCGCGTGAGGTTGATCTCATTCGCCGCGTTCTGTTCGCGGAAGGCGGCTCGAAAAGCATCGCCGTCAGCCGCGACGAGGCTGAATGGCTGTTCGCGATCGACGCCGCCGCCGACGGCGGCGCGCACCACGAAAGCTGGCGCGACCTGTTCGTCAAGGCGATCTGCAATCATCTGATGTGCGACGCCGCACCCGCGCTGCTCGATCGCAACCGCCTCTTGCATCGCGCCTCTATCGCTGCGCGCCCGGCGGCCCGCGAAGGATGGAGCCTCCACGACCTCGCCAAAGGCGGGCTCAAAGGCTTCCTCGATCAGGTCGGGCAGCGCGATCCGATCGAGGGGATGGAGCGCTATTACTCCACCCGCACGGCGCAGATGGCGGCGGCCGAGCGGTTGACGCTTTCAGAGATCGCCTGGGTCACGGCGCGCGCGCGCGCCGATGCGCGCCTGACCGGTAATGAACGGGCTGTGCTCGAAGAATTGCGTCGCATCGAACGGGAACAGGCCGCCGAACCGGCGCTCTAGCGCGCGCTATCGCCGTGCGCACAGGCGCGTTAAAAGCGGCGCATGGCTGATGAGTTTGATGTGATCGTGATCGGCGCCGGTCCGGGCGGCTATGTCGCCGCCATCCGCGCCGCCCAATTGGGATTGAAGACCGCCATCGTCGAACGCGACCGTTTGGGCGGCGTCTGCCTCAACTGGGGCTGCATTCCGACGAAGGCGCTGCTGCGCTCCGCCGAGATTTTCAGGCAATTGCGCCACGCTGAAGCCTATGGCCTGAAGGCTGAGGGCGTCTCCTTCGATCCGAAAGCCGTGGTCAAACGCTCCCGCGACGTCGCCCAGCGGCTGTCCAATGGCGTTGCGTTCCTGATGAAGAAGAACAAGATCACGGTGATCGAAGGCGCGGCGCGCCTTGAGAAAGGGGCGCAGGCCCCGCGCGTCTTAGTGGACGGCAAGGACGGCGCGGTCCGCACGCTCGCCGCCCGCCACGTGATCCTCGCCACGGGCGCCCGCGCACGCACCATTCCCGCCGCCGGCCTCGCGCCGGACGGCAAGCGCATCTGGACCTATCGCGAGGCAATGACGCCGCCCGAATGGCCAAAGTCGCTGCTCGTGTTCGGCTCCGGCGCCATCGGCGTCGAGTTCGCGAGCTTTTACGCCGCGTTCGGCGTCGATGTGACGATCATCGAGATGGTCGACCGAATCCTGCCGGTCGAAGACGAAGAAATCTCCGCCTTCGCGCGCAAGCAATTCGAGAAACAGGGCATCAAGATCCGCACGGGCACGGCCGCCAAAGCCCTTGCCGCCACCGCAACGGGCGTGCGCGCGACCGTGGAGGGGCCCAAAGGCGCCGAGACGCTGGAGGCGAGCCACGCCATTCTCGCCGTCGGGATCGTCGCCAATGTCGAGGGGCTTGGCCTTGAAGCGCTGGGCGCTGCGCTCGAGCGCGGGCAGGTCGTGACCGATGGGTTTTGCCGCACCTCCGTGCCCGGCCTCTACGCGATCGGCGATGTCGCCGGCGCGCCCTGGCTGGCGCACAAGGCGAGCCACGAGGCGGTGATCTGCGTCGACGCGCTCGCCGGTCTCCCCGCGCATCCGATGGACAAGAGCCGCATTCCCGGCTGCACCTATTCGCATCCGCAGATCGCCAGCGTCGGCCTTACGGAAGCCAAAGCACGCGCCGCGGGCCGGGCGATCAAGGTCGGCCGCTTTCCGTTTTCCGCCAACGGCAAGGCGATCGCGCTCGGCGAGGACCAGGGCCTCGTCAAAACGGTATTCGACGCCGAGACCGGCGAGCTCCTCGGCGCGCACATGATCGGCGCAGAGGTCACCGAACTGATCCAGGGCTACGCGGTGGCGATGACCGCCGAAGCCACCGAAGCGCAGCTCATGGAGACGGTGTTCCCGCATCCGACGCTTTCGGAAATGATGCACGAGGCCGTGCTCGACGCCTATGGGCGGGCGCTGCACATTTAACCCAAGCCCCTCTC
>JBMOIB010000028.1:0-30575 GCA_049317545.1 Caulobacterales bacterium | reverse complement strand
CGCTTGCGAAGGTTTCGCCGTGGGTGGTCAGGGCCGCCGCGTCGTCCGGCGATGCCAGATCGACGATGAAGGAGTGGGCGAAATAGACGTGAGCGGTGGGCGCAAGCGCGTCGAACACCGGATGCGGGCGCGTGGGCCGCGCCGCGTTCCAGCCCATGTGGGGCAGGGTGGCGCCTTGCGCGTCGAGCCTGCGGCAAATGCCCGGCATCCAGGCGAGGCCCTTCGTCGTCTCCCGCTCCAGGCCCAGCTCGACCAGAAGCTGCATACCGACGCACACGCCCAGGAAGGGTGCGCCATCGGTCTTTACGCGCCCCACGAGTGCGTCGCGGAGACCCTCAACAGCCTCCAGCCCGGCCATGCACTCGGCAAAGGCGCCCTGGCCGGGCAGCACGATGCGGTCGGCGCGGCGGATAAAGGCCGGATCGGCGGTGACGCGCACCTCGCGTCGTCGATTTGCGCGCGCCGACGCCTCGAGGAGCGCGCGCTCGACGGAGCGGAGATTGCCCGAGCCGTAGTCAATGACGGCGATGGTCTGCACCGGTCAGAGGACCCCTTTGGTCGAGGGCGCCGCACCGCCAGCCTTCGGGTCGATCTCGACCGCCTGGCGCAGCGCGCGCGCGAGCGCCTTGTAGCAGGACTCGACGATGTGGTGGGTGTTCTCGCCGTACAGATTCTCGATATGGACGCAGGCGCCCGAATTCATGGCGACGGCGTGAAACCATTCCTTGAAGAGCTCGGTGTCCATCTCGCCGAGCTTTGGCCGCTCCAGACGCACGCGCCACACGAGATAAGGCCGGTTCGACAGGTCCACGGCGCAGCGCGAGAGCGTTTCATCCATCGGGATGTAAGCGGCGCCGAAGCGGCGCACGCCTTTGAGTTCGCCCCACGCTTCCTTCAGCGCGAGCCCGATCGCGATGCCAACGTCTTCCACGGTATGATGCATATCGACGTGCAGGTCGCCCTGCGCGGCAACGGTCAGATCGATGCCGGAATGTTTAGCGAAGCTTTCGAGCATGTGGTCGAAGAAGCCGATCCCGGTCGAGACCGAAGCCGCGCCGACGCCGTCAAGATCGAGCGTCACGGCGATCTTGGTCTCTTTGGTTTGCCGTTCGATCGTTGCTTTACGCATGTTTACCCTCTGCCGACGATCTTGCGTCAATAGCGCCCAAGCAAGCACATAGGAAAAATATAGTTCATCTCGTCCTAACTCTTCGGCGGTTAAGGACGTGAAGTTACAGCCCTTGGATTGGGTTCCGGACTATAGCGTGATGCGGCGGATCGGCGAGATGGCGAGATGGCGGTTGGGGGCGATGAGCCTTGCCGGCCGCATATGCCTGCTCGTCGCTGCGCTTCTTTCGGCGGTGTCGATCGTCTTTACGGCCGCGATCTGGTCAGCCTGGCGCGCGGAAAGCCGGGCGCACGTTGAAATTCTCGGCGGCGAGCTCGCCCGCGCGATCGCGCCGCGTCTGGCCGAGGCGATCAACCAGAACGACCAGGGTCGGATCAAGCGGTTGACCGATACCGTCGATGGCGCCCCGGGTGTGGTCTGGAGCGAGGTCGTCGGCGCCGACGGCCGTCGGCTTTCTGGATATGGCGACCCGCCCGCGGGCCCGCGGCCCACTGCGATCGACGCGCTCACCGTCACTGTGACCAGCGACGCATACATTGCGGCGACGCCGATCATTGGACCGAATGGGCGCGTAGGCGCGATTCGCGTCGGTTACGACCGCGCCGCGATCGAAGCGACGCACGCCAATCGGTTCGGCGCGCTCTGGATCATCGTCTTGGCGATTATCGGCGTCGCCGCGCCGGCGACCTTTTGGGTCGTCTCGCGGATGATGGCGCCGCTGGCGCAGCTCACGGACTTTGCCCAGGCGCTTACCGAGGACGACCTCGGGCGGCGGATCGACATCCGTACGAACGATGAATTCGCAGCGCTGGCGAACGCCTTCAACCTGATGATGGGCCGCCTCGACACCGCGATGCAGCGGATGCGCAAACTCGCCTACGTCGATCCGGTCACGGAGCTTCCCAACGCCGAACGTTTCCAGATCGATCTCCAGAACGTGCTTGAAGTCGACCAAGACGGCGAGCCCCTGAGCGCGCTCGTGGTTCTCGCGCTCGATCGTTTGCCGCGTCTCGCAGACACGCTAGGGCAGGAGGCGGCGCAGGAATTGCTCGCGCTCGCTGGCCAAAGGCTCGCCGCTGCCGTGCGGATCGCCGATCGCACCGTTCGTCTCGCCGACGCCGGCGAACGCCCGTCGGTCGCCGCGCGGATTTCCAACACCGAGTTCGCCGTGCTCGCGCCGACGCTGGCGTCGGCGGCGGACGCCTCGCGCATTGCTCAGGTCGCGGCCTCGGCGCTGTCGCAACCGGTGGGCTGGCGCGGGCACCGGATCAGCTTCGGGTGCACGGTCGGCGCGGCGATTCTGCCGCGCGATGGCGCGGACGCCGACACCGCCTTGCGCCACGCCCGTCTCGCGCTCAACGCCGCCCGCGGCGAGCAAAGGCAGATGCGGTTCTTCACCCGCTCGCTCGATAATGACGCCCACGCGCGCCTGACCCTCGAGCGCGAAATGCGCGAAGCGCTCGAGCGCAGCGAGTTTCGCGCCTATTTCCAGCCGAAGGTCGATCTTCTCTCCGGCAAGATCACGGGCGCCGAGGCGCTGGCGCGGTGGACGCGGCCCGACGGCTCGATCGTCAGCCCGATGGTCTTCATACCGGCGGCGGAAGAAAACGGCCTGATCGATGCGATTTCCGACGCGATCCTGCGCGACGCGTGCTGGAAAGCGGCGGCCTGGGCCCGCGAGGGGCTTCCAGCGCACGTCGCCGTCAACATCTCGTCCTTACAGTTCAACGATCTGCGCTTCGCACAGAAGATCCTTCGCACCCTCGAGCAATCGGGCCTGGAGAGCCGGCTGCTGCAGCTGGAAGTGACGGAAAGCGTGGCAATGAAGGACGTGGACCGCGTCGCCTCGCTGATCGAGCCGCTGCGGGCGCGCGGCGTGCAGTTTGCGATCGACGATTTCGGGACCGGCCATTCCAGCCTTGCGGCGCTGACCCATCTGCCGTTCGATTTGCTCAAGATCGATCAGCAATTCATTCGGGGCCTTGCTGAAGACCGGCACGCTCCGGCCATCGTGGAGACCATTCTCGCTATGGCGGCGAGCGTCAACTACGACACGGTCGCCGAGGGCGTGGAGACCGAAGAACAGGCGGCCTTCCTGCGCCTGCGCGGCTGCGCGACGGCGCAGGGCTATCTTTACGGTCCCGCGCTGCCGCCGGCGGACTTCCTGGCGCTCCTGCGCCGCAATAAACAGGGCGTCGCCGCCGATTTGGACGGCAAAGGCGCCGTCGCCTGAGACCACGCTGCGGCCCGGCTGACCCGTCGCGGCTTGAACAGCGCGCCGCGAGCGTCCACATCGAGCCTCCGATCCTGGCGATGGAGCCGCTCCTTTGACGCCCTCATCCGCATCCTCTGAACTCTGGCACGGCACCACGATCCTCGCCGTGCGCAAGAACGGGCGCGTCGTCATCGCCGGCGACGGCCAGGTCTCGATCGGCGCGACGATCATGAAGGGCAATGCGCGCAAGGTCAGGCCGTTGGCCGGCGGCCTCGTCATCGCCGGTTTTGCAGGCGCCACGGCGGACGCCTTCACATTGTTCGAGCGGCTCGAGCAGAAGCTCGAGCGCTCCCCGGAGCAATTGACGCGCGCCTGCGTCGACCTTGCGAAGGATTGGCGCACGGATCGCTATCTGCGTCGCCTCGAGGCGATGTTGATCGTCGCCGATACGCGCGACACGCTCGTCATCACGGGGGCAGGCGACGTTCTTGATCCGGAACATTCGGTCGTGGCGGTCGGATCGGGCGGCAATTACGCGCTTGCGGCGGCGCGCGCTCTGTACGACGTGATGGACGAGGCCGAAGCCATCGCCCGCCGCGCGATGGATATTGCGGCCGACATCTGCGTCTATACGAACCGTTCGCTGACGGTCGAGTCGCTCGCATCGACGGTGTGAAGCCTAGCCTGCGAGCCGCGAACGGCGGATCGCATCGTGCTGCCGCTCCCAGGCGCCGTCGGCCAGGGCGATGAGCGACTTGCGCGATTTCGGCGAATGTCCGTCGAGATGCTTGATGTGGCGCGCGAAGGTCTTTTGCGGCGAGAGCCGGACCCGCACGTAGCGCTCATCCAGCAGTGTTTCGGTCAGCGAGGCCGCCAGAGATTCTTGCGCGGCGAAGATCTTGCCGAGCAGGTTATGGCGCGCGAACCACATGAAGGCGCCTGCCGAACCGGGCGCGGCCGGGCCCCCGGTTCGATCGTCTGTCTCGACGCCGACGGAAAGCATGCGGGCGTTCAAATGCGATGCGTAAAGGTGGCCCACCGCGTCGCAGACGGCGACGACGTCGGGGACGTTGGCGACGATTCCGCCGTCGATATACGAGGTGTCGCCGATCCGATAGGCGGGGAAGAAGGTGGGGGAGGCGGCGCTCGCCAGGATGGCGTCGCACAAGGTCACCTCGCTCGGCTGATGCGGATCAAGTCCGGCGGAGCGGAAGACGTGCGGCTGGGCGAGATTGTAGTTCGTCGCGACGATGGCGATGGGCACATGGATGTCGCGTAGACGCTTGCGCGCGTGTGCGCCGAATATTCGCTCGACGACTTTGCGCAGGCCGACGTTGCTGTACTTGGCGCGGAAGATATTGGGCGCCTGGACGCCCGCGAAGGTCAGGCTGGTGGCGGCGACCGCAAGACCGACCATCGCCATGCTGACGATCGTCGATCCGAACACGGCAAACGCGCGCAATCCCGGATCATTGACCCGCGCGCTCGTGACGAAGCCCAGGTAGGTGACGCCCACGAAGGACGCGAACAAGCAAGCGGTGATGGCGAGGCCGGACACGATGCGCGATCGCAGTGAGCGGCGAAACATCGTCCGCGCCACCGCCGGCGAGCGGAGATAGCGCTCCAGGCGGCGCGCTGGAATGCGCAGCGCCACGCCGGATGCAAGGATCGCCCCGATCGAGGCGCCGGCGAAAAGGCCATAGACGTCGGCGATTGCCGCTTCGGGGCCGACCCGGTCGCGGATCGATTGCTCGAGCCGGCTCAGCACCCGCGCGGCGAACAGGCCGCGGTAGCCGCCGCCGGAGACGCACAGAATGCGCAGGTCGCGGCCGGCGTCAAACAGGGCCCGGCCAATGACGGTCGGCGCGGTTTCGGAGGGGCGCGAGGTCTTGAGGCGTTCGGCCACCGCCCGCGGGGGCGCCCGCGCGATCAGGGTGGCGTCGGCGTGCGAGCCGACAGTCAAAAGCGCGGCGTAGAGTGCCCAATCCTCAGGCGGGGTTGCATCGTCTTCGGGGTGCGCGGCGCGCAGGCGGCTCGCCTCGTCGGCGACGGCGGGGCCGATGCGCACGATGCGGTGATTGGCGTCGAGCCGCCGTTCCAGCTGGTCGAGGTTGTCGCGGGCGGTGGGCAGGTCCATCCGGTCGAGGGACGATTGCAGCAATTCCTGACGGATCCGGTGCAGGCATGAATCTGCGACGACGATGTTTTCCGGCCGCGCGCCGAGCCGCAGGATCTGGATGTAGACGGCGCTGTCGCGTCCGCGCGCGATGAGGTCGAGCACTTCGGCGTAGGCCAATGCGACGGTCGCCACGACATCCCCCATGGCGCGCCGGCTTCTGCAGCGCGCTTGGGTCATATGCACGAGACGGCGGTGGCGAGCGCGGGTCGCCATGCCTACTTTGGGGTCATGACTGACTTCTCTCCGCGCGAAATCGTTTCCGAACTCGATCGTTTCATCATCGGCCAGGCCGAGGCAAAAAGGGCGGTCGCCATCGCCTTGCGCAACCGCTGGCGCCGGCGGCGGCTGCCGGACGGGCTGCGTGAAGACGCGACGCCCAAGAACATCCTGATGATCGGGCCTACAGGGGTGGGCAAAACGGAAATCAGCCGTCGTCTCGCACGGCTTGCCGGCGCGCCGTTCCTCAAGGTCGAGGCGACGAAGTTCACCGAAGTTGGCTACGTCGGCCGCGATGTCGAACAGATCATCCGCGATCTGGTCGAGACCTCGATCGCGATGCTGCGCGACCGCCGACGTCGCGAGGTGCGCGCCAAAGCCGAACTCGCCGCTGAAGAGCGCCTGGTCGCCGGTCTCGTCGGGCAGGGCGCCGGCGAGCCGACGAAAGACGCGTTCCGCAAAAAGCTGCGCGCGGGCGAAATGGAGGACAAAGAGATCGTCGTCGACGTGCCCGAGCCCGCGCCGAATTTCGCCGCGGTTGAACTGCCGGGCGCCCAGGGCGGGGTCGGGATGGCCAATCTGGGCGAGATGCTGGGCAAGGCGTTCGGCGGACGGCGCAAGACGTGGCGCACGACGGTCGCCGAAGCGCGCGGTCCGCTGATCGAGGAGGAAAGCGACAAGCTCCTGGATCAGGACAAACTCGTGGGCGATGCGATCAAGCTCGCCGAAGAAGACGGCATCGTGTTCCTCGATGAGATCGACAAGATCGCCTCGCGGGCCGAACGCGGCGGGGCGGACGTTTCGCGCGAAGGCGTGCAGCGTGATCTCTTGCCGCTAATCGAAGGCACGACCGTCACCACCAAGCACGGCGCCGTGAAAACCGATCACATCCTGTTCATTGCGTCAGGCGCCTTCCACGTCGCCAAGCCGTCCGACCTTTTGCCGGAGCTGCAGGGCCGGCTTCCGATCCGCGTCGAGCTGAAGGCGCTGACGCGCGACGACTTCCGCCGCATCCTGACCGAACCGGAGACGAGCCTCATCAAGCAGAGCGTCGCCCTGCTCGCCACCGAGGGTGTGACGCTGGACTTCACTGACGACGCGATTGACGCCATCGCTGGGCTGGCGGCCGACGTGAACGCCAGCGTTGAAAACATCGGCGCCCGGCGTCTGCATACGGTGATCGAACGGGTGCTCGACGAAATCAGCTTCGCCGCGCCGGACCGTGGCGGCGAGACGCTGCGGATCGACGCCGCCTATGTGCGGGCGCGGGTGGGCGATCTGGCGAAGAACGCGGACCTCAGCCGGTTCATTTTGTAGGCCTGCGCGTTCCCCTCCCCAGCGGGGAGGGGTCAGGGGTGGCGAGAGGGCGCGTTTCGATTTCCGATTGCCATTAACGCCCGACGCCGCGTCGCCCATCTCCCCCTCCCAACCCTCCCCCGCTGGGGGAGGGCCTGGCGCCGTTAAGGCCTCCGCAACCGATTCGGCCTGCTCTTCGGCGGAATGCGTGCTCTCGTATTGTCTCTGGCATTAGTCTTGGCGCCCGCGGCGCATGGGTCTGGCGCGATCATCTCCGGCCCGGCCGAGGCGGTGGACGGCGACACGATCCGCATCGACGGCCGCTCCATCCGGATCGAGGGCGTCGACGCGTTCGAGCGAAGCCAGGCGTGCGGCGCGATCGCGTGCGGGCGCGAGGCGGCGGCGTTCACGGCGCGCTTCGTCGCCGGCGCGATCGTCCGTTGTGCGCAGACCGACACAGATCGCTATGGCCGGACCGTCGCGCGCTGCAGCGTCGGCGGCGCCGATCTGGGCGGCGCGCTGGTTCAAGCGGGCTGGGCGCTCGCTTACGTGAAGTACAGCCGCGCCTATGTGGGCGATGAGGCGGCCGCGCGGGCCCAGCGCGCCGGCGCCTGGGCGGACGCGGTCACGCCGCCCTGGGAATGGCGCGCCGAACGCCGCGGGACGTCTTGATCAGACCTTGATGTCGATCGTCGATCCGGCGTCGCCGCTCTCGGCCGCCGGCTTCGCGGGCTCGCCGCCGCCCAGGGAAACAGCCACCATCGCCGCGCGCAGCGTGCGCTCGGCCAACCGATAGCCGGGCTGGAACACCTCCGCGACCATGCCGGCCGGCGCGTCGGACGGGATTTGCGCCACCGCATTGTGGATGTTCGGGTCGAACTTCTCGCCTTTGGCGCCGATGCGCGCGAGGCCATGCCGGGCGAACACGTCGAGCAACGTGTTTTCGGTGATCGCCACGCCGTCGATCAGGGTGCGCAGCGCCGGGTCATCGACAGGCGGGGCGAGTTCCAGCGCCTTCCCGAGGCTGTCGGCGATCTGCAGCAGGTCCCTCGCGAACCGGTCGATCGCGAAGACCCGCGCCTCTTGCGCGGCCCGTTCGCCGCGACGGCGGACGTTTTCGACCTCGGCAAGCGCGCGCAGGTGCTCGTCGCGCATATGGGCCAGCGCCATTTCGAGTTGCGCGATGCGCTCCTCAGGGCCGGGGGCCGCCTCGGCGGCAGGGCCGGCGTCGGCGGGGTTCAGTTCAGGGGCGTCATTCGATTCGGTCATGCTCATCGTTCTCTCGTCACCGATCGGGCGAGCGTCCGTCAAGCAATCGGCCAACGACGCGCGCCGTATAGTCCACAACGGGGATGATCCGGGCGTAGTTGAGCCGCGTTGGCCCGATCACGCCCAGGGCCCCGATCACCTTACGTTCGGCGTTCATATAGGGAGCCACGATCACGCTCGAACCCGACAGCGAAAACAAAGCGTTCTCGGCCCCGATGAAAATGCGGACCGACTGGGCGTCCCGCGCCAAATCCAGCAATTGAACGAGCTCGCGGGATTTTTCCAGATCGTCGAACAATTGCCGAACACGCTCGAGGTCGCCTTGGGCCTGGGCGTCCTGGAGGAGGTTGGCGCGCCCGCGGACGATCAGCGAGCGGCCCTGCGCCGGGTCCTCGCCCGACCATTCCGCAAGCCCGCCCTGAACGAGCGCCGCCGCCGCGGCGTCCAGGCGGGCCTTTTCCTGGTCGATCTCGGTCGCGACTTCGCCGCGCATTTCGCTCAGGGTGCGGCCCTTGAAGCGCGCCGAAAGGAAGTTTCCGGCCTCGGCGAGCGCCGCCGGGGTCATGCCGGGTGGCGTCGCGAGGATCCGGTTTTCCACCGAGCCGTCCTCGAAAACCAAAACGCACAGCGCCTGCGCGCCGCCGATCGCCACGAACTCGGCGTGCTTGAGCGCGGCCTCCTCGCGGCTGGGTGTTGTCACCACGCCGGCCCCGCCGGCGAGGCCAGAGAGCAAATCCGATGCGGCGCCCAGGACGTCCTCGCGCGATCGCCCGGCCGACGCGATGCGGCCTTCGATGTCGTGACGGTCATTGTCGTCGAGCCCGCCGATCTCAAGGAGACTGTCGACGAAGAAGCGCAGGCCCAGGTGCGTGGGCCGCCGCCCGGCCATGGCGTGCGGCGAATCGAGCAGGCCGAGCGTCGCCAGGTCGGCCATGGTGTTGCGGATCGAGGCCGGCGACAGCCCCGAATGGCCACGGCGCGCCAGGGTGCGCGAACCGACCGGCTCGCCGGATTCCAGATAGGCCTCGACGATCTCTCGAAAAATTTCGCGCGAGCGCGCGTCAAGCAGGGCGAGGGCGGACGCAGGCGGAACCATGACCATCGGCTACTCAATCTAGCGGGCCTCGCCCGCAGCGGAAAGGCGCCCGAGCCTAGACCGCTTTCGACAAAGGCCGGCGCGGTTTCGCCAGCCGCGCTCAGCGCTCCAGCGGGCCGACCAGACCCTCCACGAGGCGCCGGATCGCTTCTTCTGTGCGTTTGCGGGTCAGGCCCTGGTCCTGGCGCAGGCCGCGCCAGGCCTCGAATCCTGTCGCGTGTTCGAGCGCGGCGACGCAGACGGCGTCGGCGAGAACGCTCTTCGGCAGGATGGTTTTCACGGCCGCGAATTCATAGGCGCGCGCCTGCGCCTGCTCACGCATCAGATAATCGGACTGGAAACGGCGGATCGACCCGGCGACGCGATAGGGCAGGAGGCGGTCGTACATCGTCGCGCGCCGGCGTAGCAATTCGTCCAGCTGTCCGCGCCAGTCCCTGGCTTCGAACGGTGCGGAGATGATCGGCAGGATCTCGGCTTCGATCCGCGTCCGCATCTCGCGATAGAGCGCGTCCATATCCTCGAAATGACGGAACACGCTGCGCAGACCGACCTGCGCCCGTTCGGCCACCTGGGCGGCGCTCGGGTTCATGTCGCCTTCGCCGACTAGGGCCAGCATGGCGTCCACGATCTGGTCGCGGCTGCGGACGGCGCGCAGCCGGCGCCCGTCGGTCTCGATGTGCGGTTCGACTTGAGCCATGGGGCTAGGCTAGCAGGACCGCCATCATTTTGGCCATCGCGCCTTCGGAGCCGGCCTCCTTGCTCGCCACGGTCTCGATGTTGAGCTGGCCCTTCAGCCCGGCCGAGCGGTGCACGGCGATCGCACGCCATTCCTCCGACATCGACATTTGCACCATCGCGGCGCGGTTGGGATAAGAAGCGATGGCGATCTCGTCCCAAAGCTCCTCGACCTTGCCGAGCGACAGATGGGTGACGTCGGCGGCGAAGATCCCCGTGCCGCCGAACTTCGGCAGCAGTTCCACGACGGCGCGGCCATAGATCATGTAGGCTTCGCGGCCGGAAAGGTTCGTCTCGCGACCGTCGTCATATTCGGCGCGGTCTTTGAACTTCAGCAGATTGACCATGAAGATCGGCCCATCCGGACCCTTCTCCATCAGGCTGCGCATCTGTTCGGGATCGGTCGGGAAAACCTGGTTTTCGACGTGCATGGCGGTCCCCTTCAGGTGGTGCGGATGAAATCGACGATGGCGTCGGCGAACGCCTGCGGCTGCATCTCCTGCAGGAAATGGCCGCCGCCCTTGATCGTCGGATGATTGCGGCCTTTGGCGCCGGGCACGCGGGACTGGAAGACGACCTCGCCGCCGCGCGTTACCGGATCGTCGTCCGT
Source organism: Caulobacterales bacterium (assembly GCA_049317545.1). GTDB lineage: Bacteria > Pseudomonadota > Alphaproteobacteria > Caulobacterales > Aquidulcibacteraceae > REEB506. The sequence goes on along the minus strand of JBMOIB010000028.1, from coordinate 19,830 downwards.
GAACGCGGTGAGCAATGGCTTCTCCCACGCTTCGAGCACGGCCCAGGCGGCGTCGTTGGCTTTGCGATCGTTCGCATGGTGGGGGAGGAGCGGGACGAGCGACGGAAACTGCCGCGCGCCGGCGATGAAGTCGTCGTTCGGGAACGGCGCCGTATAGCCCGCAAGCACGGCCTCGTCCTTGATGCCGGAGAGCAGGCCGAACACGTCGCGTACGGAAAACTCGGGGCATTCGGCCGCGTATTTGACCCAGTAGAGGAACGCGCCCGGGCCGCCGCCGGCAAAGGCGGCGCGCACCGCGGCGGCGTCGGGCACGGGCAGCGACGGATACATCTGCCCGAGCATTTGAGACGCTGGCTCCGGCACCATCTTGGAATCCGGCAGGCCGGTGTTGGCGACGACGATCCGCGCGAACCGATCGGGCCGTGCGGCAACGACGCGCAGGCCGATCAGTCCGCCCCAGTCCTGGCCGACGAACGTCGCGCCCGATAGGCCCGTGGCGTCGAACCATTGCGTCAGCCAGTCGACATGGCGGGCGTAGGTGTAGTCCTCGCGCCGCGTCGGCTTGTCCGAGCGGCCGAAGCCAATGAGGTCCGGCGCGAGCACGCGGAAGCCCGCTCCGGTCAGGATCGGGATCATCTTGCGGTAGAGATAGGACCATGCCGGCTGGCCATGCACGCAAAGGACGACTGGCCCGTCGCGCGGGCCTTCGTCGAGATAGTGCATGCGCAGCACGCCGCCGTCCCCCGCCTGGACGTCGCAATAGTGCGGTGCGAAGGCGAAGCCTTCTAGGCCGGCAAACCGATCATCTGGCGTTCGCACGAAATCCATGCCGCGTCCTCCATTCGACGCGTAGCGTGAATTGTGGCGCGGCCAATGTCAATTGTTCGTCGCCGCGGGGCGATCAGGCGGCACGGCGCGCGCGGTCGCCCGCCGCGGGAACCGTCGTTGTGAATTGCGCAGCGGACGCGTTGACCAGATCCGTCTCGTCGCGCAGCGAGCGCGCCGCCGCGGTAACCTCTTCGACCATCGCGGCGTTCTGCTGGGTCGTGCGATCCATGTCGTTCAGCGCCGTGTTCACCTGCGCAAGGCTCGCCGATTGCGATTCGACGGAATGGGCGATCTCGACCACCAGGGCGTCGATCGAGGCCACGTTGGCGACGATGTCCTGCAAGGCGCGGCCGGTTTCGTTGACGAGGCTGACGCCTGCGCTGACTTGATCGGAGCTGCTAGAGATCAGGGTCTTGATCTCCTTTGCCGCGTCCGCCGAGCGCTGCGCGAGTGCGCGGACCTCACTCGCCACGACTGCGAAACCGCGCCCGGCCTCGCCTGCGCGCGCGGCTTCGACCCCCGCGTTGAGCGCAAGGAGGTTCGTCTGGAACGCGATCTCGTCGATAACGCCGATGATCTGCGCGATCTGCATCGCCGAGGACTCGATCTGGCTCATCGCGTCGACAGCCCGCTTGACGACGGCGCCTCCGCTCTCGGCAGACGCGCGCGTCGAGCGGACCGAGGATGCGGCGGCGCGTGCGCCGTCGGCGGTTTTTGTGACGGTCGATGTGATCTGATCGAGGGCGGCGGCGGTCTCCTCAAGGCTTGCAGCCTGCGCCTCGGTGCGGCGCGAGAGATCGTCGGCCGCTTCGGAGATCTCCGATACCCCGCCTTGAATGGTGGCGACCCCACCGATGACGGTCTGAACCGCGCCGCGCAGGGCTGACACGGCCGCGTTGTAATTCGCGCGCAGCGCCTCGTACTCGCGCGGAAATTTAGATTCAAGCTGGACGGTGACATCGCCGTGTGAAAGGGCCGACAGGGCGCCCGAAAGCGCGTCGAGCACCTGCTGTTGCTCGGCCTGCACACGAGCGCGTTCGGCTTCTGTGCGTGCGCGTTCAGCGGCGGCCTTGGCATTCTGGTCGGCGGTTTCGAGTTCAAGCCGATCGCGCTCTTGCATGGCATCGCGGAAGACGACGATCGCTTTGGCCATGGTGACGATTTCGTCGGTCTGGCCGTCTTCCTTGACAGCGCGGGTGTAATCGCCGGCGGCGATCGCGCGCGCCGCTTCGCCGAGTTCGGGAATTGCGCGCATCTGCCTGCGCATCAAGGCCGCCGTCGCGGCTCCGATCACGACGACGGCGAGGAGCGTGATTGCGAGCTTCGATAGGAGGAGGTCGCGGAGTTTTGCGTCTGCGACCGCAACCTTGCCGGTGCCGGCGGCGAGGACGCCGATGGGGGCGCCCGAGGCGGAAACGATCGGCGTATACATCATATGGTATTTTTCGCCGAGGATCGGCGCGACGCCTTTGTAGATTGCGCCGTTCGACACCGCCGGAAAAACAGATCCGTTCTTGTCGAGCGGCGTACCGACCGCGCGGGAGCCGTCGGGTTTCAGAATGTTGGTCGCATCGCGCAGATAGTCGCGCGAGGACGGATCATACCGAAACAGCGTGACGTAGCCCTTGTTGACCCGGGCGATGTCGTCGGCAAAGGACGACCCGAACGCGCTGAATTCGAGCGTCTCGACGACGATCTTGCGCATGGCGCCGTCGGCGTCCGTCTCAATCCGGACGCCCGGCGACCGTTCCGCAATTTGCGCGGCGGCGGCGCGCGTCGACCATTCGAGGTCGCGATCGACGCCGGCTTTCAGATCGCGCGCAACGCTTGTGAACTCGGTTGCGGTCATGAGACCGGCTGCACCCAAGATCGCAACCTGCGAGGCGACCACCACCCGCGTCGTTATGGAACTGAACACCGCCGACTCCCGTGATCGTTCCGATGCAGAGAAGATCACCATCGGCGGAGCGAATTTTTTCCAGTTCGGTGTACGAAACGTGAAGATGCGCCCCCGGGACGCTCAAGTCTTCGTGAAATTCCCACGCATTCGATCGAACTTCGCGAAAAAATCCCGCGCCAGCGCGACCAATTGCGCATCGGTGGGATGGTCGACGGTCTCCCAGCCGACGAGGTGTGGGCTGAGCGCGGGCCGGTGTTTTTCCACATAGCGTTTGAAATCGGCCTGCGCCGTGTGCGAGCCGACGACGAGCACCTCCGGGATATCGGACAGCGCGTCGCATACTTCGGCGAAGAATTCGTGCTCGGTGCGCACGCCGCTATGATGCTGGCGCGTGTAGCGGTCGTGCGCCTTGACCTTTTCGGCGTGGACGTGGTCGGCGTCGAACTGCTGCACCAGAGCGTGGTGATGATCGATCCAGGCAACGGCGTGAAAGAGAGTCATGGGGTTGTCCTTTGCGGCGGAGCCGGTGGATTGAGATGCAAACGCGCAAGCGCCGAGGCCGCACCGATGTTCAATCCATCCTGCGCGCCGGCGCCAGCGAGACCAATGGCGTAGTCGGTCGCGATCCTGCGTTGGCGGACGCTCTGAAAATCATCCTCCCCTGAACCAACGCGCGAACCTCATGAGCGGTCCCAGTGCGTGATCTGGCCCTGCCAGTAGACGATTTCCTTGCCCTCGATCTCCCAACCGACCTCGCCAGCGAACGGAATCCATCGCTCGCCGTGGCGGCGATAGTCGGAAAAGCGGCCACGCCACGGCGTGGGCAGGGTCGGCGCAATCGCAGAACGTGGACGATCCGGCGCGAACGTCGCTGCGATCCGGCCGTCGCCGTCCAGGCTGAGGGCCACTTCGCATGCGGAATCGCCGGACCCCGCGCTGACCGCCAGCGTATCCGGACCCACTTCGCGCCAACGCAAATCGGCGTTGCGTAAAATCGCGTCCGGCGCCCAGGGGATTTCGGCGAGGTAGCGCATGAGTTCGCCCCTCACGAGCGCTGCCGTGTGTGGGGTGCGCGCGATCGGGATGAAGCCGAGCGCCATCACGTCGAGCCGGCCTTCGCCGGCGTCGAGGGCGTCGCGCGCGGAAACAAGACCGAATGGCCCCAGGTGCGCGAACCAGTCGAAGGCGCAAAGGCGCGTTGCGATCGTTTGCCTAGCCGTGAAAGACATCCACGACGCAGCGTCCAGTTTCGTCTTCATGCGACCGGTCTGCGTGAGACGTACGTTGCGCACATCGGACTTGGGATCAGCGCCGAGCCGAAGGGCGAGGTCGTAGGCGGCGGCGGGAAGCCGAGCGTCTCGCTTGATTTCAGCGTCGATCATGTGGTCGCCTTTCATGCGAAGCGCCGGCGCGAACGCCGCGCCTCTCATCAGAATTGCTCCAATGTACAACGCGGCGGACCCCGACGCGGTTCATCCCGCGCCCGAATGGTCTGGGAGCAGGATCCGCGAACGGCGAAGGACGTCGAGACGGCGCGCGGGGCGCCGACGAACGAGGAGCGCGGCCATCCAGAGCGCCGCTGCAAAGGCCAATTGCCAGATCAGGCTCTGCGCTGGCGAGGTCGCGGGAAACAGAGCGAGGAGCCAGCCCGTGTAGCTGGCGTGCATGAGCGCGGCAAGGAACACGCTTTTCGTATTTGCGTAGACCCAGGTCATCAAGATTCGATAGGGCGTCAGCGTGGCGATGTAGACGATGATGAACGAAATGATCCAGCCCTGTCCCATCGCGCCGAACGTGAATAGGAACACGACGAGTGTGTGCCACATGGCCCAAATGAGGCCCAGACGTAAGCCCGCGGACCAAGCGTCGCCGCGCGCCAAAAGCCGAGGCGTCGCAAAACCGGTCCAACCGATTTCCTCGAAGGCGCCGGCGATCAGCCCAATCGCCAACAGCGTCCAATGAAATTGCGGCGTGTAGGTTGGTGATGCGAGGGCGCTGAACGACCAAAGAACTGAAAGCAACAGCAGCGGCGCAATCAGCAGAACGATCGCGTACCAACCAATGCCGACGCGCCAGCGCAGCAAGCGCGAACCGAGTTGGCGGAGGCCCGGGCGTCCGTCCATAAGCGCGGTCAGCATCAGTCCGCTCAGGCAAGGGCCGAGCAACATCGCCACGAAGAATAGACCAGTCGCGACTGGCTGAGGCGAAGCGAGATTGAACTCGGTCATTGCCGCTGCACACGCGATTCCGACCCACGAAATCGCGAACGCCATCGCGAAATAGGAGAGCAGCGGGTGACGGCGGAACAAGAGTTTCATTCTGGCGCAACCGCCTCATGTGAGGGGATGAGCAGCGCCGTGATCGCAGACATCACTTCATCATTGCGCCCGATCCAAGTGTGGCCGCCGGTCGCAAAACCGATGAACCTTGCGCCGGCGATCTGGCGCGCGGTGAACTCCGCGCTGGCGTAAGTGCCATAACGATCATCGCGGGCAGCAATGATCAGCGTGGGCGAACGAACCAGTTGCAACCGCGCCGGCCTGAGCGTCTTGCCGACGACGCTATCGCTGCGAAGTCCAGCCGCGCGCGCAGAGACAGGCAGGATGTCGTCCAGCATGGCATTAATGCGGGCCCGTTCCGATGCGCTCGCTTTCGCCAGAAGCGCGGGAGGCGTGGCCAGCACGGTCTTGATCATTTCCCCGCGCGCCACACGAGCCGCCGCCCAGAACAGGAAGTCTGATCCGATCACCGCCATCATCGTATTCTCCGCCCAAGGCGCCATTGGCGCGGCGGAGTCCGCCTGCGTCGGCGGCTTGTAGGCGAGCGGCGCCACAAGGATCAGCGCCGTCACGCGATCGGGATGGCCGATCGCCATCTGCAGCGCAGACGGCGCGCCCGCCGAGCCGCCAAGAACAGCGGCTTTGTCGATGCCAAGCGCATCCAGCAGACATACATGCGCGTCGGCCTGCGCTTGCGCCGATGCATCCTTCGGCATGGGTGTGCGCAGATAGCCGAACCGCGACATGGCGATGACGCGTATGCCTTGACGCGCCAACGGCGCCGCGAACGCCATGCCCTGATCGTAGCCGCCGCCGCTGCCATGTATCGCCAGCAGGGGGGCGCCAGCGCCGGCTTCCTGGTATTCGATCTGTCCGCAGGGCGTTGCGACAATCGTGCTGCCGCGGGCAATGCGGGCACGGGCGTGCTCAAGGTCGGCTTGGAAGCGCCACGCGACGAAGGCGCCCAGTGCGACGATTGCAAGCAAGACGATGATGAGCGCCCCGCGCGTTTTAGACAAATCGGTCATCGCAGCAGCCGTGGCGTTTCATCGGCGGGGAGCTTCGCGCCCTGAGGGGGCCTACCTTTTGGCCCCGGCGCCAAGCAGGCGATCAGAGAGACCAGAGTGGCGATGCCCGCGACCAGCGCGTAGGCGCGCCCGTCTGCGGCGATCGGCACGATCATCGACCACCAATTGATCACGGTGTGCAGCAACAGCGCCGGAACGACGCTGAAACCGGTCTGCACGCCGAGCCGCGCGAACACGACAGACAAGCCCACAGTGCTGATCAAAAACAAGGCGACGGGCAAATCGGCTTGGGCCGTATTGGCCATGAACAGCAGCGGCAGATGCCAAAGCCCCCACGCGACGCCAATCAGCAGTCCGGCGCCGCGCCAGCCGAAGCGCGCCGAAAGCGCGGGGAGGGCGTAGCCCCGCCATCCGAATTCTTCGCCCAGCGGACCGCCGAAGACGGCGATCAGCGCGAATTCCGCGATCGCCGCCGGGAGGCGCCCGGCATAGGGCGAAACCGGAATTGTTCCATCGAGGGCGGCATGGATCTCGAGTGCGGCCCAGAGAATGAGCGTCGGCGCGACGATCACGAGCGCGTACCAGCGCCAACCGACGCGCCAGCGCAGACATTGGCCAAGCCACCGGCGCAGCCCGGCGGCGCCCTCAAACGCAAGCACCACTGCAAACGCGGCGATCCCGGGACCGAAAGCCCCGAGGAGATACAGCGCGCCGCTGAGGCCGGGCGCCTGCGGCCGGATCAAGCCGACAAGTCCCCAAAGCCCCCAGGTCCACATGAACGTGAAGGCGAAGAACGCGAGCAGCGCGCGGCTCGAATGGATGGGGATCGGCGGCGCGCGATCTGGGATGTCGAGCGGCGACGATGGGCTCTGGCTTGGCGCGGCGATCGTCACGCCAACACCGTCTGGACCGGCCGCCGCGCCGAGAACGGCAACGCCGCCGCGTAACCGAACCGCATCACCACATCAGGGCGACGCCCCGGCAGGCCGACGAGCGCTGCGAGCTCCGGTCGCAAGCGCGCGACTTCCACCGGCTGGTTGACGAAGGCGAGCTTCATGCCGAGCGCCGTCGCCTGCAAGCAAAAACGCTGGCACGCGCGCCCGGCCAAGGCCCAATGCTCCTTGTCGTCCCGCGCCGCGAGGAACACGGCCAGTCCCGACGAAGATTTTATCTGGCGTGCGTACCTGGCATTGTCGGTCTCTGGATTGAGCGCCATCGCGAACAGCGTGGGGCCCGCCCATTCGGGCAGGGCGGGGTTGCCGCTCGCGGCGGCGAAGAGGCCGTCGCCGGTCGACAGGGCGCGGCGGGGGCTGAAGCGGATCCAGGACTTGAGCTCGCGCATGAACGCCGGATCGGTGAGCTGTTCGCTGTTGCCGGCGGCGACGAGGTCGCGCACCCGATCGATCTGTGCACGGTCTGTTATGAGGACGAGGTCGACGCCTGGCGTCGCCGCCGCCTGCGCGAGGGCATTCAAGTCGGTCGTTGAAACGGCGCGGCCGTCATAGTCTGCGCGCGTGGATTGGCGTTTCGGGATGGCGTCGAACAGAGCCGGCTCCGGCGCTCGTTCGTCGCCGAACGACAATGACATCGCACCCACGCCGTCAGGGGCGAATCGAGCTTCGCCGCCGCGGTCGCTGACGGCGCAGGCGATCGCGAGCGTCTCGGCGGCGGCGCCGAGGCCGACGAAAATGTGGTGGTCGTCCGGATCGACGATCGGCGTGCGCCGCGCGAAGTCGGGCAGGATGGCGATGCCGTTCTCGCGGGCTTGAAAGCGCCAGGGCTGCGTATTGTGCCCGTTCGGAGCCAGGGTTGCGTATCGGATCAGGTCCGCCAGCTCGGGTTGCGCCGCGAGCGCACGTCGCGTCGCCGCGACTGAGGCGTCATAGGCCTCCATGGAGCCCATCTGCCGCACGCCAGCGTAGGCGGCGGTCGCGCCGGCAAGCGCCAACGCGCCCGCTCCTAGCAGAGCATCTCGTCGTTTCATGGCCGGGAAACCCTTTTCGCATCGCGACCGCCTGCAAACTGCAAGCGGCTGGCCTCAGGAACGCGCGCGCCTACTCGGTGGTCATGCCGGCGAATTTTTCGCTCGAAACGCGCGCCTCGGCTTTTGTCGCCTGGACCAGCTGATCGAGGTGGTTTGGCGGCCCGTAGAGCGTGTAGAGTTTGAGCGCCTTCTCCCCCGTGTTGATCACGTTGTGGCGCGATCCGGCCGGGACGAGGATGGCGTCGTCGCTTTTGATCGTGTGGGTCGCGCCATCAATGACGACTTCGCCCCGACCTTTTTCGACGCGGAAGAACTGATCGCGATCAGCATGCGTCTCTTCGCCGATTTGTTCGCCCGGGTCGAGCGACATCAAGACCAGTTGCAAGTGCTTGCCGGTGTACAGGACATGACGGAAGTCATGATTGTGCTCAGTCAACGATTCAATGTCTTGAACGAAGCCCTTCATGGCTCATGTCCTCCAGTCGCAGATGGCGCAAGGTCGCCACTTGCGAAGGAACGTTGAGGGCCGCCGAAAGTTCCACGCGCGTGCAGCGAAAGAGCGCGCGTCACTCGTGGCGAAGCGCCTCGATCGGATCCATGCGCGCGGCGCGCCGCGCTGGGAAATAGCCGAACACGACGCCAATGAAGGCCGAAAAGCCGAGCGCGAGAATGTTGATCGGCGCGTCGAACGCATAGGGCACGCCCATAAGGCTCGAAAGGGCCAGCGATGCGCCCACCGCGATGAGCACGCCGATCAGCCCGCCGAGCGCCGACAGGACGATCGCTTCGATCAGGAATTGCAGCAGGACCTCGCGCTCGAGCGCACCGACCGCGAGGCGCAAGCCGATCTCGCGCGTGCGCTCTGTGACGCTGACCAGCATGATGTTCATGATGCCGATTCCGCCGACCAAGAGGCTCACCGCCGCAACGGCGCCCAAGAGGCTCGTCAGAAGTCCCATGGTGCTCGAAAGCGTGTCGGCGAGCTGCTGGGTGTCGAAGATATTGAAGTTGTCGTCTTGGCCGCCGCTGTCGATATCGCCGAGCTTGCGCCGCTCGCGGAGCAATTGTCGAATGCCGGCTTTGAGGGATGCGCTGTCGGCGCCGTCCACCATCGACACCAACATCATGTTGATCCTACGATTGCCGGTCACGCGACGCTCGAGCGTGTGCAGCGGGAGGACGACCATATCATCCTGGTCGCCGGCGCCGCTCTGGCCTTTGGCCACCAGAACGCCGATCACGCTGCATGAGAACTGCTTGACGCGGAGCATTTCCCCGAGGCCGCTTTGGCCCACGGCGCCGCCGAAAATCTCGCGTCGGACGGTCTCTCCTATGATGCAAACCGCACTCCCGCTGGTCACCTCATTGTCGGCGAACTGACGTCCGCTCGCGAACTTGGAGTTCGACGTGACGAACACGGCATTTGTGCTGCCGACGATCTGGGTCACCCAGCTGCGGCCGTTGGCCACGACCGTTGCGCTCGTGCGGCCTTGCGGCGCCACCGCAGCGACCCCGCCGATCTGGCTCTGGATCGCTTCAGCGTCGGCTTCTGTGAATTGCGGCACGCCGCCGCCGCCCCCACCGCCGCCGATCCTCTGCCCGGGGCTGATGAGCAACAGATTGGTTCCAAGGCTCGTGATCTGCGCCTCGATCGCGCGGGTCGCGCCGTTGCCAAGCGTCACCATCGTGATGACCGCGCTGACGCCGATCACGATGCCGAGCACGGTGAGGAACGAGCGCATCATGTTGCGCCTGATGGACCGCACCGCCAGCATGAAGACGCTGAACAGCATCAGGCGGCGCCTTGCGAAACGGCGGCGTCCGGCGCCGCGGTGACGGGGTGAGGGTTCGCGGCGTCAGAATCGATGGCGCCGTCGATGAAATGTACGGTCCGTCGCGCATAGGCGGCCATATCCGGCTCGTGCGTCACCATCAGTACGGTTATGCCGTGGTCGCGGTTGAGCGCCAGCAAAAGCCCCATGATCTCGTGGCTTCGCTTGGTGTCGAGATTGCCCGTTGGCTCGTCGGCCAGCACGACGGCGGGCTCGGTGACGATGGCGCGCGCAATGGCTACGCGTTGTTGCTGGCCGCCGGAAAGCTCGCCCGGCGTGTGGTGTTCCCAGCCTTCGAGGCCGACGGACTTGAGCGACTTGGCGGCTGCGTCGCGGCGCGCCTTCACGCCGTCGCCCCTGTACAGAAGCGGAAGCTCCACGTTTTCCTGCGCGGAGGTCCGCGCCAGAAGATTGAAGCCTTGAAACACGAACCCCAGGAAGCGGCGACGCAGGCGCGCGCGCTGATCGCGCAGCAGGGATTCGACGTGGGCGCCCTTGAACAAGTATTGCCCGCTGGTCGGCGTATCGAGGCAACCGAGGATGTTCATTGCGGTGGATTTCCCAGATCCGCTGGGGCCGATGATGGCGATGAATTCGCCGGCGGCGACGTCGAGGTCTATTCCACGAAGCGCCAGGAGTTCGGCTTCGCCCTCACCGTAGCGTTTGGTGACGCCGCGCAGGCGGAGCAGGGGCGCCGTCACGTCGCCGCGGCGGCGGACTTGCCGGTTCGCTGATCGGTGATGACGAGCATTCCCGCCTGCAAGTCGCCGCCGATGATTTCCGTCACGCGGCCGTCGCTGATGCCGGGCGTCACCGCGACCGCGACGGGCGCGCCGTCGCGCAGGACGAAAACCTGGCGTGCGGCGGCGGTGCTCTCGCCGGACGATGCCGCGCGGCGTCGATTGCCGCTGGGCATGCGCGGCGCGAGGCTCGAGAAGACGCCGCCGGCAGCCGGCTTCGCGGCTTTCGTCGCCGACGGCGTGAACCGCAGCGCCGTGTTGGGCACGAGCAGAACGTCGCGGCGCGCGGCCGCGATGATCGAGGCCGTGGCCGTCATGCCCGGGCGAAGGCTCAGGTCGGAATTGTCGACGTCGAGATAGGTGAGGTAGGTGACGACATTGTCGGTGATCGTCGAACCGAAGCCGACGCGCGTGATCTTCGCCGGGTACTTGCGCGCGGGAAACGCGCTGACGGTGAACGTCGCCGCTTGGCTGACCTTCACGGCGCCGACGTCGGCCTCGTCGACATAGACCCACAGGCGCAGCTTTGAGAGATCCTCCGCCAAGGTGAAGAGCGTCACCGCCTGCAAAGACGCGGCCACCGCATTGCCGGGATCGACGCTGCGCGTCAGGACCACCCCGTCGGCTGGCGCGGTGATGGACGCTTTCGATAGATTGATCTGATCGGTGGAAAGTCCCGCGCGGGCGTCCAGAACGCCGGCGCGCGCGCTGGCGGCGGCGGCGGCGGCGCGGGCGAGCGCGGCGCGGCCGGCGTCAAGTTCGGCGCGCGAGGGTGTGCGGCCGGCGGACAGCTTCGCTACGGCGTCGAGGCGCGCGAGGTTGGCGCGCGTCTCGCGAACGGTAGCGTCCGCCAGGGTTTCATTGGCGGTCGCGGTCGCGACGGCCGCTTTTGCGCGCAACACCTGGTCGCGCAGCTTTGCGGTGTCGAGCACCACGAGAACCTGGCCCCGCTTCACGCGGTCGTTGACGTCGACGTTGACGGCGAGGACCGTGCCGGAAAGTTCGCTGCCGATGCTGATGGTGCGCGTCGGCTGGATCGTGCCGTTGGCGGATACCGTGAGCGTCACCGGCCCGCGCACCGCGGCCTGCGTGCTGAACACGGGCGTGGCGTCAGCGGCGCGCACGGCAAGCCACCACCAAAGGCCGCCTGCCGCCGCCAAGAGCGCCAAGGCGCCGATCCACACCTCGCGGCGCCTGTACCAGGCCTTCGCCGCAGGCTCGCCCAGCAGCGCAGCCAGATCGGTTTCGCCGCCGGCCTTTGGCGTCACGGCCGGCTGAACCGGTCCGACAAGATCAAGGCGCACGGCGTTTGCGGGTGAAGGCGGCTCGATAGGGCTGGCGGCGACGCGCTTGGCGATATCGGCCAACGAGCGTGCGCAAGCATCCGCGCTTCCGGCGATCGCAGCGCGAAACCGCGCGATTTGGCGGTCCCACCAGCCCGCCGCAATTGGCGGCGGCGCGCTCGTCGGCGGAATGATCGGCGTGACCGGCGCGTTCATCGGCTGACCTGAGCGCTGAGGTGGGCGAACGCTTGGGCGGGCGAGGCGGCCGCAACCCTATCGTCCGGACGCCACCCGCCGCCCAGCGCCTTGTAGAGGCGGACGTGATCGGCGCTGACCGCGGCGTCGGCGAGGGTCACGCCGTCCTGCGTGTTGAGTTCAGTGCGTTGCGTCTCGAGCACGATCTGGAAATCGACGAGACCGCTTGCGTAGTTCTGTCTGGCGAGGGTCGCTGCGGCGGTTCCAGCGTCGGCGGCGACCTGGAGGCGCGTCAGCCGCGCGCGGTCGTCGCGGAGGGCTGTAAGCGCGTCTTCGACGTCCTGCAAAGCGCGCAGCACCGTCGCACGGTAGGCCTGTTCAGTCTGCTCGAGCGCTGCTTCTTCACTTCGCACACGGCCGCGACCCGCGCCGGCGTCGAAGATTGGCAGTCTGACGCTCGCCAAAAGCGCGGTCACAACGGACGCGCCGTCCGTCATCGAAGCCAAGGCGAGTGACGAAAGGCCGAGCGAGCCGCCGATCGAAAAGTCTGGCCAACGCGCGGACCGCGCCTGGCCGACGCGCGCACGGGCGGCGCTCACCTGGTATTCCGCCGATCTGACGTCTGCACGCTGGCGCAGCGTTTCGGCGGGCAGGCTCAACGCCAAGTCTTCGCGCGGGTGCGGCAATGCTGGGCTCTGCGCGGCGAGCAGCGCGTTGAGCGCCGCCGGCGGCTCTCCGACGAGCACGGCAAGAGCATGCGCCGTCTGATCGATCGTCGTCTGCAAAAGGGGAAGGCCGGCGCTCGTCTGGGCGGCTGACGCGCGCGCCTGCTCGACCTCAACAGCGTTCGCGAGGCCGGCCTGCTCGCGCCATTGCGCGATCTGCAAGGTGTCCTGCTGGCTGGCGAGACTGGCGCGCGCAATCGCGAGGCGCGCCTGCGCGCTGCGCAAGAGGATATAGTCGACGGCGATCTCGGCGGCGATCTGCTCCTCGATGTCGCCGAGATCAGACGCGCTCGCCCAGGCATTTGCGTTCGCCGCCCGCACGGCGCTGCGGCCGCCGCCGAAGACGTCGGGGGCCCAATTGGCGTCGAGACCGGTTTGGAAGCGATTGGCGCCGGTCCGCCGACCCTTGTCGATGCCGGTCGTGCTGCGCTGCGCGGAGGCCCCGATGTCCAGGGAAGGCCAGAGGCTGGCGGCGGCGACGTCGCGCAAAGCCCGCGCCTGTCGCAGGGCGGCTGCGCCTGCGGCGATGCTGGTGTTCGCGACGGTGGAGCGGGCGATCAGATCAGCGAGGATCGGGTCGTTGAAGCGCGTCCACCATGCGACGAGCGATGTGGCTGGCCCTGTCGCGCGTTCGCTGTCGCCAGGCGCGGCGTCGGACCAGACCTTCGGCGCGTCAACGGTCGCTGATCGCGTCATAGGCGCATCAAAGCTTGCACAGGCGCTCAGCCCTAGAATGAGAGCCAGAGCGCTCGCGGTGATCAGCTTCCGCTTCGACTGCGCGGCGCGATGACAAATGGCATGTTTGGCAATTGGGCGCATTCGAGCGACGACCCTTTCAAGAGCAGCGCAACTTCATGGTTTTCGCCTCGGCCAACGCGCAGGGATTGCGCCCGATGAGAAGACGTTCCGTGGTCGGTCGTGCGGGCGGGGGCGGGCGGTAACCGACCACGGAACAGATCGCGACGACCCCCCAGTAGGATCGCTGCGAACGCAATAGAAGGTCTCGAGTCCGCCGTTCGAGATGATGGGGAGCGGCTTCGTTTTCAGCTGTCTCTTTAGCTTGATGCGACAACCCGCCGGCAGACTCGGAATCTACCCAGAACCCGGCGCGCCTGTGCGTCTCAGCGCGCGTTGTTGATGATGATGTCGGCGATGACGCCCGTAGCGATCGCAACCAGAAGGTTATCGCCGCGCTCGTCGCGCACCCAATGGTAGCCGCGACGGGGATGGCGGCGGTTCAACGAACGATAGTCTACGACCTCGTAGCGGCTCTTGTAGTAGCCGAGACGTTGTCCGCGCTTCCAGGGCTCGTAGCCCAATGTCACGGCGCTTTGTCCAGCGCGCGCGGCCGGCGGCGGCCCGCGACGCCAAACCTTGCCTTGGAAATACCCGTTGTGCTGGGCGTCGTCCCAGCTCGCGTCGGGCCGATCGTCGCGCCAGTTCTGCCGCTGCTGACGCGCGCTGCGACCGTCGGCCCCGTGGGCCGCCGCCGCCAACGCCGCGGCGTCCGGGCGGGACTGACCGTGTTGTTCCATCTGGGCGAACGCCGGTGCAGCGGCCAGAGGGCTCGCCAGCATGAACGCGGAGAGGGCGCATCGAAGGGCAATTTTCATGGTGTGGGACCTTTCAGGGGGCGCCGCGCGTCTCATCCTCGAAGACGAGGAAACGTGCGCGCGCGGCGGTTCGACCGTTCGCAATCGGCCTTTCAGCGCCGACAGCGCGGCGAAGGCCTTTCGCAGACCAAGCCGGCCGCAGCTTTAGGTCCGGCCGCGCGCGAAACGAAGCCTCGGACTCTACTCAGCCGTCGGTCAGGCCTGGCGGCCAGCCGGACGATCCGCAGGGCCAAGCGCGCGCGTCCAAAGGCGGCGTAGCGCATCGGGAGCGCGCAGATGCATGGACGAAGCATGACCCTCGCCAGCGTGCCGACAGGAGCGCGGTCGCCCGATTGTCCGTCGCCGGCTGTGGTCCATATCGTCGACGGCGACAGCCTCGTTCTGGAGCGCATTCGCTTCGTCCTAAAGCATAGCGGACTGCTCGAGCAGACGTATCCGAGTGCGGAGGCATTTCTCGCCGCAGGCCATCCGGCAGGCGAGGGATGCGTCATGATTGATGATCGCCTGCCCGGCATCGGCGGCCTTGATCTCCTTCGACGCCTGTCCGGGCGCGCCGATCCGCTGCCTATGATCATGATCACCAGCGCCGGTGACGTCCGGATCGCCGTCGCGGCGATGAAGGCCGGCGCCAGCGATTGCATCGAAAAACCGGTCAGCGCGGCCCGCCTTCTGACGGCGGTTGCGCACGCGCTGGCGCTGTCGCGAGACGCCGGCGCTGCAATCGCGCGATGGCGCACAAGGGCCGATCGAATCGCGCGGCTCACGCGCCGGGAGCGCGAGGTCTTGGATCTCGTGCTGGACGGCCATCCCAGCAAGAACATCGCGGCCGATCTCGGCATCAGTCAGCGTACGGTTGAAAATCACCGGGCGGCCATCATGACCAAGACCGGCGCCAAATCTCTGCCTGCCCTCGCGCGATTGGCGGTCTCAGCGGCAGAGCCCGAGCGCCCGCCGCACCGGCTTGCGTTGTCCGCTGGGTAGATTCCGAGCCTGACGGCCGGTGACCGGCGTCCGCTACCATGGCCTTGAGGTCGACGCCGCCGCCAAACGGCGCGCACCGCCTCGGCGATCGACGAACCGTAAGGGATTGCAATCGTGACCTACGCAACGATCCTGGCGCATCTAGCGCCGGGCCGGCAGAATACGCGCCTGTTGAACGTCGTCGGCAGGCTGGCCGACCGCTTCAACGCCGGAATCGTCGGCATCGCGGCGTGCCAGCCGATGATGGTGAGTTACGGCGAAGGCTTCACCTCAAGCGATCTCGTCCAGGCGGATCGCGACGACATCGTGAAGAACCTACAGGACGCCGAAAACGAGTTTCGCGCGACCTTTCAATCGCGCGCGACGCCTTACGAATGGCGTTCGACAATCTCGGCCGCGCCGCTCGCAGACTATGTCGTCGCCGAGGCGCGCTGCGCGGATTTGATCGTCGTAGGCCTGATTGCCGAGGACCTATTCGCCCGATCGCGGGCGGCGCAAATCGGCGATCTCATTCTGCAGGCCGGGCGCCCGGTTTTGCTGGTTCCCGAAGCAGTCGACGCCTTGAGCGTGAACCGCGTCGTCCTGGCGTGGAAGGATACGCGCGAAGCGCGGCGCGCCGCCGCCGACGCTCTGCCGATCCTGGCGGCGGCGTCTCACGTTGCGCTTGTCGAAATCGCAGCCGAGGCCGATTTCTCTCTGGCGCGCGTTCGGCTCGGGGATGTGGCTTCCTGGCTGACGGCTCATGGGGTGTCCGCCGCGGCGAAGGTCGTGCGCGCGACCGGCGATGACGCTGGCCAGTTGGCGTCCGTGTGCAAGGAGGAGGGCGCCGACGTGCTGGTCGCCGGCGCCTACGGGCACAGCCGCATGCGCGAATGGGCGTTCGGCGGCGTCACCCGCGACCTGTTGCTGACTTCGGGTCGTTGCGTGTTGGTGTCGCATTGACCGCCGATGGACTCGGCCCGACGCCGCCGCCGCGCAAGAGCCGCGCAGCGCAGCCGCCGCTGATTGTTCCCGACGCGATGATGCCGGCTCCGTCTGAAGCGCCGTCTCTGCAGAATGCGGCGCCCCCGCCTCGTCGGGGCGAGGCCAAAGGGTTGGAGCTGGCTGATTTGGACCGGATGCTCCACGTCTGGCAGAGCCATTACACAGGCGGACGCTCGCCCAGCACGGTGGCCCTGGCCTTTCTCGACTGGGCGGCCCACGCCGCCAACGCGCCATTCCAGACGGCCGCGCTCGGGCGCACGGCGCTCACCCAATGGGGACGATTGATGCGCGCGTCATTCGGCGGCGGCGTCGTCATCGCGCCGGCGCCGAACGATCGCCGCTTTGCCCATCCGGCTTGGGCTAAGCCGCCGTTCAATCTGATGACGCAGGCGGTGCTCCTGGCGGAGGAATGGTGGGTGAGCGCAGCGCGCGCGCCTGGCGTCGGCCGCCAGAACGCACGCATCGTCGAGTTCACGGTGCGCCAGTGGCTGGACGTCATCTCGCCGTCCAACGCGCCCTGGCTCAATCCGGAAGTGCTTGAGACGACGCGGGCGCAGGGCGGCGCCAACTTCGCCAAGGGGTTTGTGAATTTCATGCGCGACCAGGCGGCGGCGCAGGGCGTTGCGGCGCCGAGCGCGTTCGTTGTCGGTGAAGACCTCGCGGCCACCCCCGGCAAGGTGGTGTTTCGCAATGAGCTGATCGAGTTGATCCAGTACGCGCCGACGACGCCGCGTGTGGGGGCCGAGCCCGTCCTCATCGCGCCGGCCTGGATCATGAAGTACTACATCCTGGACCTGTCTCCGGGAAACTCGCTGATCCGCTGGCTCGTCGCTCAGGGGCGAACGGTATTTGCGATTTCTTGGCGCAATCCCGGCGCGGACATGCGCGACACCTCGCTCGACGAATATCGCAGGCTCGGAATTATGGCTGCCGTCGACGCCGTCGCGACGATCTGCGGACCGGCCAAGATCCACGCCACTGGCTATTGCCTGGGCGGCACGCTGCTGGCCATCGCCGCCGCAGCGATGGCGCGCGACGGCGATGCGCGCCTGGCGAGCCTGTCCCTGTTCGCCGCCCAGACGGATTTCACCGAGGCCGGCGAATTGCAGCTGTTCATCACCGAAGACCAGCTCGACTTCCTGAACGACATGATGCAATCGCAAGGCTATCTCGACGGGCCGCAAATGGCCGGCGCATTCATGATGCTGCGCTCCAATGATCTCATCTGGTCGCAGGCGATCCGCGATTATTACCTCGGCGAGCACGCCGTCATGAGCGATCTGATGGCCTGGAACGCCGACGCAACACGGCTCCCGGCGCGCATGCACATCGAGTATCTGCGGCAGCTGTTTTTGAACAACGCGCTCGCCGAGGGGCGCTTTGATGTCGAGGGACGCCCCGTCGAGCTCGGCGACATCAAGTTGCCCATGTTCATGGTCGCCACCGAGCGCGACCACATCGCGCCGTGGCGCTCGGTTTTCAAGCTGCTCACGCTCAACGACGGCGCCGTAACGTTCGTGCTCACGTCAGGCGGTCACAACGCCGGCATCGTCAGCGAGCCGGGCCATCCGCATCGGCACTTCAGAATTCGCGCGCGTGTTCATGGCGGCCGCACGCTGGGTCCGGATGAATGGGAGCAGGAAACCGCGCGGCAGGAGGGATCCTGGTGGCCACAATGGGAGACGTGGCTTACGCAGCATTCCAGGGGAAAAGTCCATCCCCCAGCCATGGGCGGGGCGGGGTTCACGCCGATCTGCGACGCGCCGGGTCTTTATGTCCATGAACACTGACGCCGCGCAGGCGAAGCGAAAGTGGAGACCATGATGAACCCGGTTCTCTCGACCGACCTGAAGGGCAAGCGCGGGCTCATCATCGGCATCGCCAACGAGCACAGCATCGCCGCCGGTTGCGCGCGCGCGTTCGCCGCCGCCGGCGCGCGGCTTGCAGCGACCTATCTCGACGAGAATGCCGCGCCATTCGTCCGCGCCGTTACGGATCCGCTTGGATGCGAGATCCTGCTCGCCTGCAATGTCAGAACCGCTGGGGCGCTCGAGGCGGTGTTCGCGAAGGTGCGGGCGGATTGGGGCGGTCTCGACTTCCTGCTGCACGCGGTCGCCTTCGCGCCGGCCTCCGACTTGCACGGACGCGTCGTCGACACGAGCGCGTCGGGCTTTGGCCTTGCGATGGACGTGTCGGTCCATTCCTTTCTGCGGATGGCGCGCCTCGCCGAGCCTTTGATGAGCCGTGGCGGCTGCCTTCTGACGCTCACCTTCCTGGGCTCCGACCGCGTCGTTTCGCACTATAATCTCATGGGTCCGGTCAAGGCGGCGCTGGAAAGCGCGGCGCGCTACGTCGCTGTCGAGCTCGGACCGAAAGGCATTCGCGCGCATGCGATCTCGCCGGGGCCCATCCGCACGCGCGCGGCCGGCGGCATCGACGATTTCGACGATCTGCTCGCTGAGGCTGCAGCGACGGCGCCGGAACATCATCTGGTCGAAATCGAGGACGTCGGCGCCCTGGCGGCGTTTCTGGTCAGCGACGCGGCGCGGCGGATCACCGGGACGATCATTCCGGTCGACGGCGGTCAGCACCTGATGGCGTGATCCGCATTCCCCGGCCACCCGATCGCGCGTTCCGAAGTGGGCGCGATCGGGGCGCCTGGCTTTAGCGCTTGGCTTTCGGCTTGCCGAACGCGGCTTGAACTTCACTCCTCTTGATCCGCGCGGATGGGTCGCCGCGCTCGTTGAGGTTCTGTTCTTCGGTGCCGTCTCCCATCATTCCGGGATGGGCGATCTTGACCTTCGTCTTGGACTTCTTGGGGGTAGGGGGCTTCTTCAATCGCATCGCGCTCCTCGGTATCGAAAGCGCCGGCGCACGTTGAGCGTTCGCCGACGTCGTTCGGGCCGTGACCTAGGAACGCGCGATGGGGCCGTTTCGTTCCTTCAGTGTCGATGGACGCGGACCTCGCACAATCTGCGCGCGACGGTCCCGCCGGGTTGAAAATCCGACCCCGGCCTGCGGGAGCGGTGCTATAGCCTGGGCCGCATTCGACGAAGCGAGCGGAACTGACGTGTCCCAAACGAAGTCTTTGGCGTTCATAACCGGCGCTGGTTCGGGAATCGGCAGGGCGCTTGCGCGGGCGTGCGTGGCCCGAGGCCTGTTCGTCGTCGGCTTCGAGGGCGACGCGACGCGCGCGACAGCGCTTGAGGCCGAGCTTGCGGGCGCTGGTCGATGTCTGCGCGGCGACGTCCGCGTCGTTGATGATCTCGTGCATGCAAAGGCGGTTTGCGAGAGCTTCGGCGCGCCCATTTCGCTGGTCTTCGCCAACGCCGGCGTGTTGCGGGCAGGGCGCCCCTGGGAGCAGGCGCAGGAGGATCGCGATCTGGTCGTCGACGTGAACGTCAAGGGCGTGCTCAACACGCTGCACGTCTTCGCGCCGGTGTTGTTCGCGCAATCAG
>JBMOIB010000027.1:0-31131 GCA_049317545.1 Caulobacterales bacterium | reverse complement strand
ACGCCCAACCCCGCCTCCAGCTCCGCGACCCGCTTCGAGATCGTCGCCTTCGACATGCCCAGCGTGCGCGCCGCCTGGGAGAAGCTGCCGGTTTCGGCCAATCGCGCAAAGATGGCGAAAAGGTCGAGAGACAGGCCGGACGGCGTGGCAGGCGGCATCGGGCGGACCTTTCGAGGGCCTCGAATAGAAACAATTCGTTCGATTTATTCCCGTTATCTGCGGACCGTCCAGGCCCATATAGGCGTCATCCTGCGCCGGTCGCGCAGCCACCCCACTCCGAGAGGCGACCATGTTGGAGCACCGTCCCTTTGCAACGCTCGGCCGGTTCAAAAACGACTGGCTTGACGCGAATTATCACTTCTCCTTCGCCAATTACTTCGACCCCAAACGCACCCAATGGGGCGCGCTGCGGGTCTGGAACGACGACGCCATCAAGGCGGGAACCGGCTTTTCGCCCCACAGCCACGCCGACATGGAGATCATCACCTATGTCCGCACCGGCGCGATCACCCACCAGGACAGCCTCGGCAACACCGGGCGCACCGAGGCCGGCGACGTCCAGGTGATGTCGGCGGGAACCGGGATTACGCACGCCGAGCTCAACCGCGAAACCGACGACACGACGCTGTTCCAGATCTGGATCCTACCCAAAGCGCGCGGCGCCAAGCCGAACTGGGGAGCCGCGAAGTTTCCCAAGGGCGAACGGGCCGGCAATCTCGTGACGCTCGCCTCCGGCTTCGAGGCCGATCTGGCGAACGGCGCCCTGCCGATCCGCCAGGATGCCCGCCTGCTCGCCGCGACCCTGCGGCCCGGCGAAACGGTGGAGCATGCGCTCACCGGACCGCGCCG
The DNA here is from genome assembly GCA_049317545.1 of Caulobacterales bacterium. Taxonomy (GTDB): domain Bacteria; phylum Pseudomonadota; class Alphaproteobacteria; order Caulobacterales; family Aquidulcibacteraceae; genus REEB506. The sequence goes on along the minus strand of JBMOIB010000027.1, from coordinate 30,282 downwards.
CGCCTATGCGGTGCTCGCCCGCGGGACCGCAGAGGTCAACGGAATAACCCTCGCTGGGCGCGACGGTCTCGCAATCGCCGACGTCGACACCTTGCGCGCCACAGCCTCGGCCGATTCCGAGCTGCTCATTGTGGAGGCGTAAGTCACTGATTTCTGGAGGGCCAACCATCGCCTTAACCATTCGTTGACGATAGCTTCACTAAGCCTGTGCACATGCGAATGCGAATGTAAAAGTGCGATGGCCGGCCTCGACCAGATCCATATTCTCATCGTCGACGACAACCGCCAGATGCGGTTCCTCGTCCGTTCGCTCTTGCGTGAGTTCGGCTTCCATCGCGCCACCGAAGCGGCCGACGCGGTCGAGGCGTTTGAAGTGCTTCGGCACCAATCCGCCGATCTGATCATCACCGACCTCGCGATGCGACCGATCGACGGCATCGAGTTCGCCCGTCTCGTGCGCAATGCTCCAGACACGCCCGACCCGTACGTGCCGATTATTCTGATGACCGGTCATTCCGATCGGACGCGGGTGCGCTTCGCGCGCGACGCCGGCGTGAACACATTCCTCGCCAAGCCGGTGTCGGCCAAATCGATCCTGCTGCACGTCAACGCCGTGATCGCAGACCGCCGCCCGTTCGTGCGCTCGCGGTCGTATTTCGGCCCGGATCGCCGCGTTCTCATAGACCGCAATTACAAAGGCCCGATGCGGCGCATCGCTGACGGGCGCAGCGACGAACTCGACCTCGACGCGATCGCGTAGGTCCGCCCCGGAGAACCGACCATGCGGAAGATCGTTTTTGCCGTCGCCGCAGCGATTCCGCTTACGGGCTGCGTCGCTGGCATGGCGGCCGGCGCCGTCGCCGGGGCCGCCGTCGGCGCCACCAGCGCGGTTGTCGGCGGCGCAGCGAAAGTCGCGGTGAAAACGACCGGCGCGATCGTCGACGTCGCCACGCCGGGCGACCGCAAGGACGACGAAGATCGCAAAGCCGAGCCGCGCTGAACGCGACGTCATTTGACCGCGCGGCCGCGGCGCCTACATGGTGATGACCCATTCGTGGAGGCACCCATGTCGATCCTACGTTTGCTCGCTTCGTCGGTCGCTGTCGCGGCGCTGTTTGGAACGGCCTGGGCCGCGCCGGTCACGGTTGGCGACGTAACGTTCGCTCCGAAATTTCAGGAAAAACTCGAAAAGACCTATGGCGTTCGTGAAGGCGCGGACCTGGCGCGCGACGTCAAGAAGAGCCTCGAGCGGCGGCTTGCGAACGTGGATGCCCCGCAGGCCTTGCGCGTTGATGTCGAGATCGTCGATGCGCAGCCGAACCGTCCGACGTTCAAGCAGCTGACGGACAAGCCCGGCCTGTCGCTTCAGTCAATCGGCGTCGGCGGCGCGTCGCTGCGCGGCGTGCTGCGCGATGCGGCGGGCGTGGAAGTGAGCGTGGTCGCCTACGATTGGTACGAGACCGACATTCGCAACGTCACGGCCTCCTCAACCTGGACAGACGCCAACCGCGCCTTCCATTGGTTCGCATCGCGGATCAAGGGCGTTGCCGCCGGTCCGGCCAAGCCAGCCGCCTGAGACCAACGGCAGCAATCGTCCGATCACGGAATACGCAGAATCTTGTGCGTTTGCAGGCTCAAGCGCCATTTCGGATGGGCGAGGCAATAGGCGAGCGCCGCCGCCGTGGCGGCCTCGCGCGCCGGGCTGTCCATCGGCTGCAGCAGGAAGTGTTCGAACGCCAAGCCGGTGAAGCGCTCGGGCTCGGCTCCCGGCTGCGGATAGACGAGTTTCAACTCGTCGCCGCGGGTCAGGACCAGCTCAGCGCCGGCCTTCGGGCTGACGCAGATCCAATCGAGCCCCGGCGGCGGCGTCTGCGTGCCGTTGGTTTCCACGCCCACCTCAAACCCAAGCGCATGCAGGGCCTCGACCAGCGCGCCATCGAGTTGCAGCAGAGGTTCGCCGCCCGTGCACACGACATAGGGGCGCCCACCGCCCGGCCATTGCGCAGCAACCGCATCGGCGAGTTGCGCGGCCGTTTCGAAGCGCCCGCCGCCGGGCCCGTCCATGCCGACGAAATCGGTGTCGCAGAAGCGGCAGATCGCTTGCGCCCGGTCCTCTTCCCGGCCCGACCACAGATTGCATCCGGCGAAGCGCAGAAACACCGCCGCGCGCCCGGCCTGCGCGCCCTCGCCTTGCAGCGTGTAATAGAGTTCCTTGACCGCGTAGCTCATGCAGCTTCGGCCTCGTAGGCGGCCCAACCGGCGGCGCGCAAGGTGCAGGCAGGGCAATCGCCGCAGCCGTAACCCCAGGCGCGACGGACGGTGCGCTCGCCCCGGTAGCAGGTGTGGGTTTCCTCCACGATCAGGTTGACGAGCCCCCGCCCGCCGAGATTTTCCGCCAGGGCCCAGGTCTGCGCCTTCGACAAGTGCATCAGCGGCGTGTCGATCGGCGCCGGCCGATCAAGACCGAGCGCGAGCGCCTGCTCCATCGCGTCCATCGTCGCCCGGCGGCAATCGGGATAGCCGCTGAAATCGGTTTCGCACATGCCGCCGACCAGACGTTCGAGGCCGCGGCGGTCGGCGAGCGCGGCGGCGCACACGAGGAAGGCCAGGTTGCGCCCAGGCACGAAGGTCGACGGCAGCCCATTGGCCTGCATCTCGATCGCCCGATCTGCGGTCAGCGCGCTTTCGGCGATGGCGCCATACCCGCGCAAGTCGACCATATGGTCAGGCCCGAGCCTATTCGCCCATTCGGGGAATTGCGCTCGCACAGCATCCAGGACGATCGGCCGTTGGGTAAGTTCGATTGCGTGGCGCTGCCCATAGTCGAAGCCCACCGTCTCCACGCGCGCGAAGCGCTCGAGGGCCCAAGCAAGACAGGTGGTCGAGTCCTGACCGGCGGAGAACAGGACGAGCGCGGACGCGGCGGACATGGATCGGGTCTCCCTGCTCGCGCTTATACAGGGCTGGCGACGGGCGCCGAACCCATTGCAAAACGCGTTCGCGTGGAACGCGAAGTTATGGGCTCTCGGCGCGGACCGGCGCCCTCATTGCGCAATGACGCCTGTGTCATGTTCGCCGCAGGGCCGCGATAAATGCAGCAACTTCCTTTCTGGCGTTGACACTTGCGCCCGACCGCCCGTCAAATGGAATGTGACGTTCTGGTGATCATTTTTCACCATTCGTACTATTTTAACCGCGACGCCGAAAAAATAGGCGCCGGTTCGGGGAGGAGATCGAATGTCTAAGGTACGTTCCCTTTTTGCGTTGTTCACGGGCGTCTCCGTCGCCGCGATCACAATGGCCGCGACGCCTGCCATTGCCCAGAGCGCGCCGGCCAAGCCCACCGCGACCGGCCTCGAGGAAATCGTCGTCACCGCTGAAAAGCGCGAAGCCTCGATCCAGGACGTTCCGATCGCGGTCTCGGCCTTTAGCCAAGGGGCTCTTGAAGCGGCGCAGATCTCGGGCGGTCCGAACCTGCAACTCGCCATCCCGAACGTGAGCTTCTCCAAAGGGAACTTCACCGGCTACAATTTCCAGATCCGCGGCATCGGCTCCAAGCTGGTCGCGACCTCGGGCGACGCCGCAACCGGCGTTCACCTGAACGGCGCGCCGCTCACCGCCAACAACCTGTTCGAAGCCGAATTCTATGACGTCGAGCGCGTCGAAGTGCTGCGCGGCCCGCAGGGCACGCTGTACGGTCGCAACGCCACCGGCGGCGTCGTCAACGTCATCACCGCCAAGCCGAGCTACCAGTTCAAGGCCGCGGGCCAAGCGACCTACGGCAGCGACAACGCGACCCGCGTTGAAGGCATGATCGACATTCCGTTCGGCGACAGCGCCGGCCTGCGCCTCGCCGGCGCCCGCCTAGCGCGCGACGGCTACGTCAAGAACACCACCACGGGCAACGACGTCGACGGTCGCGATCTGTGGGCCTTCCGCGCAACGCTGGGCGTTGATTTCTCCGAAACCGCGCGCGCATGGCTCTCCTACGAGCATTTCGACGAAGACGACACGCGTCTGCGCTCGGGCAAACAGCTCTGCATCAAGGATCCGTCGAAGACTTCCGTCGGCGGCGTGCCGATCGCAGCGGGCAGCCTTTCGGCCGGCTTTCTCAGCCAAGCCTGCCTTTCGGGCGATCAGCTGAACTCGCGTCAAGCCGTCAATACCTCAGCGACGCTCGGCGGCCTCCTGGGCAATCTCACTGGCCTGATCGTCGGCGACGCCAACGCCACCAAGACGATCCCGCAGGACCTGCGCACGATCGGCGCGGCGTTCGACCCGATCTACCAATCGCAGTCGGACGTCTACACGCTGAACTTCTCCTGGGACCTGACGGACGCCCTGACGCTGACCTCGCTGACGAGCCATTCGCAAGGGTCGCTCTTCTCGAACGAAGACTACAACAAGATCGGACCGACCGCGCCGTTCGTCCAACCGGCCGGCCCCGTTGGCGCGCTGTTCCCCGGCGGGTTCGTCAACGACCCGCAACTCGGCCGCACCAACCAGTTCAGCACCTACGACATCTCGCGCGCCAACAGCGAGCAGACGACTTATGAAGTCCGCCTCCAGTCGAACTTCGACGGCAAGGTGAACTTCAACGTCGGCGGCATTGGCCTGCGCTTCAAGTCGCGTGGCGATTATTACGTGATCGCCAACACCCTGACGGCGAATGCGCAGATCCAGCAATTCCTGTCGACGCTGCCGGCTGGCGCGCTCGGCGCAGGCACCCCGACGGGTCCGGGCGTCTTCGTTCCGATCGACACCAGCAACCCCTCGGGCGGCACGATTGGCGCGCGCATCAACGACAGCGGCCGCAACTACTTCCTGAGCCGTTCGCCGTATGAGCTGAAAGCCTGGGCCGCCTTCGGCGAAACCTACGTCCAGCTCAGCGACACGCTGAAGTTCACCCTCGGCCTGCGTCACACGAAGGACGAGAAGAGCCAGACCAACAATTCGACGGCGCTTCTCGCCAACGTCGCGACCTTGCCGCTCGCTCTGACGGCGCCGAACAACGCCTATTTGACGGACCCGGTTAATCCGGTCTCGTCGGTGTCGTTCAGCGAAACGACGGGTCGCGCCGGCTTCGACTGGAAGCCGGATCTGGGCCTCACGGACGAGACCCTGGTCTACCTGTTCTACTCGAAGGGCTACAAAGGCGGCGGCATCAACCCGCCTCCGGCCGTCGGCGTCGCGTCGATCAAACCGACGTTCGCCCCGGAATTCGTCAACGCCTGGGAAGTCGGCACGAAGAACACGCTCGCCGATGGCCGCCTGCAGCTCAACGGCACGTACTTCAACTACGATTACCAGGGCTATCAGGTCTCGAAGATCGTCAACCGGACTTCGCTGAACGAGAATATCAACGCGAAGATCTGGGGTCTTGAGTTTGAGGGCAATTGGGCGCCGACGGAGCGCCTCCTGTTCACGGTCAACGCCGGCTATCTGAACACCGAGATCACCGAAGGGTCGTCGATCGACAACCTGAACCGTACGCAAGGCGCAGCCGGCCAGACGGTTCTGAAAGCCTCGAACGCGTCGAACTGCGTCGCCCCGACCAAAGGCGTCGCTGCGGTCCAGGCCGGCATCAACGCCGGCGCCCTGCCTGCGACGTCGCTCCTCGGCATTTGCTCGGGCGCATTTGCGAACGCGCCGACCGCTGCGGCCCTGACGCCAGCGCTCAACGCCTTCGTTCCGGGCTCGGGCGCCCTGACGGTTGCGGACCTCACGCCGTCTGAAGGCACCGCAGTCAACCTCAAGGGCAAAGAATTGCCCAACTCGCCGGCGACCACCGTCTCGCTCGCCGCCCAGTACACCCAACCGATGGGCGACAATTGGAAGGTCGTGTTCCGCGGCGACTATTACTGGCAAGACGCCAGCTGGTCGCGGATCTACAACTCGTCTTCGGACATCCTCCCGTCCTGGGAAAACGCGAACTTCTCGATCTCGCTCGACAACCTGGAACATCAGTTCACGGTCAAAGCGTTCGTGAAAAACGCCTTCGACAAGGACGCGATCACCGACAAGTACCTGACCGACGACTCCTCGGGTCTGTTCACGAACGTCTTCCTCATCGAGCCGCGCACCTATGGCGTGACGGTGTCGAAGAAGTTCTGATCGATCCCACCGGACGTCAGATCATCTTTCGGGGGCCCTTCGGGGCCCCCTTTCTTTTGCGCGCCCTCCTGCCCGGAGCAGCGCACCTGGCCGATGCGCGCGCGCCACCATGCAAAGATAAATGCGCAAATGCGTTGCGGGACATTGACTCCGACGCCCTTGCGAAAGACGAATGCCCACCGTTGAAGTGGCGAGGGCCCCTCGCCGCGCGCTGCCGTTCGTCCGCGACCTCCGCAATGAGAGGCCGGCTCTAGGGGGAGAAACATGTCCAAGGTTCGCTCGCTTTTTGCGTTGTTCACGGGCGCGTCCGCCGCCGCCCTGACGCTCGCCGCCCCGGCCCAGGCCCAGGACACCCCGACGACCAGCGCCGACGAAATCGTCGTCACCGCCTCCAAGCGCTCCCAGACGCTGCTTGACGTTCCGATCTCGGTCGCCGTCACCACGGCCGCGGCGATCGAGCAGGCCAACGTCCGCGACCTGCTCGACCTGCAATCGCTGGTGCCGTCGCTGCGCGTCGGACAGCTGCAAAGCTCGGCCAACACCAATTTCATCATCCGCGGCTTCGGCAACGGCGCGAACAACGCCGGCATCGAGCCGGCCGTGGGCGTCTTCATCGACGGCGTCTATCGCTCGCGCTCGGCTGCGCAGATCAGCGATCTGCCGAACATCGAGCGCGTCGAAGTGCTGCGCGGTCCGCAATCGACGTTGTTCGGCAAGAACGCCTCGGCCGGCGTGATCAGCGTCGTGACGCAGGAGCCGCAATTCGAGCCGGGCGGCGGCTTGGAAGCCTCGTACGGCAATTACAACGCCGTTGTTTTGAAGGGCGACTTCACCGGACCGATCACGGACAAGATCGCGTACAGCATCGGCGGCAGCTTCAACAAGCGCGACGGCTACTCCGAATACGTGAACCTCGCCGCCAAGGGCAATGACCGCAACCGCTCTGGCATTCGCGGCCAGTTGCTGATCGTCCCGAACGACGATCTGAAGCTCCGGTTCATCGCCGACTACGACAAGATCGACGAAATCTGCTGCACCGTCGCCAACGTCGTCGCGGGCCCGACGGCCGCGGCCATTCGAGCGATCGGCGGCAACATCCTCTCCAACCAGCCGACAGCGTACAAGAGCTACGCGAACTTCCCATCGTTGAACAATTTCATGAACTCGGGCGTGTCCGGGCAGGCCGACTGGCAAGTGTCGCCGACCCTGGCGCTGACCAGCATCACCGCCTACCGCCAGGTGCGCGGCAAGACCAACGCGGACTCGGATTTCACCAGCGCCGATCTGATCGGGGAAAACTCGAGCAAGACAGACATCAACACGTTCACGCAGGAAGTTCGCCTCGCCTCGAAATTCGACGGGCCGCTGAACTTCCTCGTCGGCGGCTTCTACTTCAACGAAGACATCGACACGGGCGGCCAGTTGACGTTCGGCCGGGACTTCAAGAACTACGCGAATGCGCTCACCGGCGGCGCCTACAGCTCCTTGGAGCCCACCCTTCGCGCTCTGGTGCCTGGCATCCCGGCCGGCACGTTCGGCGGTCAAGGCCAGGGCCGGTTTGAGAATTACACGCTCAAGAACGAAGCCGTGACATTGTTCGGCCAGGTCGACTTCGAGATCACCAAGAAGCTCAGCTTCACGGGCGGTCTCAGCTGGACGAATGACAAGAAGAACGCGTCAACCAAGGTCACAACGACCGACACCTTCTCGACGATCGACCTCATCCAGGCGGGTGCGAACGCTGGCGTCCCTGGACCGTTCCGCACGACCTCCGCCAACCCGTTCCTGGCGCTGCGTGGTCTACAATTCATTCCGCCGTTCCTGAACTTCCCGAACTCGGTGGAAAGCGGCCGCGTAGAGGACACCAACACCTCGCACACGCTGCGTCTCGCTTACAAATTCTCTGACGACCTCAACGTCTACGTGACGCACGCAACGGGCTTTAAGGGCTCGTCCTTCAACCTGTCGATCGACAGCCGCCCGTTCCCGCGCGACTTCATCCCGGGCTCTCCGTTTCAGGTTCCGGCTCCGGCAGCTTCGGCGATCCGCACGGCCGGTCTCGCCGTAACCAACCTGACGTCGGGCACCCGATACGCCGAACCTGAGGACGCCGACGTTTGGGAAATCGGCGCGAAGATGAAGTTCGACACGGTCCGGATCAACATTGCCGCGTTCAAGCAATCGATCAAAGGCTTCCAGAGCAACATCTTCACGGGCACGGGCTTCGTGCTTGGCAACGCCGAGGAGCAGTCGACAACGGGTGTCGAAATCGAAAGCTCCTGGTCGCCGACGCCGAACCTCGACCTGACGGCCGCGGTTACGTACCTCGACCCGAAGTTCGACAAGTTCACGGGCGGCACGGCGCTGAATTCGTCGTTCTCAACGGTGCCGACCAACCTGACCGGCCAGAAACCGTCCGGCATTCCGGACTATTCGGCGACGTTTGGCGCCACGTACGCGCAGCCGCTGAGCTCTGACCGTCAGATCGTCTACCACGTGGACTATAACTACCAGAAGCCGTACATCACGGCGCTGGGTCTGCCGATCAAGAGCAGCCCCGAAACGCTCAACGCCTCGATCGCTCTCGGCCTGGAAAACGGGCTCGAACTCAGCATCTGGGGCCGCAATCTGACCGAGCCGAAGTACAACACCACGCTCTTCCCGAGCGTCGCGCAGGCTGGGTCGCTCTCAGGCTATCCGAGCCCGCCGGCCACCTACGGCGCGACCGCTCGTCTCAAGTTCTGAGATCGTTCTGACTTAAAGGAAGGGCCGGCCCCGCAAGGCGCCGGCCCTTTTTTGCGCCTGCGTCCGCATACTGCGCGCCATAAGTCCATGCGCTGACGAATCGTGGGATGGCCCATGGTTCAAATGCGCGTCCATGGGCCGTTCTCCGTCAGCTTAGGCGCCCGTTGGGCGGCCAGCGCCGCGGCGCTCGCCGCCGCCTGCGCGCCCGCCGCTCACGCCGCCGAGGCATCCCCGGTGATCATCGACGGCGTCGACGACGAAGCGACGCGGCAGGCCATGCGCGCCGCGCTCGTCGAACGCCCCCCGCCCACCACCGCCTTCGACGCCGACCGCCTCGCCGACGAGGCCGCCTTGCGCCTGCGCGACTGGCTGCGCTCCGAAGGCTATTATGCGGGCGCAGTCGAGCCCGTCCCCTCGCCCGATGCGGCGCCGCGCGCACGTGTGACCGCAACGCTCGGAAAGCGCTTCACCTTCGCTGCGCCAGACCTGAACTTGGACGACGTCGCCGAGACCGACGTGCCGTTCGCCCGCGCCGCTCTGACCCGGATCGTCACGACGGGCCGTCCCGCCCGGGCCGCGGACGTCCTCGCCGGCGAAGAGGCCGTGCTCGCGACGCTGCGGGCGCGCGGCTATGCGAACGCGGCGATCGGCCCGCGCGAAGCGGTCGTCGACCATGCCACCGGCCAAATGCGGTTGACGATCCAGGTCAGGTCCGGCGGCGCGCAGGTGCGCCTGGGCGGCGTTCAGGTCGAGCCGCAAGGCGCGGTGAACGACGCCTTCCTGAAGACCCTGCCGACCTGGCGGCGCGGCGCGACCTACACGCCCGAGGCACTCACGAGCCTGCGCCGCGCGTTCACCTCGACCGGCGCCTTCGCCCGCGTCGAGACCGCGCTTGGAGACGCAGCGCCAGGCGCGGAAGCCAACGCACCGCGCGATGTGATCGTACGCGTCGAGCGCGCCAAGCCGCGCACGATCGATCTCGGCGCGTCCTGGTCGTCCACGGAGGGCGCCGGCCTCGATGCGCTTTGGGAGTATCGCAACGCGTTGCACCGCGCCGAAACGACCAGCCTTGCCCTGCGCCTCGCCGACCGCGAGCAGCGCGCAACCGCGGGTCTTTTTCTCCCGCACGCCGCAGGGCTTGGCCGCGCACGCCGGTTCACGGTCTCGGCAGTGCGCGAAGAGGCCCGGCCCTACGATCGCGTCGGCGTATCGCTCTCGACCGCCGTGGAAGCGCAGCGCACCGTGCGCGATGCCCTGACCTACGGCGCGAGCCTCGCCTACGATGCCTATGACGCCACGTCCGGGATCGACAACGCTTTGGTTCTGTCCGGGTTCGGATCCTGGCGGCGCAACGGCGCCGACGACCGCTTCGATCCGCGCCGCGGCGAAACCTTCGAACTGCGCGTCGAGCCCGCCGTCTCGACCGGCTCGGCGACCACCGCCTTCGTGCGCGCGCTCGCCGATGCGCGGATCTATGCGACGCCGCAGACTGCAACGGACACTGATGGCCGCTTCACCTACGCAGCGCGCTTGCGGGCCGGGTGGGTGCAGCCGCTCGCCGGCGCGGCGCGCGATTTGCCCCTCGATCGGCGCTTCTACGCCGGCGGCGGCGGATCGGTGCGCGGCTATGCGTTCCAGTCCATCTACCCGACCAACGTGGCCGCGAGCGCCGAGCCGCCCGGCGGTCAGGGGCTTTTCGAGACGTCCCTCGAGGCGCGCGCGCGCTTCGCCAGCCATTGGGGCGCGGCGGCTTTCGTTGACGGCGGCTCGGCCTTCGACGACGCCGAAGGCCTTGCCGATCTGCGCTGGGGCGCGGGTCTCGGCCTCCGCTACGATCTCGGCTTCGGCCCCCTGCGCATCGACGTCGCCGCACCGCTCGACCGGCGTCCGCGCGATCGCGAGGTCGCGGTGTACGTCAGTTTCGGTCAGGCCTTCTGATGCGCGTCCGCAGGCTCGCGATCCTCGGCGCTGGCGCGGCCGCTTTGGTCGGTGGCTTCGCCTGGGCGCTCGGGCCGGGCGCGGCCAGCCTCGTCGACGCGCTCGCCGACGGCCAGCGCGTCTGGCGCTTGGGCGTGCTCGACGTCAGCGGCGTTTCCGGCGCACGCCTTTCCGATCTGCGCATCGCGCGGCTTGCCTTGCGCGATGCGGACGGCGTCTGGATCGAGGCGCGCAACGCGCACCTGTCCTGGCGCCCGTTCGAACTCATCCGTGGTCGGATCGATATCGCCGCCGTCGAAGCCGAGGCCATCGCCGTCCTGCGCCGCCCGACGCTCGCCGCCCCGCAGCCTTCATCCAACCCGCCCGACTTGCGCATCGGATCGATCAAGATCGGCCGCGTAGACTTTGCCCCCGGCGTGGCGCAGGCCAAATCCACGTCCCTGCGCCTGTCCGCCTCGACTGCGATCCAAGCCGACGAGCTGCAGTCGCTCAGCATCGACCTCGCGGGTCTCGATGGCGCAACGGATGCGCTGCAGGTCCGCTTCGCGCGTGCGCCGAACCTCACCGCGCATGTGCGCGTTGATGGGCCAGCCGGCGGCGCGCTGGCGGGGCTTGCCGGCGGCGCCGTGAAGGCGTCCCTCGACGCCGCGGACCAGAAGGCCGACGCCGTCGTCGAAATCGACGGCGCGAAAGCGCTGTCAGGCGCCGCGCTCTGGACCGCGGCCGGCTGGTCCGGCGACGTGCGCGCAGATCTTCTGGCGATCCCGGCCCTGTCAGGTCTCGCAGACCGGTTTGGCGGAGACTGGACGATCAGCGCCTCCGGCGATCGGGTCGGCCCCACACCGGCGGCGGTGAAGATCGATGTGCAGAGCGCGCGTCTGCGCGGCGCCGCGACCGGTCGCATCGATGCCAGCCTCGCGCCCGTCGGGCCCATTCGTCTGGCGATCGACGCCGACGCCCATGTCCTGAGCCTGCGCGGCGGGCGGGTCCGGTCGAGCGGCGCGCTCGCCGTGTCCCGCACCGAGAGCCGCTATCAGGGCCGCCTCAACTTCGACGCTGCCCATGTGATCGGCGCACATGTGAGCGCTGAAGGTCCGATCGACGTGCGGAGGAACAGCCAGGGCGTTCGGGTCCGCGCGCGGCTGGACGACGCAACGGTCGACGGCGCCGACATCGCCGACCGCCTGCTCGCCGGCGCCGACGCGGAGATCGACCTCTCGACCGCGCGCGCCGACGGAACCATCACGCTGAACGCGCTGACGATCGCGAGCAAGCTCGCCACGGTGCGCGGCCAGGGCCGGATCGACGACGGCAAGCCTCTCAAGGGAACCTGGACGCTCGCCGACCTGCGCGCCGTGGTCCCTGGCTGGGGCGGCCGCGGCGCCGGATCGTGGCGCTTCGCGCCGGCGGACGATCCCCGTCTCGATGTCGCGGGCCGCGTAGAGAAATTGTCCGGACTGCCCACACCTCTCGACCAGCTCGTCGGACGTGCGGCCGACATCGACGCCGCCTTGACCTTCGCTGAGGTCGTCGAGGTCAAGAGCGCCCGCCTTAGCGGCCGCGATCTGCGCGCAGGGTTCCGCGGCGAAATCGATGGCGACGCGCTCGATCTCGCGATGGAGGCGAGCGCGCGCGGACCTATCCGGCTCGGCGGCGTCGAGGTCGCCGGCGCCGCGGACGTCACGGGCCGGATCGGCGGCGCCTTCGACGCCTGGAGCGTAAAGGCCTCCGCAATGCTCGCAACGCTCGAGGTCGCCGGCGCACCCTTGCGTGACGCGATCGTGCGCGTCGATCTCGCGCCCGAAGGCGAAGCGCATGTCGGCCCGGTCGCTTTGACGGCCCGTTATCTCGGCGCCCCGGTCACGATCGGCGCCGACGCTGTGTTCAACGCGAGCGGGGTCGCCTTAAGTGCGATCGATGCGCGCCTTGCGGAAATGCGCGCGACAGGGCGGCTCAACTTCTCCGACGCCGGTCCGGACGGCGTTTTCATCCTCGCGGGCAAAGCCGATGGAATTGCACTCGGCGCTTCGGGCGCCGTCTCCGGCGCCGCGCGCTTCGCGCCCGCCGACTGGGCCCTCGACCTCGCCCTGCGCGATGGCGGTCTCGGCCCCGATGTCGCGTTCACAGCCGCGCGCCTGTCCATCGTCGGAGACTACCTGACGCCGCGCATGAGCGCGGATGTTCGCGGGATGATCGGCGAGGCTGCGCCCTTTCGCCTGTCCGCCGCAGGGCCACTGGACCTGCGCGACGGCCTTCAAGCGAGCGCGAACCTTGAGGGCGCGCTTGGCGGCCAAGTGGTTGCGTCGCGCCGACCTGTCGTTTTCGCCTTGCGCCGTGATGGCGCTCGCCTCGACGCCGCCGCAACGATTGGCGCGGGCGACGTCGAGATACGCCTGGATGCTGGCCCCGGCGCCTACACGCTCGACGCTGTCGCCCGCGAGGCGCCGCTCTCAGCCTTCGCCGCCGGCGGTGAGCGGCTCGACGGCTCCCTGAGCGGCCGCCTGGCCGCCCGCGGGCGCGGCGCGACGCTGACCGGCGAAGCCAACGCCGAGGTCCGCGGCTTCCGCCTGGCGCGGCGGGCGCGCGAACCGATTGACGCGAGTCTTGCGCTTCAGTTGCGCGATGGCCGTCTCAGCGGCGAAGCGACGGCGAAGTCGGCGGCCGGCCTGAGCGCGCGCGCGACCGGCGCTGTCCCGGTCGTCGCGACCGCCGCACCGCTGCGCATCGCCCGCGTCTCCGGCGGCGTCGGCGAAGCGTCCTGGACCCTCGACGGTCCCATCGACGGCGTGTGGGGGGTGTTCGGACCGATCGACCAATCGCTGACCGGACGCGTCGCCGGCGAAGGCGCGATCCGCCTAAGCGGAGACCGGATCGCCGGCTCCGGCGCGCTCAAGCTGATCGGCGCGCGCTTCGAGGACAAGCCCACAGGCCTCGTCCTGCGCGACCTCACGGCCGACATCGGGTTCGACGAGAGCGGCGCGGTCCTGCGCGCCCTCTCCGCGCGCGACACTGACGGCGGCAAGCTGTCCGGCTCGGGGCGATTGGGATCGGGCGAGGCCGGCGAAATGGTCGTCTATCTCGACGATATGCGCGTGCTCGACCGGCCCGACGCCAAGGCCCAGGCCGACGGGCGCGTGACACTCGCCTGGACAGGCGCGGGCATGAAGGTCAGCGGCGACGTCGACATCATGTCCGCCGAACTGACGCCGCCGCAATTGTCGGCGCCTGCGCCGCCCGTGATCGACGTGGTCGAGATCAACCGGCCAGGCGGCGCCCCCCGTCCCCGCGCGTCGGCTCAGCGCCGATCCATGCCGATTGCGCTGGACCTGCGCATCCGCGCACCGCGCCGCATCTTCACCCGTGGGCGCGGCGCCGAGGCGGAATGGGCGCTCGACGTGCGCGCTACCGGCTCACCCGAAGCGATGCGCCTGTTCGGCGAGGCGCGGCTGTTGCGCGGGCAGGTCAATCTGGCTGGCCGCCCGTTTGCGCTCAGCGACGGCGTAGTGACGTTCCGCGGCGATCCGCTCGACGCCGACGTTGCCCTGACCGCGGAAGCGAATGCGACGGACCTGACCGCCACGATCAAGATCAGCGGACGTCTCGCCGATCCGCAGATCGACGTCTCCTCGTCCCCCGCTCTTCCTGAAGATGAGATCCTGCCGCAGATCCTGTTCGGCGCGAACGCTCAGGACCTGTCCCCGCTGCAGGCGGCGCAGCTCGCCGCCAGTCTCGCCACGCTCGCCGGGCGCGGCTCGTTCGACATCGCCGACGCCGCGCGTCGCGCCGTCGATCTCGACCGCCTCGCTCTGCGCGAGGACGCGAGCGGCGTGCTCGTCACCGGCGGCAAATACATTACCCGCGACGTGTACGTCGAAGTGTCGCGCGGCGCGCTCGGCGCGGCGTCCACGTCCGTGGAATGGCAGATCAAGCCGCGGCTCTTCCTGGTCTCGAGCTTTCTCGGGAACGGCGACCAGCGCGTCGCGGTGCGCTGGCGGCGCTCCTATTGACGCGCTATCAGGCGCATATGACGACGCGGATCATCCTCGTAGGCGGCGGTACGGGCTCCGGCAAATCAGCGCTCGCGGATGCGCTCGTGCGCCGCCTCGCGCCGGCGCTGCGGATCCATGAGGACGATTATTACGTCTGCTCGAGCGCCGTGCCGGACTTCGATCCGCGCACGTACAATTTCGATGTGCCCGAGGCGAAGGACCTGGGCTTGCTCGCCGCCCATCTCGACGCGCTGCGCATCGGCCGCGAGGTCGCCGCGCCGCGTTACGACTTCGCGCTTCACCAGCGGATGGCGGAGCCGCAACGCCTCGCCCCGGCGGCCACGATCATCGTCGAGGGTCTGCACGCCATGCTGAGCGACGCCGTGCGGGCGCGCGCCGACTTCTGCGTCTTCGTTGATGCGCCGGAAGAGGTGCGGCTGGCGCGCCGGCTGGTGCGCGACGTGCGCGAGCGCGGTCGCGACATCGAAGGGATCGTCGCCCAGTTCCTGGGCGCCGTCCGGCCCATGCATGCGCTCTATGTCGAACCGCAACGCGCGCTGGCCGACCTCGTCGTCGACGCCGATCGCGATACGCCGGACGTTTTGTGCGCCCGCGTCGCCGATGCGCTCGAGCGAAGCCCTAGATCGGAAGCCGGACGGTGACCCGCGCGCCGCCGCCCGGCGCATCGTCGATCGCGACGGCGCCGCCGTGCGCACGCACGACGGAACCGACCACAGCAAGTCCGAGCCCGGCGCCGGACGCCCCATCGGGCGCCAGCCGCACGAAAGGCTGAAACACGTCCTCGCGGCGCTCGGGCGGAATGCCAGGACCATTGTCCGAGACCACCACGACGGCGACGCCCGCCGCTTCGCTCAGGCGCACCGCCGCTGAACCGCCGTGGCGGACGCCGTTCTCGACCAGATTGGACAGCATGCGTTTGAGGCCAAGCGGCTGACCCGTCAGCACGATCCGATCCGGCCCCTCGTAGGTGACTGCGGCGCCGGTCGCGGCGCGATCATCGACGACGCTCTGCGCCAGGGCCGCGAGATCGAGTTTGACGCGCGCATCATGAGAGGGATCATCCCGCGCGAATGCGATGAACGAAGCGACGAGTTCATCAATTTCCTCCGCATCTCGGGCGATCGCGTCGCGCACGGCGGGATCGGCGTTTTCGGCGGAGAGCCGCATGCGCATCAGCGGCGTGCGCAGATCGTGCGCCACCGCCGCGAGCATCTGGGTGCGGTCGGCGACCAGGCTTCCCAGACGCGCCTGCATCGCATTCACGGCCCGCGCCGCCACGCGCAATTCGCGCGGACCATCCTCCGGTATAGGCTCGCCGCGGCGGTCGACGCCGACGCGATGCGCAGCGTCCGCGAACCTTCGGATCGGAGCCGCAAGGCGTGCGGCGAACACAAGTCCAAGGGCAAGCGCGATCGCAAATGCGCCGCCAATGCCGAGCGCTGCGCCCGTGAGCCATTGCAGGTCCGCCGACGATCGCTTCTGGCGCAGCACGAGCCAGCGTCCGTCCGCCATTTGCGCGGCGACGACGAAGCGGGCGAAAAACACGGTCCCCCTGCCCTGCGTTTCGAACCGCGGCGGCTCGGGCGGCGGCGGCGGCGGCGGCGCGCCAATGGCGGGCGCGGGCGGCGGCGGGCCGGGCGGCGGCGGACTATGCGGCGGGAAGCCGTCCGGATGCGGACGATCGCTGCGACCGTGCACATGATCGCCGTGAGGCGGGCGCCCCAAATGGCGCATTTCCCGGTAGATGATCACATCGGCCGGAGGACGTTCGAAGGAAATGATGACCTGGTTCGCGGGCCGATTGAGTCGCGTCGCGAGAAGCGCCGCCACGTCGCGCGCGAACGGCGGACTTTGGCCGGCCCGCGGCGGCGCGCCCTCGATACGGAAGTCCCCGAATTCGGATCGACCGGCGGCTTTTCCCGCCGAGGCTTCGGCATAGCCGCGCTCGAACGCGTCGAACACTGCTGCAATCGGCGCGACGCCGGGCGGGCGCGGCGGCAGCGCGACGATCACCGCCACATTGACCACATAGGTCGCCACAAGCACGAGCGCGACGAGCAGCGCCACGTGGCCGGCGATCGGCGCCCCGGCGAGCGGCCGCGCGCGGCTCATCCGCGTTTCGGGCGAACCGCGAGGAGGTAGCCCTCGCCGCGCACGGTCCTGATGAGTTCTGGCGCATTGGGCCGTTCGAGCTTGCGCCGCAGGCGGCTCACCTGGACGTCGACAGCGCGGTCGAACGCATCGGTGTCGGCGGCGAATGCGATCTCGAGCAATTGGTCGCGGCTCAGCACGCGCTCGGGACGTTCGACGAAGGCGCGCAACAGGCGGAATTCGCCGGTCGAGAGCGCGACCAGAACGCCGTCGGAATCGAGCAGTTCGCGACGGGCGCAATCAAGCTTGAACCCGGCGAAGCGGAAGACGTCGCTACGGCTTTGGCCGGGCTCGTCGTCCTTAACGCGCCGCAGGACAGCGCGCGCGCGGGCGACGAGTTCGCGCGGGTTGCAGGGCTTTGAAAGATAATCGTCGGCGCCGACTTCCAGGCCGACGATCCGGTCGGCGTCGTCGCCCAGCGCAGAGAGCACGATCACCGGCGGGCGGCCCTTGGCGGCGAGGCGACGGCACGCCGAGAGCCCATCCTCGCCCGGCATCATCAGGTCGAGCACGACCAGATCGGCGCCGGACTGCTCAAGCTTGCGATCCATGTCGGCGGCGTCCGATGCGGTCGCGGCGTCGAACCCGGACCGCTCGAACACCTGTTGCAGCCCCTGCCGGATGGCGGGGTCGTCATCGACGATCAGCACCCGCGGGCGGGCGAGGTCTGGCGCGGTCATGAGGTTCATCGGCCTCCTGTGCCGGATTACCTTTTCGTCAGTGTTGCAGCCCTGAAGCGAAGTGTTGCAGTCGGGCCGTCACGGAGCAATGTCGCTGGCGTTTTCTCCTCAACAGCGGGCGCGAGGTTTACCCGCTCGATGGAGGACCACATGAGAATTTCCACTATGGCTGGGGTCGCCTTGGCGGCGCTGATGGCGACGACGGGGATCGCCGGGGCCCATCAGGGCGGCCGCCATGGCCCGCCGATGCCCATGATCGACGCCGACAAGGACGGCGCTGTGACCCGGGCCGAAGCCGCAACGGCTGCCGACGCGATGTTCGCAGAGCTCGACCGCGACGACGACGGCGCGCTCACGCCCAAGGACAGGCCCGCGCGGCCGGACCGCGACCACTTCAAGGGTCGCAAGGACGGCGACCGCTCTGACCTCCGCTTCGAGCGCCGCGAATTCGAGCACCACCGGGGCCGCGACGGCGACGGTCCGGGGCGCCCGCCGCGTCCGCCGCACCCGCCGTTCGGGCTCTTGATGATCGCCTCCATGGAGGAGGCCGACGCCAACAAGGACGGCAAGATCGCGAAGGACGAGTTCAAGGCGCAGCAATTGCGGTTCTTCGACGCCGCCGACGTCAATGGCGACGGCAAGATCAAGCTCCCGCCCCCGCCGCCGGAACCGCCGGAGCCGCCGCAACCGCCGCCGCCCCCGCGCTAAAGGCCTATTCCGCGGCGACGCGTCCCGAAACGGCGCGTCGCCGCCAGATCGGGGCCGCGCCATCGGCGGCCGGCTGATAAACGACCGAGAACCGCCGCAGCGCCGCATCCAGCGCGGCCTGCGGCGCACGATCTTTCACTGCAAACGACGAGAACCCGCAGCGGATCATGAAGGCCAATTGGTCCCGCAGCACGTCGCCTTCGGCGCGAATGTCGCCCGCAAATCCGAAACGATCGCGCAGAAGGCGCGCGGTCGTATAGCCGCGCCCGTCGCGAAACTTCGGGAAGTTGACGACAACGAGGTCCAGGTGCTTGAGGTGCGGCGCTAAGGCCTCGATCTTGTCGCCCGGCGCGACGCGGACGCCGAGGCGACCGGATTTGGTTGCGCCGTCCTTCACGAGGCGCGCAAACGAAATGACGGCGGGACGATCCTCCGGTATCGGCGCATCGTCGGCGACGTCGACCCAGGAGAAATCGGCGGGCGCGCCATCTGCACGCAGCACGGCGACGGGGACCAACGGCGCCGGCGCCGGCGGACTAGACGGACGCATAGAGCACCTCCTCGAACGGATCCGCGCCAACGCGCTCGTAGACGTCGATGAAGCGCTCGCGTTCGTCCGTACGCAGAGCGAGATAGCGTTCGACAACTCTGGCGATGGCGTCGGGGATGGCGTCGTGCGGCAGACCTTTGCCGGTGATCGCGCCCAGCCGGGCCCGCTCGTCGGCGCGGCCGCCGAGCAGGATCTGGTAGAATTCCTCGCCCTGCTTATCGACGCCGAGAATGCCGATGTGGCCGACGTGATGGTGGCCGCAGGCGTTGATGCAGCCGGAAATCTTGATCTTCAGCTCGCCGATGCTTTCCTGCGCATCGAGGTCGGCGAACGTCTCGGCGATCGCCTGGGCGACCGAGATCGAACGCGCATTGGCGAGGTCGCAATAATCGAGGCCGGGACAGGCGATGATGTCTGAGATGAGCCCGACGTTCGGCGTCGCAAGGCCGGCTTCATCGAGCGCCTTCCAGAGCGCGAACAACTGGTCCTGTTCGACGTGCGGCAGAACGAGGTTCTGCTCGTGGGTCACGCGGATTTCGTCGAACGAATAGGCGCGCGCGAGCGCGGCCGCTGCGTCCATCTGATCGGCCGTCGCATCGCCCGGCGGCGCGCCGATCGGCTTCAGCGAGATCGTGACGATCGCATAGCCCGGCGCCTTGTGCGGATGCACGTTGGTGCGCGCCCACCGCGCGAAGCGCTTGTGATCGGCCTTGGCCTGGTCGAACGCGGCGCTGCGCGGTGGCAGATGCTTGAAGGGGGGCGGCGCGAAATAGGTGCGGATGCGGGCGACTTCATCGTCCGGCAGGGTGAGTTCGCCGTCTTTGAGATGCGCCCACTCGGCGTCGACTTCGGCCCGGAAGGCGTCGATGCCGAGCGCGGAGACGAGGATCTTGATGCGCGCCTTGTAGATGTTGTCGCGCCGGCCGTAGCGATTGTAGACGCGCAGGATCGCTTCGAGATAGCTGAGCAAATGCGCCGCCGGCAGATCGTCGCGGATCGCCGGGCCGACGAACGGCGTCCGCCCCTGCCCACCGCCCACATAGACGACGAACCGCGCCGCACCGTCGGGACCACGGCGGATGTGCAGGCCGATGTCATGCACCTGGACGGCGGCCCGATCCTCCGGGGCGCCAGCGACGGCGATCTTGAATTTGCGCGGCAGGAAGCTGAATTCGGGATGGAACGTCGACCATTGCCGAATGATTTCCGACCAGACGCGCGGGTCATCGACCTCGTCGGCGACGGCGCCGGCGAAATGGTCGGCGGTGACGTTGCGAATGCAATTGCCGGACGTCTGGATGGCGTGCATCTCGACCTCGGCGAGCTCCTCGAGGATCGCCGGCACGTCGCCGAGTTTCGGCCAATTGAACTGGATGTTCTGGCGTGTCGTGAAATGGCCGTAGCCGCGGTCATAGACCCGCGCGATCCGGGCGAGGCGCTCCAATTGCCGCGACGACAGAACGCCGTAAGGGATGGCCACGCGCAGCATGTAGGCGTGCAGTTGGAGATAGAGCCCGTTCATCAGCCGAAGCGGCTTGAACTGATCTTCCGTGAGTTCACCGCGCAGGCGACGTTCGACCTGGTCGCGGAATTCGGCGACGCGCTCACGCACGATCGCGGCGTCAAACTCGTCATAGCGATACATCAGGCGCGCTCCGGCGTGCGGAAGCCGGCGCGAAACTCGGTGCGCACCGTCGGGCCGTTGGCGCGGATCGCTTCGCGTGTGCGCACGCGCGGACCTGGAGCGCCAGGCGCGGCCATGTCGAGGAGATAAGGACCGACGATCAGGGTCTCGGCGCCAAGCGCCTCAGCAAGCGCGCGATCGGCTTCCGCGCCGAGGAGCGCCGCCATAGAGATGTCGGGCGTCCAGCCGGCGCCGTCCCAATAGACGACCGCGCCGTCATCCAGGCGATTAGCGGTGAGCGCTTTCAAGCGGCTTGGCTCCAGGCTTGGCGGATCAGGGATTGGACTGTCGCGCCGACGACTTCGCCGACGATCAGAAGGGTCGGTCCCGTCGGTCGCGCGCGGGCGACGGCCGCGCCAAGTTCACCGAGCGTCGTTCCGAATACGGATTGATCTGGTCGCGTGCCGTTCTCAACGATCAGGGCTGGCGTCGACGCCGCGCGGCCCGCTTCGATCAGGCGCCGGGCGACGGCTTCCCCGCGCGCCGCGCCCATGTAGATCACGATCGTATGGTTGGGGCTCGCGAGCGCCCGCCAATCGAGATCGGGTTCGACGCTATCGCCGTCTTCGCGCGCATGCCCCGTCACGAAGGTGACGGCCTGGGCGTGATCGCGATGGGTGAGCGGCGCGCCGACCGCCGCTGCGCATCCGAGCGCGGCTGTAATGCCCGGCACGACATGGGCGTCGATGCCCGCCAAGCGCAGCGCATCCAATTCCTCGCCGCCGCGGCCGAACACGAACGGGTCGCCGCCTTTCAGGCGTACGACGCGCTTGCCGGCGCGGGCGGCCTTGACCAGCAGGTCGCAGATTTCGCCTTGCGGCACGGAATGCTCGGCGCGCGCCTTGCCGACATAGAGCCGATCGGCGTCGCGGCGCGCCATGCCGAGGATGCGCGGATCGACGAGGCGATCGTAGACGATGAGGTCGGCGTCCTGCAGCACGCGCAGCGCCTTGAGCGTCAGGAGTTCGGGATCGCCCGGGCCTGCCCCGACGATGTGCACGACGCCCGCAGGCGTCGGCGCGTCGAGATCGATCAGCGCGGCGGCGACGGCGCCCTCGAGGTCGCCGGCCTGCGCGCGCGCGCCGGCGCGGCCGCGTAGAAGGCGCTCCCACGCGGCACGGCGCGGGCCAACTTCCGGCCAGCGCGTGCGCACAGTCTCTTTGATCCGCCGCGCGAGCGCGCCGAGCGCGGCGACGCTGACCGGCACGGCCGCCTCGATGGCGGCGCGCACGTCGCGCGCCAAGGTCGGCGCCACGCCGCCGCTCGCGATGGAGATGACGATCTCGCCGCGGTCGACGATGGCGGGAACATGAAAATCGGACAGGTCCGGACGATCCACGACATTGACCGGCCGGCCAGCGGCTTTGGCGAGGCCGGCCAGCGCTGTCGCCTCGGCGGCGTCTTCGACCGCCACGATCACGAACGCTGCGGCGGCGAAATCCGCGTCGCTCGGGCGACCGGTTTCGATGCGCAGGACCTTCGCGGGCGAACCCTCGAACAGCGCGGCCTTGCGAGCCGATAGCACGCCCGCGCCGATGATCAGAACGGTGCGCCCTTCGAGCGGCCAGGATTGCGGAAAGACGTTCATGCGACCCTCAAACGAGCGGGGCAGAAAACGCGGCCCCGCTCCCGCGCGCAAGCGATGCTTTTTAGCCGGATCGTTCAGCCCCGCTAAACTAACGGGGCGATGGACTGGGTCCTTTTCCGCTATGCTCGGTTTATCACAGCTATCTTACCTTGAATTTTCAACGTTAGATGCGCTAATTCTCCGCATGTCGTCGGATCGCCTACCTCCTCTGTCTTCCTTGCGCGTGTTCGAAGCGGCTGCACGGCTCGGCAGCTTCAGCAAGGCGGCCGAGGAATTGTTCGTCACACCCGGCGCGGTCAGCCAGCAGATCCGCCTGCTCGAGGACCATGTCGGCGCGCCTTTGTTCGCCCGCGAGGGGCGTCGCGTCAGTCTGACCGACCCGGGCCGCGCGGCCTTGCCCCTGCTGCGCAACGCCTTCGAGCTCATGGCCGAGGCCGCGCGCGTCATGCGCCAGCCGGCCCGCAAGGGGCGTGTGACCGTCTCGGTGGCGCCCTCGTTCGCCGCCAAATGGCTGATGCCGCGGCTGTTCGAGTTCAACGAAGCGCACCCGGAGATCGACGTCTGGGTCTCGGCCGACATGGCGGCGATCGATTTCGCCAATGCCGACGTCGACCTCGCCATTCGGTTCGGACCGGGCGGCTATGCCGGACTCCATGAAGAAAAACTCCTCAGCGAAGCGGTTCTTCCGGTGTGCTCGCCAATTCTCATGGAGGTCGCGCCGATCAGCCAGCCGGCCGACCTGCGCCACCACACCCTGCTCCACGATCTGGGCGGCGAGCGCGACCCGACCTGCCCCGACTGGGCGATGTGGCTGAAGGCCAACGGCGTCGCCGATGTCGATGCCCATCGCGGGCCGCGGTTCAATCAATCGAGCCTCGTGATCGAAGCGGCCGTCGCAGGCCGCGGCGTGGCGCTCGCCAAGCGCACGATCGCCAGCGCCGATCTGAGCGCCGGGCGCCTGGTCGCGCCGTTCGCTGGCCCCGAGGCGCCCGTCGGCTTTTCCTACTTCCTCGTCTGGCCAGGCGGCCGGGCGCTTTCACCCGCCCAGGCGATCTTCGTGGACTGGCTCCGCGCCCAGGCCCGCGGCGCCGAGCCGGCCTTCCCGCCGCCCGAAGACGGCGACCCGCCCGTGTTTGCCGGGCAGTCGATTTGAGGCTCCCCGCCACCTCGTCATCCCCGAGGCGCGAAGCGCGATCGGGGACCTTGTTCGGCATTTCTCCTGACCGAGGTCCCGGCGCTCGCTGCGCTCGGCCGGGATGACGCGCACGGTCACATCCACGACGGCGCCGGCAGGCCTTTGCTCCGCAGAAATTCCGGATTGAACAGCTTGCTCGCGTAGCGATTGCCGTAGTCACACAGGATCGTCACGATGGTTTTTCCTGGCCCCAGCGTGCGCGCCAGCCGCATGGCGCCGAGAACGTTGACGCCGGCCGACCCGCCGAGGCAGAGCCCCTCCTCCGTCACGAGATCGAACAGGATCGGCAGGAAGTCGGCGTCTTCGATGCGATAGGCTTCGTCAACCGGCGCGCCCTCCAGATTTCCGGTGATGCGGCTCTGGCCGATGCCTTCGGTGATCGACGTCCCTTCGGCCTTCAACTCGCCGTGCGCGTAGTATTCGTAGAGCGAAGCGCCAGCGGGGTCGGCGATGCCGATGACGATGTCCTTGTTGCGCTCCTTCAGCGCCATGCCAACGCCGGCCAGGGTGCCGCCAGTGCCGACCGCGCAGATGAAGCCGTCGACCTTGCCCTCGGTTTGCGCCCAGATTTCCGGGCCGGTCGTTTCGTAATGGCCCTGGCGATTGGCCTGATTGTCGAACTGGTTGGCCCAGATCGCGCCGTTCGGCTCCTTCGCGGCGTATTCCTCTGCGAGACGCCGTGAGGTGTGGACGTAATGGTTGGGGCTCGAGTACGGCGCGGCGTCGACCTCGACGAGCTCGGCGCCGAGGAGCCGGATCGCGTCCTTCTTCTCCTGCGATTGTGTGCGCGGGATGACGATCACGGTGCGATAGCCAAGCGCGTTGCCGACCAGCGCGAGCCCGATGCCGGTATTGCCAGCGGTGCCTTCCACGATCACGCCGCCCGGGCGCAACACGCCGCGCCGTTCGGCGTCGCGCACGATGGCGAGCGCGGCGCGATCCTTCACCGATTGGCCTGGATTGAGGAACTCGGCCTTGCCGTAGATGTCGCAGCCGGTCTCTTGCGAGGCGCGCTTGAGCCGGATGAGCGGCGTATTGCCGATGGCGTCGAGGACGGACGAATAAGGCGGCATCAGCGCACTCCTCATGGCGACGCCCTCTCGAGCCAGGCGGCGACGCCGGCCGGGGGCAGTACGGATTGGCCGAGCCGATACGCGAAGGCGCCGGCGCCGGGAAGATGGGCGGCGAGGTCGATCGGCTCAGGCCCGTAATTGACGGCGAACCGCAGCGCGCCGCGCCGTCTCAGCCGCAGATCGGGGGGCAGGTCGAGAGCGTCAAGCCCCGCTTCGCCCGCCACGCGACGCAGCGCATCGTCCAGCAGGCGCGGACACGGCCAGCAGGCGAGATAGTGCGCGCGCCCGGCGCTCAGCCAGATCGGATGTCCGGCGTCTGTCGCGGCTTCGATGTGCGCGCCGCCGGCTTCGACGTGCTCGAGCCAACGCGTCACGACATAGGGGCCAGCGGGCTCGACCAGGCCGGGGCGCAGGCTTTCGACGCGCGCGACGACGATCGGCAGGAGTCTCTGCAGCTCGCCGGGCGGCAGGTTCGACGGGATCGAGACCGACGGCGTTTTCGATCCCGTGCGCGGACCGAACAGAAGCTGCGCTCCGCTCGCGGCGCAACGGTTCACGAAGGCTGCGTCGAGGAAGGGCGCCGAAGGTGCGACGACGAGCTTATAGCCTGCAACGTCCGCATCCGGAGCAATGACGTCGACGTCGAGGCCAAGCCGGCGCACCGCGGCGTACCAATCGAGCACGAGTTCGAACGGACGGAAGCTCGCGCCTTGCGGCTGGATCTCGAACAGCCATTGCGCGGCATAGTCGAACACCAGCGCGACCGGCGCCTGACGCGTTTTTTCATCCGGTATCGTTGCAATCTCGCGCGCGACCTGGCGCGCCTCGGCGGCGGCCGGCGCCTCGGCGCGGTCGGGCCGATGCAGGCCCGCGTGCATTTGCTCCTGCGCGAACGGGGCCTGGCGCCAGCGGAAATAGCTCACCACGTCCGCGCCGTGCGCGAGCGCTTCCCAGGTCCAAGCGCGCACCATGCCGGGCAGCGGCGCGGGATTGTACGGCGCCCAGTTCACCGGCCCTGGCTGCTGCTCCATCACCTGCCAACGGCCGCGCCCGACGCCGCGATAAAGATCGTGATGGAAGGCCGTGAAGTCGGGATGTCCTTGGCGGGCGTAGCGGGTCTTCGTCTCAGCCGGCCAGGCGCCCTGCTCCAGGAACCCGAGCGGGTAGGAATCCCAGGTCGCCGCATCAAGATCGGCGCCGACGGCGAAATGGTCGAACTGGGTGAAGACGCCCATGAAATTATGAACGATCGTGCGGCCTGGCGCATGCGCGCGCAGGATGTCGACCTGCAATCGGTTGTAGGCGACCACCTCATCAGAACCGAACCGCCGCCAGTCGAGACGATGCGCGGGATTGGCTTCCGTGACGGTTTCTGATGGAGGATCGATCTCTGCGAAGGCGCGATATTCCATGCTCCAGAAGACGTTGCCCCATGCGGCGTTGAGCGCGTCGATGGAACCGTAGCGCCGCTCGAGCCAATGGCGGAAGGCGACGCGGGCGTCATGCGAGAAGGATTCGATCGTATCGTGGCAGCCATATTCATTGTCGGTCTGCCAAGTCGTCACCGCCGGATGCGGGCCGTAGCGCTGCGCCATGGCCTCCACGATGCGCGCCGTCTCGCGTCTATAGGTCAGGCTCGAGAAGCAATAATGGCGGCGCGAACCGAACCGGCGGGGACGCCCGCGACGATCCACGGCGAGAATGTCTTCGCACCGGTCGATCAGCCATTTGGGCGGCGTCGCGGTGGGCGTGCCCATGACGATCTCAAGGCCGGCTGCGGCCAGCGTCTCGACGGCGCGGTCGAGCCAGTCCCACGCGAAGCGGCCGGGATCGGGTTCGATGCGCGACCAGGCGAACTCGCCAATCCGCACCTGCTTCAGCCCCATGGCGGCCATGGCGCGCGCATCTTCGGCCCACCAGTCCTTGGGCCAATGTTCCGGATAATAGCAGACGCCGAGCCGCATCGATGATCCCCTCGCTCCAACCCGCACTGGCGCCGGGCGGCGCGTCTTTTTATGCTCGTCCGATGGGGACGCAATCCAATGTCGATCCGGCCGCTTTGGCGGCGAGGTTTGAAACGCGCTTCGGCGCGCGACCGCGCATCGCGCGCGCGCCGGGGCGGATCAATCTGATCGGCGAGCACACCGATTACAACGGCGGCCTCGTTCTACCGGCTGCGATCGACCGCGCCTGCTATGTCGCCGCCGCACCCGCCGCAGGCGATCGCTTCGGCCTCATCGCGCGCGATGTCGATGCGGAAGGAGAGTTTAGGCTCGACGAGATCGGCGCGGCGCCGGACTGGGCCCGCTACCTCGCCGCGCCGGCCTTGATCCTGGCGCGGGAGGGAACGCCGCCCCCGAGCGCGAACCTGATGGCCGCCGGCGATGTGCCGATCGGCATGGGCATGAGCTCCTCGGCGGCGC
The DNA here is from genome assembly GCA_049317545.1 of Caulobacterales bacterium. Lineage (GTDB taxonomy): Bacteria > Pseudomonadota > Alphaproteobacteria > Caulobacterales > Aquidulcibacteraceae > REEB506. The sequence continues at coordinate 3,423 of JBMOIB010000027.1, read as the reverse complement.
TGATGGTCGCATCGACCCTCGCGCTTCTCGATCTGCGCGGCGAGCGGCGCGCGCCGATGGACGTCGCCTTGATCGCCCAGCGCGCCGAATGCGACGTCGTCGGCATGCCGTGCGGGCTTATGGACCAGTTCGCATCGACCCATGGCGCTCGCGGCGCAGCGCTGCTTCTCGATTGTCGGGATCTGTCGTGGCGCACGGTCAAGGCGCCGGCCGACGCCGCGTTCATCGTCTTCGAGTCCGGCGTGCGTCACGCCTTGTCCGATGGCGGGTATGCGGCGCGCCGCGCGGAATGCGCGCGCGCGGCGACCGCTCTCGACGTCGCCTTTTTGTCCGACGCGAAGCCGGCGGATCTCGACGTGGCGCTGCGCGATGATCCCGTGGCGCTAAGGCGCGCGCGGCACGTGCTCAGCGAGAACGCCCGGGTGCGCGAAGCGGCCGGCGCCCTCGAACGCGGCGATCTGGAGAGCCTTGGCCTGTTGATGAACGCATCGCACGCCAGCCTGCGCGACGATTTCGCGGTGACCTGCGCCGAGACCGATGCGCTCGCGGCGTTGGCGCAGTCCACTGACGGCGTGTTCGGCGCACGCCAGATGGGCGGCGGATTTGGCGGCGGCGTTCTTGCGCTGGTCGAATGCCAGCGCGCCGCGCAGGTCGCGTCGGCGGTGACGGCGAGGACCGGTCTGCCGGCCATCGTCTGCGCGCCGGCCGACGGCGCTGGAATGCTCGCATGACCCAGGGTTCGCATCGCCGCCGCAACCCGCTGACCGGGGACTGGGTGCTCGTCTCGCCGCACCGAATGACGCGGCCCTGGCTCGGCGAAGCGACGCCGCCGAGCCTGCCGCCGGCGCTCGCGCACGATCCAACCTGCACCCTTTGCCCCGGCGCGACGCGCGCGAACGGCGCGCTCAATCCCGCCTATGCCGGCGTCTTCATCTTCGACAATGACTTCCCGGCGCTGAGCCTCGAGGATGTTCCGCGTCCGGATGATCTCTACGAAGCGGCGCCAGCCGGCGGCGTATGCCGCGTGATCTGCTACGACCCGCGCCACGATCTGCACCTCGCCGCAATGACGCCCGACGCAATCGGCGCGGTCGTCGCGTGCTGGGCGCAAGAGACGCAAGCGCTGTTCGCGCGGCCCGACATCGCCGCCGTGACGATCTTCGAGAACCGCGGCGCGATGATGGGCGCGAGCAATCCGCATCCGCATGGGCAGGTGTGGGCGACCGACTGGGTTCCAGGCGAGCTCGCAAAGGAAGCGCAGATGCAGGCGGCGCATGAAGCGCGCATGGGCCGCAAGCTCCTGCTCGACGTCGCCGCCCGCGAACGGGCCGAGGGCGCGCGCGTCGTCGTCGCCAATGCGCATTTCATGGCTATCGTCCCCTTCTGGGCGGTGTGGCCGTTTGAGACGCTGATTGTTCCGCAGCGCGCGGTCGGGCGGCTCGACGAACTCGACGCCGCAGAACGGGCGTCGCTCGGCGACGTCCTGCAGCGCCTGATCCGCGCCTATGACGGGCTGTTCGCGACGCCGTTTCCCTATTCGTTCGGCTTCCATCAGCGGCCTGCCGGCGGCGACGACTCGTTCGTGCTGCATGCCCATGTCTATCCGCCGCTGCTGCGCTCGGCGTCGGTGCGCAAGCACATGGTCGGGTTCGAAATGCTCGCCGAGCCGCAGCGCGATCTGACGCCGGAAGCCGCCGCAGCCCGGTTGCGGGCGGCGGCCGGCGGCGACTGAGCGCTCGACCGTTGCGTCCAGCGCGCGACCAGCGCACAACCTCGTCATGACTGATCTCCTTCTCGATCCCGCCCCCGTCGCCGCCGGCGGCCTCGCGCTTTCGCGCCTGGGTTGGGGCATGTGGCGCCTGCGCGGCGGCGACCCGAAACTGGCCCTCGACCTCGCGGAAGCCGCGCTCGACGCGGGCATGACGCTGTTCGACACCGCCGACATTTACGGCCCCGACAATGGCGAGCCGTTCGGTGCGGCCGAGGCGCTGTTCGGCGAGGCGCTCGCCCGCGCACCGGGCCTGCGTAGCCGCATCGTGCTCGCCACCAAGGGCGGCATCGTGATCGGCGTCCCCTACAATTCGAGCGCCGCCTATCTGGTTGAGGCCTGCGAAGCCTCGCTGCGCCGGCTGCGCACCGATGTGATCGACCTCTATCAGATCCATCGTCCGGACCTGCTCGCCCACCCGGCCGAGGTCGCCGCCGCGCTCGACCGCCTGCGCCGCGACGGCAAGATCCGTGAGGTTGGCGTCTCGAACCACACGGCCGCGCAGACCGCTGCGCTCCAGGCCCATCTTCCGTTCAAGCTGGCGAGCGTACAGCCGGAATTGTCCGCACTGGCGATCGGCGCGATCGAGGACGGCGTGCTCGACCATGCGATGGCGCACAAGCTCGCGGTGCTCGCTTGGTCGCCGCTCGCGCAGGGCCGTCTCGCCGGGGACGCGGGATCGGACGAACAGGCCGCACGCGTGATCGCGGCGCTCGACGAAATCGCCCAACGCCTGGGGACGACGCGGACGGCGGTTGCGATCGCATTCGTGCTCGCCCATCCGAGCCGCCCCGTGGCGCTCGTCGGCAGCCAGACGCCCGCCCGCCTCGCACAGGCCCGTGCAGCGCTTGATGTTCGCCTTACGCGGCCTGATTGGTACGCGATCCTCGTCGCCGCGCGCGGCGCACCGATGCCGTAAGTCCGGAGACAGACATGACCGCCAAACCCGAAATCAGCTGGTTCTCGGCGCTCTGCGACGACGATTACGAGTTCCTCGGACAGCCGGAACCGCAGCTCCTGTCGAGCTGGGAGCATTGCCGCGCCATCGCGCTCGCCGCCGAGGAAATGGGGTTCGACAATCTCCTCCTGCCATCCGGCTACCAGCTCGGCATCGACAACACAGCCTTCGCCGCGGCGATCGCGCCCATGCTCAAGCGGATGCGCCTCCTGCTCGCGGTGCGCGTCGGCGAGATGTGGCCTGCCCAGATCGCGCGCCAGGTCGCGACGATCGACCAGATGCTCGGCGGTCGGCTGACCATCAACATCATCTCCAGCGAAATGCCCGGCGAGACCCTCGCCTCGGCGCCGCGCTATGCGCGCACCGTCGAACTCATGAAGATCATGAAGGTGCTGCTCAACGGCCAGCCGCTCGATTGGAGCGGCGAGCATTACACCTTGAAGGTCGACCCGCCGCGCGTGCGGACCGTATCGGGCCGCTGTCCGCCTCTTTATTTCGGCGGCCTGTCCGAGGACGCGCGTGAAGCCGCCGCCGAAGCCGCCGACGTTTATTTGATGTGGCCGGACACCACGCCCGTCGTCAAAGACGTGATCGCCGACATGCGCGCCCGCGCCGCCAAGCGGGGACGCGCGTTGCGGTTCGGCTATCGGGTCCACGTGGTGGTGCGCGAAACCGAAGCCGAAGCGCGCATCGCCGC
>JBMOIB010000026.1:0-31686 GCA_049317545.1 Caulobacterales bacterium | reverse complement strand
TTCACTCGGGCGAGCAACGCGAGCCATTCCGGATCGTCAGCGTCGCCCCGCCAGCGCGTCAAATCTGCGCTCTGCAGCATGTTGTAGGGGATCGGCGGATCGCAATTCTGCAGAACTGCCGGCGCGAGCTTCTTCTGGCCGTCGGCGAATGAAGTCTCGGCCAGGACCCACTTGGATTTGGCCGCCGCCCGCGTCCAGCACGTCACGACCGCCGCCGACGTCTCAAGCTCGCGGCGGATGACGTCGTCGAACTTCTTGCCTGGTTGGATCTCCGGGTCCCACCAGACGGAAAACCCTTCCGCGGCAAGCCCGAGCGCGACCAGCCGAACGCGTTTACGGTCCGCGCGCGCATACGAAATGAAGACGTCGGCCATGCGCATCCCCGATTTGAGGTTATCCTACATCATGCCCGGCGGACGTGCAGGCTTGTCGCGCAGCGCCTGGCAAGGCAAGCCCTTCGGATGAGCCGCGCCGCCGACATGCCGCCCCCGATTGCGGAGGATTGGCCCGCCATCGTTCTCGTCCGTCCACAGATGGGCGAAAACATCGGCGCGGTCGCCCGCGCCATGATGAACTTCGGGCTCAGCGCATTGCGCCTCGTCGAGCCGCGCGACCGCTGGCCCAATCCGAAGGCCTATCCCGTGGCCTCCGGCGCCGATCGGGTGCTGGACGCCGCCAGAGTTGAATGGGCGCTGGAGGACGCGATCGCCGACAGCACCTTCGTCGTCGCGACGACGGCGCGTCCGCGGTACATGGAAAAGCCGGTCTGGGGGCCGAGAGAGGCGGCGCGCAACCTCAGGGCAGCCGTCGCCGCGGGCGAGCGCCCGGTGGTCCTGTTCGGGGCCGAGGCCAATGGGCTCACGAGCGACGAGGTCGCGCGCGCCGACGTGATTTTGACCTACCCGGTCAACCCGGCCTTCGCGTCGCTCAACCTCGCCAACGCTGTTTCCGTGTTCGCGTTCGCCTATGGCGAAGCGCGCCAGGAGAGCGATGCGCCGTCCTGGTTCCGCGCCTCGTATGGCCAACCGGCGACCAAGGCCGAGCTGGAGGGCCTTTTCGGCCATTTGGAAGCGGAGCTGGACCAGGGTCGCTTCTTTCATCCGGAGGACAAGGCGCAGCTCATGAAGCAGAACCTGCGCGCGTTGTTCTTGCGCGCCGGACTTTCCCAGCAGGAGGTCCAGACGTTGCGCGGGGTCATCAAGGCGCTGGTCGTCGGGCGGGGCGGGCGCAAAAGGGACGAGGTCTAGGACATTGCAGCAGGACGCATTTTCACTGCGCCCAAATTGACGTATCGATGAACCTCATGTCGTGGTTCAAACGCCTGCTCAGTCCCGCGAGCGCGCGCGTCGCGCTACCTCCCGCTGATCCATGGGAAGGCCAGCCCGTCGACGTCGACCAATACTGGGCGGAGGCCTGGTCCGATCTCCAGGCGCGCCAGACATGGCTCGCCAAGCGCGCCGGCCTCGCCAATGCGTCTTGGATCGTCGATCAGCCGGCCGGGCTTATCCATTTTGAGCGGACAGACGGCGCGCTCGTGACCGCGCCGGTCCAGATCATCGGCTCTTGGAACCCGCGCAATGAGGTGTTCACCTGGGCGTGGGACCACCCGTCCGTCGCCACGCGGCTGCGCGCCAACGCTGAACGCACGCGGTGGTTCGGGGAAAAGAACGACCTGCGCGAGCTGACCATGCCGCACATCAAAGCCAACGAGGCGGACGCTTGGCGGCTGACCGCGGTTTCGGTGAAGGTCAATGCGGCGCGCGGCGCCTACCGCGGGCCAACCGAGGGCGGCCCGGTCGTCTTCATGTCGCTCGGCGATCTGAAGGTCAAAGACTGACGCGCCTTTGGGCGGGCGCTCGGCGATCTGGCGCGGTCTGGCCTAGATCACCCGGGCGTAGAGCTCATGACCGTCGGCATCGTCCACGAGCACATCAACAATGTCGCCCTGGGCGAGCGGGCGCGCGCTGCGCACGAAAGCGACCCCATCGATCTCCGGAGCGTCGCCCTTGGTGCGCGCCACATAATGCCCTTCCTCGGCATCATGGTCGTCGATGATTACGGGCATGGTCGCGCCGATTTTCTCCAAGCCGCGCGCGTGGGCGAGTTCGGTCTGCAGCGCCATGAAGGCTTCCCAGCGCTCGTCGATCACATCTTGGTCGACATGGTCGGGGAGGTCGCGCGACGGAGCGTGGGCGACGTTCTCGTATTTGAACACCCCCGCGCGATCGATCTGCGCCTCCTCGATGAAGTCGAGCAGGGTCTCGAAATCCTCCTCGGTTTCGCCAGGAAAGCCGACGATGAACGAAGAGCGGATGACGAGATCGGGAACGGCGCGTCGCCACGAGGCGATCCGCTCCAGGATCTTGTCCTGGTTGGCGGGGCGACGCATCGCCTTGAGGACGCTCGGGCTCGCGTGCTGGAAGGGGATGTCGAGGTAGGGAAGGATTTTTCCGTCCGCCATCAATTCCATGACGTCGTCGACGTGCGGGTACGGATAAACGTAGTGCAGGCGCACCCAGACGCCGAACTCGCCCAGCTCGCGGGCCAAATCGAGAAAGCGCGCCTGAACCTCGCGATCCTGCCAGCGGCTCGCCTGATACTTGAGGTCAACGCCATAGGCGGACGTGTCCTGGCTGATGACCAGCAATTCCTTCACGCCGGCTTTGACGAGCGCCTCGGCTTCTTTCAGCACCGCCGCGGCCGGTCGCGAGACGAGGTCGCCGCGCAGTTTCGGGATGATGCAGAAGCTGCACCGATTGTTGCAGCCTTCAGAGATTTTCAAATAGGCGTAATGGCGCGGCGTCAGGCGCAGGCCGGTTTCCGGTACGAGATCGATCTTGGGATCGTGCTTCGGCGGTAGGTGGGCCCGCACCGCCGCCATCACGGCCTCGTATTGGTGTGGTCCCGTGATCGCGAGGACTCCCGGATGGCGCTCGCGGATGAGGTCCGCTTCCGCGCCGAGGCAGCCAGTAACGAGTACTTTGCCGTTTTCCGCTATCGCCTCGCCGATTGCATCGAGGCTCTCAGCGCGCGCCGTATCAAGGAACCCGCAGGTGTTGACGAGCACGAGGTCGGCGCCGTCGTAGGACCCGGAGAGTTCGTACCCTTCAGCGCGCAACCTGGTCATGATGCGCTCGCTGTCGACGAGCGCTTTAGGGCAACCGAGGCTGACGACGCCGATCGTCGGGGCCGCTTTCGCCCGGGCGGGTTTGGTCATTAATGGTCTCGCCAAACGCGGATCAAAGTGGGGCGTTTAACGCAAGCCGCGGCGCAGAAGAAGGCCATAATCAATACCTTGAGTGCTAATGCGAATGACTTGCAATTCGCCTCGGCTTTGGTAGGCTAGCGCCATGTATGTGTGCAATTGCAATGGCGTTCGTGAACGCGACGCAGACAACGCAATCGCCGCCGGCGCGTCGACGCCGCGCGCAGTGCTCCGCGCTTGCGGTGTCGATCCGCAGTGCGGACGCTGTCTGCCGGAGCTGGCCGCCCGCCTCAAAGCCGCCGCCGCGCTCGACGCGGGCGGCGATGCAGACTACGTCGGCAGCTGCAAGAACCGCGCGCCGGAAGGCGCCGCAGCCGGAGCCGCGACATGAAGGGCGATGCTGACGTCATCAAAGCGCTGAACGCCGTGCTCACCAACGAGCTGACCTCCGTCAACCAATACTTCCTGCACGCCCGCCTCTACGACAACGACGGCTTCGCCAAGCTCGGCCGCAAGACGTATGAGGAATCGATCGGCGAGATGAAGCACGCCGATTGCGTCATCAAGCGCATCCTCCTGCTCGAAGGGTTCCCAAATCTCCAGGACCTGCACAAACTCTCGATCGGCGAAACGGTCGAAGAGCGGCTGCAGGCCGATTTGGCCGCCGAGACGCGCGGCCGCGTGACCCTCGTGGAATCGATCGCCTTGTGCGAGGTCCGCCAGGATTTCGTCTCGCGAGATCTTTTGACCCACATTCTCGACGATACCGAGGAGCACATCGATTTCCTCGAAACTCAGCTCAACGTGATCTCCCGGATCGGCGTGCAGAATTATCTGCAAAGCCAGTACGAGTTGTCGCCGAGCTGACGTTGCGCGACGCTTTGCGCCCGCGTGTGCGACGTCCTAAATGGGCTCATGACCGCTACGCTTTTTTCCGACCTGGTCGCCTCGCTCGCTCCCACCGAAGCCGGGTGGGCGGTGACCGCGACTGACGACTGGCGCCAGGGCCGCACGCTGTACGGCGGCATTTCGGCTGCGCTATGCTTGGCCGCCGCCCAACGCACCTTTCCCGAAACGCCGCCGCTGCGCTCAGCGCAGATCAGTTTCATCGGCCCCGCCGTGGGTCCGGTCGAACTGCGTCCCGCGCTGCTGCGACAGGGGAAGTCGGCGGCGTTCGTTGGCTGCGATCTCCTGAGCGAAGGCCAGATCGGGACGCGCGCGGTGTTCTGTTTCGGCGGCGTCCGTCCGTCCGCCTATGCGCGGTCGGCGCCGCCGGCTCCTCAAGACATTCCGCCTCCGGACGAATGCGAGGCGTACTTCTCGACGGATGCGGGGCCTGCGTTTCGGCGGCATTTCGACTTGCGGCTGGCGCGCGGCGGGCGTCCGTACAGCGGCGCCGAGCCTGACATCTGGCTCTGGGCCCGGCACACCGACACGGCTGCTCCAGCCGATGCGGTCGCCTTGCTCGCGCTTGCCGATGCGCCGCCGCCCGCCGCGATGAGCGAGTTCAGCGCGATGGCGCTCATCAGCTCCATGACGTGGATGGTCGATGTCCTCGATGCCGCCGGCATGGCGACGCCAGGCTGGAAGCTCCTGCGCTCGACAGCGGAGACGAATGCCGAGGGCTATTCCGCGCAGGCGATGACGATCTGGGGAGAGGACGGGCGCGCGCTCGTCGCTGGTCGCCAGAGCGTCGCTGTATTCGGCTAGGCCGCAGAGGCCTCCAGACCGCCGCCCGGTTGCGCCGTTGCGTGCGGTCCCGTTACCTGATGTCGACCCAGCAAAGACCGAACGCCTCGACCATGTCCGCTCAATCCCCGCCCGCCGATCCAAGGCCGCCCGCCGTCTCGCGCCGGATTCTCGTCCTCGGGGCCACGGGCGCGATCGGACAGGCGACGATGCGGGCGCTGGTCAATGCCGGTCATGACGTGGTCTGCTTCGTGCGTCCGCAACCGGATCGGTCTGCAGACATGTTCAGCGGCGCGGAGGCGCGGTTCGGCGATGCGACGGATCCGGACGCTCTCGTCCGGAACGGGTTCCGCGGCGAGCGCTTCGACGCCGTCGTCTCTTGCATGGCCTCGCGGACCGGGGCGCCGACAGACGCATGGGCCGTCGATCATCAGGCGCATATGCATGCCCTGAACGCCGCCAAGGCCGCAGGCGCGACGCACTTCGTTCTGCTTTCCGCGATCTGCGTTCAAAAGCCCCGCCTTGCGTTCCAACACGCCAAGTTGGCGTTCGAGCGGGAGCTCATGACCTGCGGCCTGACGTATTCGATCGTACGGCCGACGGCGTACTTCAAATCCCTCTCCGGACAGATCGAGCGCGTGCGCGCCGGCAAGCCGTTCCTGGTGTTCGGCGATGGGCGGCTAACGGCGTGCAAGCCGATCAGCGACGCCGATCTCGGCCGGTATCTCGCCGCCTGCATCGACGATCCGCAACTCCACAACCGCATCCTGCCGATCGGCGGCCCGGGCCCGGCCGTCACCCCGCGAGAGCAGGGCGAGCACCTGTTCGCGCTCCTCGGTCGCCAGCCGCGCTTTGCGCAAGCGCCGGTCGCGCTGCTCGATGTGGTGATTGGCGTGCTTTCAGGTCTTGGCGCCCTCATCCCGCCTTTACGCGACAAGGCCGAACTGGCGCGGATTGGGCGCTATTACGCCACTGAATCGATGCTGGTCTGGGATGCGAGCGCCGGCCGCTACGACGCGGACGCGACGCCGTCGTTCGGCGTCGAAACGCTGTTCGATCATTACGCGCGCGTCGTCGCTGGCGAGACGGCGGTGGAACGCGGTGCGCACAGCGTGTTTTGACGCCTTCGTTCGCCTCGGTGTTTCGAGTCGGTTCTCGCGCAGGAGCCCGAAACGGGCGCCAAATCCATAAGCGGCGATCTCGGATCAATTAAAGTTCTCGCGGGAGGACCGCGATGACCTACAAATTTCGCGTCGGCATGACGATCCGGCTGCTGACTGGGTTAGCGCTCATCGCAACGACAGCCGCCTGCGCGTCGGCGCCCCTACCAGCAAAGCGCTGGTACGCGACGGTGGAGCCGCTTGATCGCGGTGTGACTGATGATCGCGTCTCGGACTTTCGCAACGACGTGGTCGGCATCCTCAGCGGCGCGCCGACCGGCGCCGCCTCCTACGAAGATTATGTGAAAGCGACGCGCTGGGCTTATGCGGCCGAAGGCGACCGCCGCGCGCGATTGATCGATCTGCGCGACGCATTGATCGCGCGCTCGGATCGCGCCTGCGAGGCTTACGTCGGCGGCATCGGCGCCGCGCGGCGGACATCGCGCCTCAGCCTGACGATTTCCAGCACGATGCTGGCCGCCGCCGGCGGTATCGCCGCACCCGAGCGTTCGGCCAAACTTCTGAGCACGCTCGCCGCCATCGCCTCCGGCGCGCGCGGCAATACGGAAGAGGAATTGTTCGCCAACCAGGCCATGCCGGTCATGGTCTCAGCCCTGGACGCCCATCGCACTGCAAAGCGCAATGAGTTGCGCGCGTCGTATGCGCTCGCGCCCGACGCGAAGGATTTGCCGTCGCCGGTTTCGATCATCAGCGCGGTCGCCGCCTACAACGAGGAATGCTCGCTGAATCGGGCGCTGGCCTCAGCGCAGCGGGCGTCGGGGCAGGCGGCGCAGGCGAAATGACGATCGGCGCCAATTCGCCCTAAACCTCACCTGAAGCGCGCTCGGCCTCCTGCGCCACTTCACGGATCACGCCGCGCAGCCAGATGAGCAACGGATCGCTCGCGCGCACATGGCTCCAGACCAAGGTCGAGGTCAGTTCGATTTCCGCCAGCGGCGGTTCATGCAGCGCCAGATCGAAGGCGCGCGCGAAGCGCTGAGCGAAGGTGCGCGAAACGGTGGTGACGAGATCTGTGGCCGCCACAGTTGCGAGCGCCGTGATGAAATGCGGGGTGACGAGCGCGATGCGGCGGGTCACGCCATGTTTGGCGAGAACGGCGTCGATTTCCGATTGCCGGTCGCCGAAGATCGACACGCCGACATGGTCGACGGCGGCGTAGTCCTCCACCCGCCAAGTCTGTCCCGCACGCGGATGGCCGGCCCGCGTCACCAGCGCGAGGCGATCTTTAGCGATCGGCTCGCTGATCGCGCCAGGCGGCAGGGGCGAGGTCGTCAAAGCGAACGCCAGATCGAGCCCGCCTTTGTCCATGCGCGCGCCGGTATCGGGGCCGTGCGGCACGAACTGGACGTCGATCCCCGGCGCCTCGCGCGCCAGGCGCGCCATCAGCGCCGGCGCGTATAGCACGGTGTTGGCGTCGACAGCGGCGATGCGCACCACCCGCCGCTCGGCGGCGGGATCGAATACGGGCTCTTTGAACAGGCGCTTCACCTCGTCGAGCATCGGCGCAATCTGCAGGGCCAGCCGTTCGGCCTTCGGCGTCAGTGCGAGCCCGCCCTGCGTCCGCACGAGCAGGGGATCATCGAGCAGGTCACGCAGACGCGCGAGCGCCCGGCTCATCGCCGGCTGGCTCAACCCAACCTCGGCGGCGGCATGAGTCACGTTGCGGCGGCGCAGCAACGCCTCCAGCGGCGGGAGCAGATTGAGGTCGAGGCCAGATAAATTCACTTCGCGCATGACGAGCATCATAACTATGCATTTCTTATATGGAAGGCCTGCGCCTAGGTTCGCTTCATCAGATCCACGGAGGCGAACATGGACGGAAAAGTTGTGATCCTGGGCTACGGGCCCGTGGGCAAGGCCGCGGCCGAGCCTCTCGCAAAAGCCGGCAAGCCGGTGGCCGTCGCGCAGCGCAGCGCGCCGCCTTCGTTGCCCCCCGGCGTCGATTTCGTGCGGTGCGATGTGCTCGACGCCCAATCAGTGCGCGCCGCAACGACGGGCGCGGCCCAAGTCGTCGCCGCCTTCGGCTTCGCCTACGACAGCGCGGTCTGGCGCCGGGACTGGCCGCGGGCGATGGCCAATGTGATCGACGCCTGCGAAGCCGCGCGCGCGCGCCTCGTGTTCTTCGACAACATGTACATGTACGGGCCGCAAACGGCGCCGCTTACCGAAGACATGCCGCTCACTGACTACGGGAAAAAACCCGCCGTGCGCGCCGCGGTGACGCGCCAATGGATGGCGGCGCGCGACGCCGGCCGGATCAAGGTCGCTGCACTCCGGGCGCCTGACTTCTATGGTCCCGGGGCCGGCAATTCGCACCTCGGCGATATCGTTTTCGGCAACCTCGCGAGCGGCAAGCCCGCCATGCTCGTGGCGCCGCCGGACACCCCGCACGACTTCGCCTACACGCCCGATCTCGGCCGCATGGTCGCAACGCTGCTAGATGCGCCGGATGAGGATTTCGGCCAAGTCTGGCATAGCCCGTGCGCCCCGACGCGCACCCCGCGCGAGATCTTAGCGCTGGGCGCCGCCGCGCTGGGCGTCAAGCTGCGCCTGTCGGTCGTGCCGCTCGGACTCTTGCCGACGATCGGCGTCTTCGCCCCGTTCCTGCGCGAAGTGGCCGAAATGCGGTTCACCTTCGATCGGCCCTATCTCGTCGATGCGCGCAAATGGACCCGCCGGTTCTGGAGCGACGTAACGCCGTTCGAGATCGGCGCGCCGGCCACAGCGCGCGATTTCGCCGCCCGCAGAGCCGGAGCGGGGGCGCTCGCCCCTTGACCGCCCGGCCCGCCTGAGCCATAAGCCGCGCCTTCCGACGCAGCCTCAGGCCGTCGGCATACTGGGCGACGGGCAAACCGCCAGGGCAGTCGCGGCGCAATTGGTGCGCCGCCGGGCCCCGTCAGAGGAAGAGGGCGTTGCGCCGCAAGGGCGCACGTAATCCCATGAGCAAGCGTCTCTCCGCGAAATACAAAATTGATCGCCGCTTCGGCCAGAATATCTGGGGCCGGCCCAAATCGCCGGTCAACAAGCGCGCCTATGGCCCTGGCCAGCATGGTCAACGCCGCAAAGGCAAAATGAGCGATTTCGGCCTTCAGCTGATCGCCAAGCAGAAGCTGCGCTTCTACTACGGCAACATCACCGAGCGTCAGTTCCGCAAGATCTACGCGGAAGCCGCGCGCCGGAAGGGCAACACCGCGGAAAACCTGATCGGCCTGCTCGAGAGCCGTCTCGACGCGGTCGTTTACCGCTCCAAGTTCGCGCCGACGCCGTTCGCCGCGCGCCAGATCGTCAACCATGGCCACGTCAAGGTGAACGGTCGCAAGGTCAACATCCCGTCGTTCGTCTGCAAGGCCGGCGACATGATCGAGATCCGCGAAAAGGCGCGCAACATGGCGCTCGTGATCGAGGCGCTGCAAAGCGCCGAGCGCGACTTCCCCGAATATATCGAGGTCGATCCCAAGGCGATGACGGCCAAATACAACCGGGTCCCGCAACTCGCGGACGTTCCGTACCCGGTGCAGATGGAGCCGAACCTCGTCGTCGAATATTACGCGAGCTGAGGCGCCTCCAACGCTTCTACCCAAGGCCCCGCTTCGGCGGGGCCTTTTCGTTTTCGGGTCAACGCACATCGCCTTCATCTTCACAGCAAAGACGCGTGCGCGCGGCGCTTTCTGGACGTTTTGAAAGTTGAGTCCTCGCCGCCGGCAGCGACAATCAGGACATGGTCGAGTCGTCGGGAGGGACCGGCGAGAGGGCCAAACAGCTATCGCGCCCAGCGGGCCGTTCGCGGCGCGCCAGGCCTGATCGGAAGGGGTCCTGCTTGCAGGGCCCCTTCTTTTCATGCGCAATCGCCGCTTCAGGCGCCTGAGGCGCGGAGGATCGCCATGGCGCATTCCAAGAACTCGCCGGCCTGGCGGGATGTCGACGCGCTCGTGCGCCTTGCGCCGCATGCCGAACCCGATCTGAAAGACACAGTCTGCGACGATCTTTTCCCCGATCGCGCGACCGCCGATGCGCGCACGGCCGACGACGCGGTGGCGATCAACGCCTTGCAGGATCGGCTGTGGGCCGAGCGCAAACGCGCGCTCCTCGTGGTGCTGCAGGGCATGGACACGTCGGGCAAGGACGGCGCAGTGCGCGGCGTCTTCAACGCGACGGGGCCGCTGGGCGTCACCGTCACGCCGTTCGGGCGGCCGAGCGAGGCCGAACTCGGGCAGGACTATCTTTGGCGCGTGCACAAGGCCGTTCCGCCGCGCGGCGCGATCGGCATTTTCAACCGCTCGCACTACGAGGACGTGCTGATCGCCAAGGTGCGCAAGCTGGCGCCCGCCGACGCGATCGAAAGGCGCTACGACCAGATCAACGCCTTCGAAAAGCACCTGGTCGAAAACGGCGTCGTCGTCCTCAAATTCATGCTCAACATCTCCAAGGGCGAGCAGAAGGAACGTCTGCAGGAGCGGCTCGACGACCCCGCCAAGCGCTGGAAGTGGAACGCCGCCGACCTCGACGATCGAAAAAGCTGGAGCGCGTACATGGACGCCTACGCGACGATGCTGAAGCGCTGCTCGACGCATGAGGCGCCCTGGCGGGTCGTTCCGGCGGACCGCAAATGGCGGCGCAACGCGATCATCGCCTCGATCGTGCGCGGCGTTCTCGATGAGATGGACCCGCGCTATCCGCAGGTCGATTGGAAGCCGGCCGATTTCGTCATCGACTAGGAGCCCGCGTCATGGAGCAAGCCGCCGTGGAAACGATGGCGGCGCGTCTGGGCCTGACATCCTGGGGCGTCAGCGAATGGGTGGCGATCGCCTCTGCGATGTTCGCCTTCGTGTCGTTCCTCCTGAGCCGGTCGACGGTGCTGCGTCAGGAGATTGCGCAATACGAGAGCCTGCGCGCCGCGCGCGACGCCGACCTGATCGCCTGGGCCAACGAAGCGATCGACACGGTCTCGCAAGCGCAGGGATTCTGCCGCGACCGGAAGAACGGCCTGCTGGCCGACGCCGCCGTTGCGCTGGAGAACTCCCGCCTGCGCACGCGCTTTCAGGCGCTCCTGGATCGCGGGCGATTGTTTTTTCCGAGTCCGGACAGGCCATCGGAACAAGGGGACGACGAGGGAGAGGCCGCCTATGCCGGCGCGCCGCATCCCTCGCTTGACGCGCTCTACGCCATCTACCGGATCATCGCCGACATGGATCGCGCCAAGCCGTTGACGCCGGCCGAGGCGGTGCGGGCGGTCGTCGCGCAACGCCGGCGCTTCGTCAGCACGGTATTCCTGTCCGTCGATCCGCGTCGCCGCGAAGCGATGCTGAAGAAGGTCGCCGTTCAACCCTAACCGCGCGCAGCCAGGGCCTCTTCGACCTCGCCGAGCGTATTCTTGCCGAAGTAGATCTGATCTCCGACGAAGAACGTCGGCGAGCCGAACGCGCCGCGCTTGGCGGCGGCCTCGGTGTTGGCGATCAGCTTGGCCTTGACCGCCTCGTCCTGCGCGCGGGCGAACAGGGCGTCGCCGTCGAGACCGGCGGCGGTCAGCTGCGCCACCGCAACCTCCGGATCGTCCATCTTGTGCGGGATCTCCCACATCAACCGAAACGCCGCGTCGACGAACGGATGCAGATGCCCGTCCATCTGCGCGGCGGTCGCCATGCGCATCAGGAGGAGCGTGTTGACGGGAAAGTGAGGATTCATCGCGAAGGGCAGGTGATGGCGCGCGATGAACCGGCGCAGTTCAAGCTGCTCATAGGCCACCTTGTTGGGGATGGCGGCGAACTGCACCATCGGCGCCTTGTTGTTGGTGAGCTTGAAGAGCCCGCCAAGCAGCACGGGCGTGTAGATGAACTTCGCGCCGGTGCGCGCCTCGATCGCGGGAATGACCCTGTGCGCGCACCAGGCGTTCGGGCTGCCGAAATCGAACAGGAATTCCGCTGCGCGCATCACCAGGTCTCCAGATAGGGGCGAAGGTCGAGTTCGAAGGTCCAGGCGTCGCGCGTCTGCTGGTGCAGCATCCAATAGGCCGCAGCGATCGAGGTCGGGTCCATCAGGGCGTCCTCGGGCAACGCCTCCAGCGCCTGCGGGCCGCGCGCCGCTTTGATCCGATCCCGGACGAAAGCCGTGTCGACGCCGGCGTCGATCACGAGGTGGGCCACATGGATGTTCTGCGGCGCGAGTTCGCGCGCCATGGCTTGCGCGACCATGCGCAGGCCGGCCTTGGCGCTCGCAAACGCGGCGTATCCCGCGCCGCCCCGCAGGCTCGCGGTGGCGCCCGTAAAGAAGATCGAACCGCGGCCATGCTTGAGCATGATCCGCGCCGCCTCACGCCCGGTGAGGAAGCCCGCCTTGCAGGCCATTTCCCACACCTTGAAGAAGACGCGCTCGGTCGTCTCCAGGATCGGGAAGTTCACATTGGCGCCGGGATTGGCGATGACCACCTCGAGCGGAGCGACCGCATCCGCCGCCTCAAGAAACGCGATGACCTCGTCTTCCTTGCGAGCGTCGAGCGCGCGCGCGACGCAGCGGCCGCCGGCGGCTTCGATCTCGGCCTTGAGGGGTTCGAGCTTTTCCGCCGTGCGACGGCCGACGACGACGGTATAGCCCTCGGCGGCGAATTTCCGGGCGATCGCCGCGCCGATGAAATCGCCGGCGCCGACGATGGCGCATGTGGCGTTGCGGTTTGTCATCGGACGCGCTCCCTGCCGGTCGCCTCAAGGCAAGGCTCGAATGGCCGCGCAGTCAAGGTCGGGCCCGCCTGTTTGCGGTTGGCCTACTTGGCGATGCCGCCTGAAATCGTGCGCCCATGTTCGCGTCAGTCGAACAGCTTCGAGACGCTTTCCTCGTTGGCGATGCGGCGGATCGCTTCGCCGATCAGCGGCGCCACGGAAACGATCTCGATCCGCTTGGAGACCAGCGCCGCCGCCGAAGCGGGGATCGAGTCGGAAACCACGAGCATATCGAGCGCGGACTTTTCCACGCGCTCGACGGCGCCGTTGGACAAAACGCCATGGCAGCAATAGGCCGCGACGCTGATCGCGCCCTGCTGTTTGAGCGCTTCGGCGGCGTTGCAGAGCGTGCCCGCGCTGTCGACGATGTCATCGAACAGAATGCACCGTCGACCCTTCACCTCGCCGATGATGTTCATCACTTCGGAATCGCCGGCGCGCTCGCGGCGCTTGTCGACGATCGCGAGATCGGCGTTCAGCCGGTTGGCCAGCGCGCGCGCGCGCACCACGCCGCCGACGTCGGGCGACACGACCATCATGCCATCGACGTCCCAGGTCGACCGGATGTGCTCCTCCATCACCTTGGTGGAGAAGAGATTGTCGGTCGGAATGTCGAAGAAGCCCTGGATCTGGCCGGCGTGCAGCTCCAGCGTGAGCACACGATCGGCTCCCGCCGTGGTGATCAGATTGGAGACGAGCTTGGCCGAAATCGGCGTGCGCCCGCCGGTCTTGCGGTCCTGCCGCGCGTAGCCGAAGTAGGGAATCACCGCCGTGATCCGTTTCGCAGACGCGCGCACCAGCGCGTCGAGGCAGATCAACAGCTCCATGAGATTGTCGTTGGCCGGCGCCGATGTCGATTGCACGACGAACACGTCCTCGCCGCGGACGTTCTCTTTGATTTCGACGAAGATTTCACCGTCCTTGAACCGCCGCACGTCGGCGATGGTGAGCGGCGTGTCGAGATAGTCGGCGATCGCTTCCGCGAGGCGTCGATTTGCGTTGCCGGAAAGAAGTTTCATGGCCGCGCCGCTTTGGATGCGGGAGCCCCCCTCCCGCCATATGACGGTTCTGTATCAGTCGCGGGGCGCGTCGCAAGAGGGAAGCGTCGAACTTCGCGAAGCGCGACTTTCACGCCACGAGTGCGATTGCAGAAAGATTGCGCCCGTAATCCCCGTCGCTGCGCAAAAATCCCCGCCGATTGGAGAAATACTCAGCCTCGCAGGCGCACGTATCGGCATCGACGAGGTCAATTCGCGTCACGCCTGCAGCGGCGAGACGGCTCGCGCAATATCCCGAAAGATCGAAATGCCAGCGGTCTTCCCGGCCGACCGAGAAGAAGCGCTGCGCGACGTCGCCGAATCGCGCGCGGAACTCCGGCCCGACCTCATAGGATCTTTGGGCGATGCACGGCCCGATCGCCGCGATGATCTGTGATCGCCGCGCGCCGGCTTCGACCATCTGCGCAATCGTCGCTTCAAGGACGCCGTCGAGCGCGCCGCGCCATCCCGCATGCGCGGCGGCGACGACTCCAGCCTCAGCGTCGGCGAACAGCACGGGCGCGCAATCGGCGGCGAGGGCCCCGACCGCGAGACCTGGGCGGTTCGTTACGATGGCGTCGGCTTGCGGGCGCGGACCGGCCCACGGCCCGTCGACGTGAACGGCGATCGCCGAATGGACCTGATGGGCGTTCAACAGACAGTCCGGCGCAACGCCAAGGCCGGCGGCGATGCGCCGGCGGTTTTCGGCCACGGCTTCAGGCGCGTCCTGCGAGCCCGGCCCGGCGTTGAGGCTTGCATAGAGCCCGCTGCTCACGCCGCCGCGGCGGCCGAAAAAGCCGTGGGTCAAGCGCGGATGGATCAGCGAGGGGGCGAGCGCGTGCGGCGGGATCATGCAAATCCGGCCGGCGGCGGCAGGCCCGGGCTCGAGAGGCACATGACCTTGAACAATTCGCCCATCTCGTTCGGATCGGCGAGCCGTTCGAGATCGCGCTCGATCGGCTCAGCTTTTTCCGGATGAATGCGCTTCAACCGATCGGCGCGGGCGCGCAGGCCGATCTGCATGAGAAATTCGCCCTGGGTGGCGATCCGCGCAGCAACGAGCCCGGCGTTGTGGGCGAGGTCAGCGAGCCGCGCGAAATCGACGTGCGCGGTGAGATCGACTTCGCCCGCATCTTCAAGCGGATCGACGTCCTCATGCTTGCGCATGGCCTGGAACGTGTCGCCGAGCCGCGGTTCGCGGTGGCCATAGTCGATGAATAGGGCCCGCCCTGGCGCGGCGTGGAGGCGCGCCGCGAGCGTCGTCACAAAGCCCGGCAATTCCGGCATCAATTCGTAGATCGCGCCGTCGGGCGCGTTCGCGAGGCACGGCGGGATTTGCGCCGCGAGCGGAGAGTCGCGCGCCGTCGTCGTGTAGCGGAAGCCTTCGGATTCGGGATCGAGGCACACGAGCCGCTCGCGCCAGGCGCCGCCGACGCGCAGCAGCTGACGAACCGGGTAGCAATCGAGAAACTCGTTGGCGATCAGCATGGTCGGTCCGGGCGGCGCCGCTTCCAAGGCTGAAACGTGCAAAGCATTCGGATCCGTCGCGGCCTGCAATTCGCGATGGGCCGGGTTCACCTCGACGAACACCACCTGCGCCGCCTCGCGAAACGCCGGCGCGACCTTGTTGATGGCGCGCAGCGCATCCGACATCAAAAGCCCGCGCCCAGCGCCGAGTTCGATGAAGTTGATCGCATCCGGCCGGCCGATCGCATCCCATTCGGAGGCGGCCCACAAACCGATCAGTTCGCCGAACATCTGGCTCACCTCAGGCGAGGTGATGAAGTCGCCATCGCCGCCGAGGATGTCCTCACGCGTCGCGTAATAGCCGGCCTCGGGATCGTAGAGCGCGCTGCGTGTGAAGGCTTCGATGCTGATCGGGCCGGTCCTGACGATCTGATCGCGCAGGCGCTCGGCGAGCGTCTTGCGCGCCTTCACGCGCGTTTCGTCCGCTTGAGGGCGGCCGCGATGAACGCAGCCCCGACCGCGATCATCGGCAAGGACAGCATCATCCCCATCGTCAGGCCGAGCGGAAAGTCCGGCATCTGGGCGTCGGGCTCGCGCACGAACTCCACCATCGTGCGGAACGCGCCGTAGCCGATCAGGAAGGCGCCGATCGTCAGGCCCGGCTTTTCGAGCGCGTGATGGCGATGGGTGAGAAGGCGCAGGATGAAGAACAGCACAACCCCCTCCAGCGCGGCTTCATAGAGCTGGCTTGGGTGGCGCGGAAACGGGCCGCCGGTCGGGAAAACCATCGCCCAAGGGACGTCCGCCGGGCGCCCCCAGAGTTCGCCGTTGATGAAATTGGCGATGCGCCCGAAGAAGAGACCGATTGGGGTTGCGGCTGCGACGAGGTCGCCAAGCGTCAGGATCGGAATGGCGTGGGCCCTGGCGAACCAGATGATCGCGAGCGTCACGCCGATCAGGCCGCCGTGAAACGACATGCCGCCGTGCCAGATCGCAAAAATCTCCAACGGGCGCGTCCAGATCACGTCCGTCGCATAGAACAGCACATAGCCGATCCGACCGCCGAGGATGACGCCGAGGGTCGCCCAGAACAAGAAATCGTCGAGATGGGCGGCGCTGGGCTTGACCTGATCGATGTGCCAAAGCCGGGGGGCTGCGCACAATTCCATCATGTAGCGCCAGCCGAGGATCAGGCCGGCGATATAGGCCAGGGCATACCAGCGCAGGGCGAGCGGCCCGATCGTCAGGCCGAAAACCTCGAACGCCGGTATGGTCACGGCGGCCGGATCGATTTGCGGAAAAGCCAGCGCGGCGGCGAGGGCGACGTCGATCATGGCGGCTCCAGGCGATCTTGTGCGGGGCGGCGACGTTGCCCCAGGCCCGCGGGGCTTCTACATAGCTGAAAGGACAGACGCCAATGCAAACGCAAGCCGCCTTTTTCGACGACCTCGCCCGACTGATGACCGGGGCCATTGGCATGGCCCAAGGCGCCCAGGATGAGGCCAAGACCTTCCTCCGCGCCCAGGCGGATCGGATCGCGGCCGAGCTCGATCTGGTTCCGCGCGAGGAATTCGAGGCGGTCAAGCAGATGGCCGCCGCCGCAAAAGCGGAGGCTGACGCCCTGCGGGCCCGTTTGGAAGCGCTGGAAGCGAAGCTCAACGCGCCCGTTTGAACATCGCCGGCAGTGGTCGAACGGCGATTGGGTCATTTCACGTGCGTAAGCCAACTGGACAGTCAATCGGCGCTTGATAGCCTACGGGTAGGGGCAAAGTGATTCGCGACCCCAAAATGCGCGATGTGAGGAGGCTGACATGGACCTTCCTTTCGTCGACGAGACCTTCGGGGCGGACCCGATCGATCTGGTCGAAGCTGTCGTCGGGGCCGATACGAGGTTCGTATCCGAGCGTGGCGATGACGGTGAGCTGACCTTCTCGGCCCGCGGCGCATTTTGCGAAGTCACCGGCTATTTCAGCCATCGCGAAGAACTGCCCGCCATCTTGTTCACCGTATCGTTCGACCTGCGCGCGCCTAAGGCGCGTTTTGGCGAGGCCTCGCGTCTCGTCGCTCTGGTCAATGAGAACCTTTGGCTTGGCCATTTCGACCTCTGGTCAGAAGACGGTTCGATCGTGTTCCGCCATGCCGTGCCGCTGATCGGGCGCTCTGAACTGGCGGCCGGCGAGATCCAGGCGCTGCTGGCTGCGGCAATGGACGCCGCCGAGCGCTTCTATCCGGCGTTCAACTTCCTGATATGGGCCGGCAAGACGCCGGAGGAATCGATCCAGTTCTCGTTGTTTGAGACGGTTGGGGAGGCCTGAACATGGAGGCCCCCGCCGTCACCCTGATCGGCGCGGGCCAAATGGGCGGCGCTCTCGTCCGCGGCTGGCTGGCCGCAGTCCGCTGCGGCGGCGGCTTGACCTTGACCGTCCACGATCCCGCCATTGATCCCGCCATCCTGGTCGAAATGGAAAAAGCCGGCGTCGTGGTGAATCCGCCCGATCCTGGTCCGGTTGACGTCGTCGTGCTTGCGGTGAAACCGCAGACGTTCGCGGATGCCGCCGCCAAAGCGCGGCTGGCCTGCGGCCCCAATACGCTCGTCGTTTCAGTGATGGCGGGCGTGACGCTCGCGGCGTTGTCGCGCGGGCTTGAGACCGACCGTGTGATCCGCGCGATGCCAAACACGCCGGGCCAGATTGGTCAGGGCGTGACGGCTTATGTGGCGAGCCCCGCCTGCCGGCCGGACGACCTCGAACTCGCCGAACAATTGCTCGCCCCGCTTGGCGCCGTCGAACCGATCCCGACCGAGCGCCTGATGGATGTGGTCACCGCGGTCTCCGGGTCGGGCCCCGCCTACGTCTTTCTGCTCGCCGAGGTGTTGGCCGCCGCCGCCGAGAAGGAGGGGCTCGATCCGGAGATCGCCGCCCGCTTGGCGCGTCGGACCGTGGCTGGCGCCGGTGCGCTGATGCTCCAGTCCGCCGATGCGCCCACCCAATTGCGCAAGGCCGTGACCTCTCCTGGAGGGACGACCCAGGCCGCGCTCGATGTGCTCATGTCGGCAGACGGCCTCGCGCTGCTGATGCGCAAGGCCGTGGCGGCCGCGACCCAGCGTTCGCGCGAACTGGG
This sequence comes from Caulobacterales bacterium, assembly GCA_049317545.1. Lineage (GTDB taxonomy): Bacteria > Pseudomonadota > Alphaproteobacteria > Caulobacterales > Aquidulcibacteraceae > REEB506. The sequence continues at coordinate 13,277 of JBMOIB010000026.1, read as the reverse complement.
GCGCGGCGCAGACGTCCCCCCTGGCGCGCCGAAGCCTGGGCAATAGATCCTCCATACCGGCGCGTTCGAGAGGAACCCGATGTCGCTTGATCTGACCCAACGCCGCGCTTTGGCTGCGGCCGCCTTGAAAGTCGCTATCGACAAGCCCTGGCGCGACGCCACAATTTTCGACTTGGCCGCGGCCGCCGCCGCGCCCATCGAGGATTTTGCCGGCGCGACGCTCGGTGACGCGATCGACGCCGTGGAAGAAAGCTTCGACGCCGAGGCCGCCAAAGGGCTTCGGGCGGTTGATTGGACCGTCCGGGTCCGCGACCGGCTGTTCGACGTCGCCATGCGTCGGTTCGAGGCGATGGAGCGGGTGCGCGGCGCCGTGCGCGCAATCGAAATCACGATCGAGCGCGATCCCGCAGCGCTCGCCCACCAGCACTTGCGGGCGGTGCGTTCGGCGCGGTGGCTATTGACGCTCGCGGGCGTCGATGCAGACGGCGTCGGCGGCGCGGCCCGGGCTCAGGGCTTTGCATTGATCCTGACGCAGGCGCGCGCGGCGTGGCGCCTCGACGATTCCGGCGACTTCGTGAAGACGATGGCGGCCCTGGACAAGGCCCTTCGCCAGGCCGAGCAGACGTTCGGCCGTTACGGAGGCTTCGAGCCGCAAAGCGCTGCTGGCTCGGCGCCGGCCGATCCGCCCGCCGCGGCCTAAGCGGCGCCCGGCAGTTTCAGCATCGCGCGCAGGCCGCCGAGGGGGCTGCGCGACAGGTGCACGTCGCCGCCATGGCCGCGCGCGACATCGCGCGCGATCGCAAGGCCAAGGCCCACGCCCTTGGCGTTGCGCGTCCGCGTTTCGTCGAGCCGGGAAAAGGGGCGGAAGGCGTCGTCGTACAATTCCTCGGCGATCCCCGGCCCATTGTCGTCGACGATGATGACTGCGCCGGCGCCTAGGGCTTCCGCGGTGACTTGGACCACATCGGCATGCGCGATGGCGTTGTCGACGAGGTTCATGACGGCGCGTTTGACGGCTTTTGCGCGCACTTCGACAGTCACAGGCGCGCCCGGTTCAAGCGTGACATTGGCCCCGGCGCGCGCGGCCTCCTCGGCGGCGGTGCGCGCCAGCTCGCGCACGTCGACAAGGGTCGCCTCCTCGGAAAACTGCCCTTTGGCGAAGGCCAGATACTCCTCGAGCGTCGACTCCATCTCCGCGAGGTCGCGCTTGGCGTGCGCGAGATCGTCCGAATGCGGCATCATGGCGAACTGCAGCTTCAGGCGCGTGATCGGCGTGCGCAGGTCATGGCTGACGCCCGCCAGCAGCTGGGCGCGCTGATCGATATGGCGCTTGATGCGGTTCTTCATGTCGAAGAAGGCATGGGTGGCGCGACGCACCTCGCGGGCGCCGCGGGCCTTGAACATGCCCCGGTCGACGCCGCGTCCGAACTCCTCCATCGCGTCGGCGAGCGTCTCAATCGGACGCACCTGATTGCGGATGAAGATGATCGAGACGACGGCCAGAAGGACTGTCGCGCCCATGATCCAGATCACGAACAGGGGGCCGGACCGCGCCTGAACCCGGTCGCGGAACGCGCGGACGACAAGCATGCCCTCCGCGATGGGCACGCGGATCATGACTTGACGACCGGGACAACTGGCATCGTACCAGATCGGCCGGTTGAGGTGGTCCCGCAGCGCGTCTTCCATGTAGCGATCGATGTTGGCGCGCAGCGGCGAGCACTTGCGCCGGGCAAGCGCGCTGCTCGGCTCCATCGCCACATCCAGAGTTAAGCGCCGCCGCGCGAGGTCCCGGATCTCCGCGAAGTTGAGCGCTGTGGGCGCGCGCTCATAGAGGTCGATCACCAGGGCGATGTCGCCAGCCACGCCCTGGCTCATGCGCTTGGACGTGAACCGCCAATGGTCATCGAGAAAGATGATCGTGACCAGCAGCTGCAACAGGGCGGCGGGCACGAGGATGATGAGGATCGTGCGCCAGTAGAGCCCTTTGGGCAAAAGATCGCGCAGGCGGCGGGGCGTTCTCATTGCGGCCAATCTCTAGCCGAGCCCCGCCCGGCCGGGAAGCGGCCGAGCGGGGAGTTAGGGGCCTATCCTTTGACGCAGACGACCTGGCGCAGCGTGTGGACGATCTCCACCAGGTCAGTTTGCGCCGCCATGACGGCGTCGATGTCCTTGTAGGCCATCGGCGTTTCGTCGATCACGCCGGCGTCCTTGCGGCATTCCACGCCGGCGGTCGCCAGGATGTGGTCCTCCAGCGTGAAGCGGCGCTTGGCTTCGGCGCGGCTCATGGCGCGTCCTGCGCCGTGCGAGCACGTGCAGAACGAGTCCGGATTGCCCTTTCCGCGGACGATGAAGCTCTTGGCGCCCATCGAACCGGGAATGATGCCAAGCTCGCCTTCGCCGGCGCGCACCGCGCCCTTGCGGGTCACGAACACGTCGGCGCCGAAGTGACGTTCCTTCGCCACGTAATTGTGGTGGCAATTGACCGCCGTCTTGGCGAGCTGGAACGGCCGCAGGTGCGCACGCAACGCCATCAGGACGCGGTTCATCATCACCTCGCGATTGGCGCGGGCGTAGTCCTGCGCCCAGCCGACCGCTTCGACGTAGTCGTCGAACAGGGGCTCGCCCTCCATGAAGAAGGCGAGGTCCTTGTCCGGCATGTGATAGCCCAACGCGCGGCGGCCAAGGACGTCGCGCGCCTGCTCGATGAAATACGTCCCGATAAGATTGCCAGTGCCGCGCGATCCCGAGTGCAGCATCACCCACACCGTCCCGCGCTCGTCGAGGCACAGTTCGATGAAGTGATTGCCGCCGCCGAGCGTGCCCAATTGCTTGACCACCTTGTCGCCGCGCACTTTGGGATGCTTGGCGAGGATCGCGTCCAGACGGTCCATCAGCCCGGCCTTGAGCGTCGTCGCCGCCGAAGACGGAGCCTCCTGGAACTCGCCGCCCGGACCGTTGCCGACCGGCGTTTTCCGCTCGATCTCGCTGCGGATCGCGCCGAGAGAATCCGGCAGGTCCTCCGCCGTCAGCGACGTCTCCACCGCCATCATGCCGCAGCCGATGTCGACGCCGACCGCGGCCGGGATGATCGCGCCCTTCGTCGGGATCACCGAGCCCACGGTGGCGCCTTTGCCGAAGTGCACGTCAGGCATCACGGCGATGTGGCTATGGATGAAGGGCAACGAGGCGACGTTGCGCAATTGCATCTGCGCTTCATGCTCGATCGGCACGCCACGCGTCCACGCCTTGATGGGCGCGCCGCCGCCTTGGATTTCGTCATATCCGGACATAGCCGGTCTCCTTGAGATGCGCGCGGAGTGGAGCGATCGGCCTGGACGCACGCAGCGGGATCAACGCAAGGGCAGATGCGAAAAACCCCTCCAGGCCGAGCCGGGAGGGGTCTTGAAACCATGCACGAACGCGAATGCGCAGCGACGGATCAAATCCTCCAGGTCGGAAAGCGGGCGCCTCCGGCGGCGCCGCTTCTTGTCGTGGTTGGTTTGGTGATCGCAGTCATGATTGAACCTCTCTGATGCATGGGCGTTACCACAGGATCGCGGCGAAATCACGCCCGAAGCGCAAAAAGCGTGAAGACCCGCGCAACATCATCCGCAGGCGGATGTTCGGCGCCGCTTGCGGGGTTCAGTCGATCGCGAGCCGATAGCCGACGCCGCGCACCGTCTGCAGGAAGACCGGCGCGCGCGGATCATCCTCGACCTTGCGGCGTAGCCTGGTCACTTGCACGTCGATCGAGCGTTCAAGGCCCGCGCCTGTGCGGCGCGCGAGGTCTTCGCGCGAGATCGGGTCGCCGGCGCGCGCGGCGAGCAGACGCAAGAGCGTCACTTCGGCTTCGGTGAGGCGCACGCTCTTGCCGTCGCGCGCCAGATCGCCGCGGGGCAGGTTGAAGGTGAAGGGCCCGAACGCGACTTCCGTCACGCCTTCGAGGCGGCGCGCCGCGCTGCGCCGCAGGACGGCATTGATGCGCAGAGCCAACTCGATCGGCTCGAACGGCTTGGGCATGTAATCGTCGACGCCGATCGAGAGGCCGCGGATGCGGTCCTCGGTCATGCCGCGCGCGGTGAGCATGATGATTGGCGCGTCGGATGATTTGCGGACGCTCTCGACCAGGGAGAAGCCATCCTCGAGGGGCATCATAACGTCGACGATCAGGAGATCGAATTCGAATGAGGTGAGGAGGCGGCGCGCTGCGGCCGCATCGGCGGCTGCCGAGGTCCGCGCGCCGCACGTCGCAAGATAGCGCTTCAGCAGGTCCCGGATGCGGTCGTCGTCGTCCACGATCAGGATGTGCGCAGGCCGGTCGAGCGCGTCGATCACGGGGGGCTCGCTCATGGGGCGTCCTCCGGCGTCGTCTCGGCCAGCGCCGCCCATACCGTGCGGGCGCCCGCCACCGCCTCTGCTCCACAGGCGCGGAACACGGCTGCGAGCCGCTCACGCAGCGCCGCGCTCACCTCGGCTTCGACGTCGCGTCCCGATGGCGTCAGGGACAGGCGGCGCTCGCGTCGGTCCTTGGGGCCGGCCGCGCGGGTGATGAGGCCAGCCTGGTCGAGGTCGTCGAGCACCCGCGCCAGGCTCTGCTTGCGAACGCCGAGCGCCTCGCGCAGGGCCGAGACCGCAAGCCCTTCGGCGCGACGGACCGCCGACAAGGCGCGATAATGGGCCGGGCCCAGGCCGCGGGCCGCGAGCAGGGGTTCGGCGCCACGGCCGAACCGGCGGGCGGCGGCGAACAGCTGTTCGACCGCCCGATCCAGCTCCTCTTCTTTGAGGTAAAGGCGCGCGTCCGCTGCGGGCGCGCCCGATTGGGGGCGCAGGTTGACAGGCATTGATGCCGGCGAGAATGGTGCGTTCCTCGCCCGATCACAAGAGCCGGACAAGGCGAGCCGGCGCAGGCGACGAGGAGCAAGCCGTCATGGCGGAAGCGCCGTATCACGATCGCGATGGAACCATCTGGCTCAACGGGGTCTTTGTGCCCTGGCGCGAGGCCAAGATCCACGTGCTCACCCATGCGCTCCACTACGCGTCCCTCGTGTTCGAAGGCGAGCGCGCCTATGACGGCGCGGTATTCCGCTCCCGCGAGCACAGCGAACGCCTGCACAAGTCTGCGCGCCTGCTGGGATTCGACATTCCCTACAGCGTCGACGAGCTTGAAGCGGCGAAAGCCGAGACGCTGGCGACGTCCGGTCTCGGCTCGGCCTATATGCGCGCCTTCGCGTGGCGCGGCTCGGAGAAGATGGGCGTCTCGGCGAAGGACAACCGCATCAACGTCTCCGTCGCCTGCTGGCACTGGGGCGATTACTTTCCCGACAAGATGAAGGGCATCCGCATGATGATGGCGCCGTGGGCCCGGCCCGCGCCGCACACCGCGCCCTGCGAGGCCAAGGCGGCCGGCCTCTACATGATCTGCACGCTCTCCAAGCACTCCGCCGAAAACTGCGGATTCCAGGACGCGCTGATGCTCGATTGGCGCGGGCAGGTGGCCGAAGCGACAGGCGCCAACATCTTCTTCGTGCGCGACGGCGTGATCCACACGCCGTATCCGGATTGCTTCCTCAACGGCCTTACGCGGCAGACCGTCATCGAGCTCGCGCGCCGCCGCGGCATCGAGGTGATCGAGCGGGCGATTTGGCCGCATGAGCTCGCGAACTTCACGGAAGTCTGGCTCACCGGCTCTGCGGCGGAGATCACGCCCGTCTCCGAAATCGCCGGCCTGACGTACAAGCCCGGCGCCATGACGGAAATGCTGATGGCCGATTTCTCTGCCCACGTGCGGCGCAAGAACGTCGCGTGACGCAGGCCCGCGCGCGCCGCTTCGTCACGCTCGACGTTTTCACGACCGAGGCGCTGAAGGGGAATCCCCTGGCGGTCGTGCTCGAGTGCGACGGGCTCGACGATGCGCGGATGCAGGCGATCGCTGCGGAGTTCAACTTGTCGGAGACGGTGTTCCTCGCGCCGCCGGCCGATCCGCATGCGCGCGCGCGCATGCGGATCTTCACGCCCGAGGCCGAACTCCCGTTCGCCGGTCATCCAACGGTGGGCACGGCGGTCCTGCTGGCTTTGGACGAGCAGCAAAGCAGGGGCTTTTCCGGACCGCAGATCTTCGCGCTCGAACAGGCTGCGGGAACGGTGACGTGCTATGCCGAACCGACCGGCGACGGCCAGGGGCGCGCCCGCTTTCATGCGCCGGCCCTGCCGCGCATAATCCACGCCGCCGCTGACGCCTTTGCGGCGGCCGAGGCGCTCGGTCTGGAAGCCCGCGATATCGGTTTTGGCGTTCACGCGCCGAGCGCTTGGGGCGTTGCGAAGGGCTTCGCAATGGCGCCGGTCGGGTCGGTCGAAACGCTGTCGCGGATCGTGCCAAGCGCGCGCGCCATCCGCGCCATCACGCCGGCGGACCACGCGGCGATTTTCGCCTATGCCCGCGTCGATGAGGGGCTGACCTTCCGCGCCCGCATGTTCGCCCCCGGTCTTGGCATCGTCGAAGATCCGGCGACCGGCTCGGCGGTGGCGAGCTTCGCCGGCGCGCTGATGCAATTCGAGCCGCTCGGGGACGGCGTGCATGACGTCGTCGTCCTGCAGGGCGTCGAGATGGGGCGCGCCAGCCGGATCGAGATGCAAATGACCATCCAATCTGGTCGCCTCGTCGGCGTGGAGATCGGCGGCGCCGCGGTCGTGGTGAGCGAAGGCACATTGCGACTTTGACATCGCCGCAGCCGTTGACATGCGTGGCCGCGGGCGCTTCCTGCCCTTAAATGGGGAAGCCGAAATGTTGCCATTCAAGGTCGAGACGCCGCAGTCCAAGCTCGACGCCATCCGCGCGCGCGTCGCAGGTTTTCCCTGGTTTCCGGCTCCGGACGACGAAGGCGCCGCCTGGAGCCGCGGCGTCAACACCGCCTATCTCAAAGAACTCTGCGCCTATTGGCTCGACGGGTTCGACTGGCGCGCGCGCGAGGCCGTGCTCAACCGCTATCCGCAATTCACCGCCGAGGTCGACGGCTTCCCGCTGCACTTCGTTCATGTGGTCGGCGAGGCGGGCGGCAAGCGACCGTTGCTTCTTACGCACGGCTGGCCGGGATCGCATTTCGAATTCTGGGGGCTGATCGATCGCCTCGCATTCCCGTCTTTGCATGGCGGCCACGCCGCCGACGCCTTCGACGTGGTCATCCCATCGTTGCCCGGCTACGGATTCTCGGGACGTCCGTCGCGGCCGATCGGTCAGCGCGCCACCGCTGGTCTGTTCGACGCGCTGATGACCCGCACGCTGGGCTATCGTCATTACCTCGCCCAGGGCGGCGATTGGGGTGGCCTCGTCACCTCCTGGATCGGGTTTGACCATGGCGCCCATTGCAAAGCGATCCACCTCAACATGATCGGCTTTCGTCCGACGCCGGCGACGCCGCAAAGCGACGCCGAAAAGGCCTGGCTCGATCATTCCCAACTCGCCATGCAATTGGAGGGCGCCTACTTCATGGAGCAGGCCACCAAGCCGCAAACGCTCGCGATGGCGCTGATGGATTCGCCGGTCGGAACAGCCGCGTGGATCCTGGAGAAATTCCACGGCTGGTCGGATCTGAAGGGCGGCGATCTCGAGAGCGTCTACACCAAGGATCAGCTGCTCACGAACATCATGATCTATCTGGTGACGGACTCGATCGCCACGAGCGTCTGGTATTATCGCGCGCTCTTGGAGGAAAACGGCGGCGTCGGACTGCCGGCGGGGAAGCGCTGTGAAACGCCGACCGCGTTCGCGAACTTTCCGGGCGAAAAGATCTATTCCGCGCCGCCGCGCTCGTGGGCCGATCGCGCCTACAACGTCACGCGCTGGACGGAAATGTCCGGAGGCGGACATTTTGCGGCGATGGAGCGCCCCGACGAGTTTCTCGCCGACGTGCGCGCCTGGGCGCGCCAAGCCTGGTGAACGCGGGCCTTAGTGGGCGGGGTTGGAGCTCACGCCGAGCCGGCCGATGGCGTAGAAGCGCTCGGCGCGCTGCGCCTTGAGTTCCGCGGCGCCCATATTGGACAATGAATCGAGCTGCGCGAGCACTGCGCGGCCGACCGCCTCGACGGCTTCGTCCGGATCGCGATGCGCACCGCCGGTCGGCTCGCCGACGATCTGATCGATCACGGCGAGGTCCTTCAGGTCCTGCGCGGTGATCTTCATGGCGATTGCGGCGTCCTTGGCGCGGCTGGAATCTTTCCACAGGATCGAGGCCGCGCCTTCCGGGCTGATCACGGAATAGACCGCGTGCTCCAGCATCAGGACCTTGTTGCCGGCCGCCAGCGCCACGGCGCCGCCCGATCCGCCTTCGCCGACGATCACCGAAATGATCGGCACGCCAAGCGTGAGGCACCGCTCGGTTGAGCGCGCGATCGCCTCAGCCTGTCCGCGTTCCTCCGCGCCGATGCCGGGATAGGCGCCCGCGGTGTCGACCAGGGTGATGACGGGCAGGTTGAAGCGTTCGGCCATGTCCATCAAGCGGACGGTCTTGCGATAGCCTTCCGGCAGCGCCATTCCGAAATTGTGCTTGAGGCGCTCTTGCGTCGTGCGGCCCTTTTCGTGCCCGATCAGGACGGCCGGGCGGCCCAGGAACCTGCCGAGCCCACCAAGGATCGCGGCGTCCTCGCCGAACTGGCGATCGCCCGAAAGCTCGACGAAATCGCTCACCAGCGCCGCAACATAGTCCCGAAAGCGGGGCCGGTCGGGGTGGCGGGCGACCTGGGTTTTCTGCCACGGATCGAGCTTGGCATAGACGTCCTGAAGCTGCTTTTCAGCCTTCTGCTTCAGCCGCGAAATCTCGATGCCCATCGTCTCGGCGCCGGATTGGGCCGTCAACGCGGACAATTCTTCGATTTTCGCCTCGATTTCAGCGATGCTTTTTTCGAATTCGAGATAATTGCGCACGTTTTCGACCGTCGAACGACGCCTCAGGGCCGGAAAGCGCGCACCATGAAGGCCTCGCGCCGCTCGCGCAAGCGGCCGCGGATCAACGCGATGCGGTGTTCAGTTTCTTCCGCACCAGCGCCCCCAGCGCCCGCGAAACCTGCTCGCGCATCTCGGATTGGACGTTGGGCAGCGCGATCAACTGAGCCATTGCATCGACGTGGGCGTCGACGACCTTGGGGTCGAACATCGAGCTGGCCCCGACGCCCTCGATATAGGCGACCATTGATTCTGCAGCCACGCGGAGCAGCTTGTCGTCCATCGAAATGGCGATTTCCAGGATGTCTTTGCCGATCGCATAGACTTCCCGGATCTTCGTGCGCTCGCCGGGCGAGACGTCGCGCATGACGTCCTTGGCGCGGTTCACCTGCGATTTGGCCAATTGCTTCTTGAGCTCGAGCTCGGGCGAATCTGCGTTCAAATCGTCCTCGTCGAAAAGGCGCCGGCGCGGACCTTCGTAATCGACCTCAAGCTTTCGGCGGCGGCACGGGCCCGCGTAGATCGGGCTGTCGATGAACGGCCGGCGGCGGAAAATGACCGCCTCGATCCGGTTGACCATGGAGCCGGTGTTGAACGGCTTGATGACGTATTCGTCGACGCCGGCCTTGCGCGCGACCTCGACCGACTCGGCGGTGGCGTTGGCCGTCACCATGATGAGGGCGGTTTGCTTGCGCAGGATCGTCTCACCCCGGCGCATCGCGCGGGCGAAGGCGATGCCGTCGATTTCCGCCGACCAATTGCACAGCACAATGTGCGGCACGAAGTGCTTCGACATTTCCATGGCGAGTTCGAGCGAGTCGCTCGCTTCGATCCGCGCTGCGCCAATCGAGCGCAGCGTTTCGCTGATCAGTGAGCGCTGGAACGTATTTTCCTCGATGACGAGGAACCCAGTCTTTCGGAGGCTGGATGCGATGGCGTTCATGGTGTCGTTATCCCTGATCGTCCTTATACCGACGAATGCTTCGCGTTCGGTAAACGCCAGTGATTTGCGCCGCTTATCTGGACAATGTTCCGTTAACCAGTTCGTCCAAAACAGCGGCGCGCGACTTCCCGCGACAGTTCGGACGCGATGCCTGCACGGGCGGCCTGGTCCTCGATCACCAGCAAGGACCTCATCGCGTCGATATGAGCGTCAACGATTCGCGGGTCGAACCGGTCCTTGCGGGAAAAGCGCTCCACATAGGAGACGAGAGATTCCGCGGCCTGATAGAGAGGGACGTCTTCAAGCTTGGCGCAGATGCCGATGAGGTCGGCGCCGATGGAATAGATCCCCCGGACCCGCGACGGCAGTCTATTGTTGACGGTCCAATTCACTTTCTGAAGCGCCCTTATTTTTGCGGTGGCGGCGGCGCGAAATGCCCTTTTTTGGGGCGGTTCCATGCTGGTTTTGTCAGACGCCCGACGCATCGGTCCCTTGTAGTCCGGGTCGTCCCTGCGCCGCCGGCAAGGGCCCGAATAGCCGTTCACATTGATGAAGGGACGGGGGCGAAGGAGAATGGACTCTACCCTCTCGGCGAGAACTTGCGTGGCGAACGGACGAACCGCGTATTCGGTGACGCCGACGAGCCGCGCCTGCTCGACGTCTTTCGTCCGGTTTCGGAATGTAAGGAGGATAACCGGGAGGCTTCGGGGCACGGGGAATTCGCCGCTCCGAAGGCGTCGCGTAAAGGTCAGTCCGCAGCTGTCGCCGAGGTCGTATTCGCACAGGATGATGTCGGGCGCGCTGGTCTTGAATTGCTCGATGGCGTTGTTGGTTGTGCGCGCCGCCATGATCCGCGTCGCGCCGAGCGTGCGCAAAGCGTCCGCCGTCAGCGCGCGCGTGAAGCCATTGTCATCGACAATGAAGAACGTCAGATTCGGCAAGGTCTTGGAAATCTGCGCCACGCGCTCGGCCCCTTCTGGTCGTGACCATTTGACCGCGAGTGCGTTCAAACGCAGTGAACGCGTTTACGTTGGGGCCGGTTCGTCACTCAGATTGGGCAGCGAAACGCCGCACCGGCTTCGCGATTGCCTCCACGGGCGGGCGTGCTAGGCCTCCGACGAACTTGCAGGAGCCCGCCATGTCCGTGTCCAAGCCGCCCCGGTCGTTCTATGCGCCGCTCGCCGCCGGCGCGCCGATGCCGCTGCGCGAGCAGCTGACGCGCGTGGAGCGCATGATCCACTTCGTGCCCGCCCATAACGAAAAGGTCCGCGCCAAGACGGCCGAGATGGCCGCCCAGGTCGACGTGCTCCTGGCGAACCTCGAAGACGCCATCCCCGCCGACCAGAAGGTCGCCGCGCGCCGCGGCTGCATCGAGATGGGCGAGAAGTACGAGTTCGGCGCGACGGGCTTCTGGACGCGCATCAACGCGCTCAATTCCCCCTGGCACCTCGACGATGTGATCGAGATCGTCAGCGCGATCGGGAACAAGCTCGACGTCATCATGGTCCCGAAGGTCGAAGGCCCCTGGGACATTCACTACATGGATCAGCTGCTCGCGCTGCTCGAAGCGAAAGCCGGCGTGAAGCGTCCGATCGGCATCCACGCGATCCTCGAAACCGCGCAGGGCGTCGCCAACGTCGAGGCCATCGCGCTGGCGAGCCCGCGCATGCAGGGCATCAGCCTCGGCCCGGCCGATCTCGCGGCCTCGCGCGGCATGAAAACCACGCGCGTCGGCGGCGGCCACCCGGACTACGCCACGCTTTCCGATCCTATCGATGGCCAGCCGCGCCTGCGCGCCCAGCAGGATCCGTGGCACTACACGATGGCCAAGATGGTCGACGCCTGCATGACCGCCGGCATCAAGGCCTTCTACGGTCCGTTCGGCGACATCCGCGACCTCGACGCCTGCGAACAGCAGTTCAAGAACGCCTTCCTGCTCGGCTGCGTCGGCGCCTGGAGCCTGCACCCCGATCAGATCGCCATCGCCAAACGCGTCTTCAGTCCGGACCCGGCGGAAGTCGCCTTCGCCCAGAAGATCCTCGCAGCGATCCCGGACGGAGCAGGGGTCGCCATGGTCGACGGCAAGATGCAAGACGACGCCACCTGGAAACAGGCGAAGGTGATCGTGGATCTGGCCAAGCAGGTCGCGGCGAAGGACCCCGAGATGAAGGGCGCATACGGGCTCTGAGCCTGCGCCGCCGTCATCCTCGGCGCGCGCTTGCGCGCGTCGGGGATCCAGGGACCGCAGCGTAGGAGACGACGACATGTCTGACCGCCTCACCCTCGCCCTCGTCGGCGTCCTGTATCTCGTCGCTTTCCCCCTTTATGGCGGCGGCCAATACCTCATGCTCGGCGGCCAGCACGCGCTCGGCCTCGCCCTCGTGCTCGGCAATACGTTCGCCGTGCTCGGCATCGGCCTGCTCCTGCGCCCCCTCGTCGCGCGCACGGCGCCGCGCACCGCCGCACTCACCCTCTGGGGCCGCGCGCTCGAAGGCGCGATCCTCGGCGCCGGCGCCATCGCCTATGTCTCGACCGCCGGGAAGGGGCTCGGCGACGTTCTCAACGACCACGCCTACCAGGCCGCTATGCTCGTCCTGAGCGCGGCCGGCGCAGTGCTAAGCCGATGGATGCTCGCCGCCCGCGTCATCCCCGCCGCGCTGGCCGCAGCTGGCGTTACCGCCTACCTTTCGCTTGGCGTCGGGATTGTCCTGGAGATCGTCGGCCAAGAGGACCTCAGCCTTTGGTTCGTCGCGGGGGCGGGGATTTTCGAACTGGTTTTCGCGCTGTGGCTGATGGCGCGGGGATGGGGCGGCAATCCCGAGGAGGGCCGCGTCTAGGATCGGATCCGAGCTCCCTCTCGCCCTTAACGCCCGCCCGTGCTTCACTCCCGCGCCCCCACTGTGGGCGCGAAGGAGACCCGCATGGCCGCCATTGGCGCATTTCCGCTGCTGTTCATACCGGTCGCCATCTACATGGTGTTCGGATTTTCGGCGGGCGCCGCTATGGCGGAGGGGCTCGCCGGAACGGCCATGTTGATCCCGATGGCGAGCGGCGTGCGCTGGGTTGTCTCGTGGGGGCATCTCCTGGTGATCTTCTCCACGGTCCTGCTCTTCATCGAGATCGTGAAGTCAATCCGGCCGACGCGCGTGTCCCTGTTCGACAACGGGCTCTCGATCGGCGTCTTCATCCTGTGTCTGGTGCTCTTCATCCTCGCGCCAGGGTTCGCGACGAGCGAATTCTTCATCCTGCTCCTGATGTCGCTGCTCGATTTCCTGGCCGGCTCGGTGATCATGCTCGGCGCGGCGCAACGCACCGTGCAGTTCGGCTCGAGCTAAAGGCGGCGTCCTTCTCCCCTTGTGGGAGAAGGTGGCCCGAAGGGCCGGATGAGGGGTGAAC
>JBMOIB010000025.1:0-31995 GCA_049317545.1 Caulobacterales bacterium | reverse complement strand
GTCACGATCGCGCTGCCGCGCGTGAAGGACTTCCGCGGCCTGAACGGCAAGAGCTTCGACGGCCGCGGCAATTACGCAATGGGTCTCAAGGAGCACATCGTGTTCCCGGAGATCAATTACGACCAGATCGATACGATTTGGGGCATGGATATCGTGGTCTGCACCACGGCGCCGACTGACGCCGAGGCGAAGGCCCTTCTGAAAGAGTTTGATTTCCCGTTCCGGAACTGACGCGGCCGCAAGGCCCCGATCCACCCCGGAACGCAGCGGGAGAGTACCATGGCGAAGACCGGCTCCATCGAGCGCAACAACAAGCGCAAGCGCCTCGTAAAGCAATACGCGGCCAAGCGCGCAAAGCTGAAGGCGATCGCGCTCGACGAGAACCTGCCGCTCGAAGAGCGTTTTGACGCGCGCCTCAAGCTCGCCGAGCTGCCGCGCAATTCGGCCGCGAACCGGGTCCGCAATCGCTGCGAGCTGACCGGGCGTCCGCGCGCTTTCTACCGCAAGCTGAAGATGAGCCGGATTGCCCTGCGTGAGCTCGCCTCCCGCGGGCAGATCCCCGGCATGGTCAAGTCGAGCTGGTGAGGGGAGTACAATGAACCTCAACGATCCGCTGGGCGATATGATCACCCGCATCCGCAATGCGCAGATGCGCGGCAAGTCCGTCGTGTTCACGCCGGCCTCCAAGCTGCGCATGCGCGTTCTCGAAGTGCTGCAAGACGAGGGCTATATCCGCTCGTATGCGGAGGTCGAGAAAAACGGCAAAGCCGAGATTGAGATTCAGCTGAAGTACTACGAGGGCGCGCCTGTCATTCAGGACATCGCCCGCGTGTCGAAGCCGGGTCGTCGCGTCTATTCGTCGATCAACGATCTGGGCCTGGTCCGCAATGGTCTGGGCATCGCGATCCTCTCCACGCCGAAGGGCGTGATGTCGGACAATGCCGCGCGCGCCCAGAACGTGGGCGGCGAAATCCTTTGCAAGGTGTACTGATCATGTCGCGCGTCGGCAAAAAACCGATCTCAACGCCGGCCGGCGTCACCATTGCGGTGAAGGGCCAGGACGTCGCCGTGAAGGGCCCGAAGGGCGAGCTCAGCTTCCGTGCGCCGGACGAGATCGAAATCGTTCAGGCCGGCGGCGAACTCTCCGTCAAGCCGCGCCACGAAACGCCGCGCACGCGCGCGATGTGGGGCATGGTGCGCGCCATCCTGGCCAACAACGTCCACGGCGTGACGCAGGGCTTTGAGCAGAACATGGAACTCGTCGGCGTCGGCTATCGCGCCGCCATGGACGGGACCCGTCTGAAGCTGCAGCTCGGCTTCAGCCACGACGTGTTCTACGAGCCGCCGAACGGCATCAAGATCGAAGTGCCCAAGCCGACGGAAATCAAGATTTCCGGCATGAACAAGCAGATCATCGGTCAGGTCGCCGCTGAAATCCGCTCCTATCGCCCGCCGGAGCCCTATAAGGGCAAGGGCGTGAAGCGCGCGGGCGAGTATGTGCGTCGCAAGGAAGGCAAGAAGAAGTAGGCCATGAAGACGTCGCTCGAAAAAAACCTGCGGCGCGCGCAACGGATGCGCACGCGGCTTCGCAAGGCGGCCAACGGTCGTCCGCGCCTGTCCGTGTTCCGCTCGAACAAGCACATGTCGGTGCAGGTGATCGACGACGCCAAGGGCGTCACCGTCGCCTCCGCCTCGACGCTCGAAGAGACCTTCAAAACGGGCGGCAAGACCGGCGCCGACAAGGACGCCGCTGCGGCGATCGGCAAGCTGATCGCCGAACGCGCGCGCGAGAAGGGCGTCACCCAAGTGGTGTTCGATCGTGGCTCCTATCTGTTTCACGGCCGGGTGAAAGCCCTGGCGGACGCCGCCCGAGAGGGCGGCCTCGACTTCTAAAGGCCGTTCCATGTCGATGACGGAAGAAAACCAGAACGAAGAGCGCCGCGGCCGCCGCGGCCGTGGCGATCGCGACCGCGACCGCCGCGACGATCGCCGCAACGAGGTCGACAGCGAATTCGTCGACAAGCTCGTCGCGATCAATCGCGTCGCCAAGGTCGTCAAGGGCGGTAAGAACTTCGCGTTCGCCGCCCTGGTGGTGGTCGGCGACAAGAAGGGCCGCGTGGGCTTTGGCCACGGCAAGGCGCGCGAAGTCCCGGAAGCGATCCGCAAGGCGACGGAAGAAGCCAAGAAATCGCTGATCCGTGTGCCGATGCGCGAGGCCCGGACGCTGCACCACGACACGCTCGGCCATTGGGGCGCCGGACGCGTCATGCTGCGCGCCGCGCCTCCCGGAACCGGCTTGATCTGCGGCGGACCGATGCGCGCCGTTCTCGAAACGCTGGGCATTCAGGACGTCGTGGCCAAGAGCCAGGGCTCTTCGAACCCCTACAACATGGTGCGCGCCACATTCGACGCGCTAAAGCGCCAGGTCAGTCCCCGTCACGTCGCGAACCGCCGCGGCTTGAAGGTGGCGGACATCGTGGGTCGCCGCCGCGATGGCGCGAGCCAGGGCGACCTCGTCTCGGAAGGGTGAGATCATGGCCAAGACGATCCGGGTCAAACAAATCGGCAGCCCGATCCGTCGGGAAGCAAGTCAGGGGCAGACGCTGCGCGGGCTTGGCCTGCGTCGGCTCGGCCATACCGTTGAAGTCGAGGACACCCCCTCGACCCGCGGGATGATCCGAAAAGTCGCCCATATGGTAGAAATCGTCGACGGCTGAACGCCGCCGTATTTTAGGCCCGGCGCGGGTTTCGCGTTTGCGGCTGGAGTTGTGGGACATGTCGCGTCTGAATGAACTCGCGGACAATCCGGGCTCGACCAAGAAGCGCATGCGCGTTGCGCGCGGCGTCGGCTCGGGCAAGGGCAAGACGGCCGGCCGCGGCGTCAAAGGTCAGAAGTCGCGTCGCGGCGTGTCGATCAACGGCTTTGAGGGTGGGCAGATGCCCATCCACATGCGGTTGCCGAAGCGCGGCTTCAACAAGCTCAACCGCCTCGAGCACGCCTGGGTCAATCTCGGCCGCCTGCAAAAGGCCATCGACGAGAAGAAGATCGACGCCAGCGCCGAAATCAACGAGGCAGTTCTGGTTGAAGCGGGATTGGTGCGTCGTGTGAAAGACGGCGTGCGCCTCCTTGCGCAAGGCGCGATCAAGGCCAAAGTGAAGATCGTCGTCACGGGTGCGTCGGCGGCGGCGATCGCCGCGGTCGAAAAGGCCGGCGGATCCGTGACGGTCACCAAGCGCGCCGAGGCGGAAGCCGCGGCCTGATAGCGGGTTTGGCGCGCGCGAAGAGGCGCTGCGCCCGATCGGTTCGACCCTAGCTCGGAGTCCGTCCGGATCATGGCCTCAGCCGCCGAACAGCTTGCCGCGAACATTAACTTCGCCGCGTTTTCCAAAGCCACAGAACTCCAGCAGCGGATCTGGTTCACGCTGGGCGCGCTCGTCGTGTTCCGGCTCGGAACGTTCATCCCGATCCCCGGCATCGACGCCGCCGCCTTTTCGGCCGCTTTCGACGGGCAGGCGAAGGGCATCCTCGGGATGTTCAACGTGTTCTCGGGCGGCGCCGTCGAGCGGATGGCGATCTTCGCGCTGAACGTCATGCCGTACATCTCGGCGTCGATCATCATTCAGCTTATGGCGACCACGTCGCCGAGCCTCGAGCGCCTGAAAAAGGAAGGCGAGGCTGGCCGCAAGCAGCTCAACCAATACACCCGTTATCTGACGGTCGCGCTCGCCATCATGCAGTCCTACGGGATTGCGATCGGGCTGGAGGGCGCGGGCAACACCGTCATCGACCCGGGCATCTTTTTCCGGATTACGACGGTGATTACGCTCACCGGCGGGACGATCCTGTTGATGTGGATCGGCGAGCAGATCACCGCGCGCGGCGTCGGCAACGGCACGTCATTGATCATCTTCACCGGCATCGTCGCGGTTCTGCCGGGAACGCTCTTCCAGATGTTCGATCTTGGGCGCGTCGGCGAACTGAACCTGTTCGAGGTATTGGCGATCGTGCTGCTGATGGCGGCGACGACCATCTTCATCGTGTTCATCGAGCGCTCGCAGCGGCGGCTGGTCATCCAGTACCCCAAGAGGCAGGTCGGCAACCGCATGTTCATGGGGGAAAGCTCGTTCCTCCCGTTGAAGATCAATACGGCCGGCGTCATTCCGCCGATCTTCGCGTCGTCCCTTCTGATGCTGCCGTCGACCGTGACGGCGTTCCTCGGCCAGAGCGAGGACGGCGTGCATCCGGCGGTTCAATGGGTGTTGCAGAACCTGGGCTATGGCACGCCGCTGCACATGCTCCTGTACGCAGCGCTCATCATTTTCTTCTGCTTCTTCTACACGGCCATCGTCTTCAATCCGGATGAAACGGCGGACAATTTGCGCAAGTACGGCGGCTTTGTTCCCGGGATCCGTCCGGGCAAGAAGACGTCGGACTATCTGAACTACGTCTTGACCCGCCTGACCGTCATCGGCGCCGCCTACATCACTTTGGTCTGCCTCATCCCCGAAGCCCTGATCGGCTATTATCAGGTGCCCTTCTATCTGGGCGGGACATCGCTGCTGATCGTGGTCTCCGTGACGATGGACACCGTCACCCAGGTTCAGTCGCACTTGCTCGCGCACCAATATGAAGGCCTGATCAAAAGGTCGAAGCTTCGGGGGAAATCGCGGTGAACCTAATCCTCTTCGGGCCGCCGGCGGCGGGGAAGGGAACCCAGGCCAAACGGCTGGTCGAAGAGCGCGGGTACATCCAGCTCTCCACCGGAGACATGTTGCGGGCGGCGCGCGCCAGCGGCTCGCCGCTCGGCCAGAAGGTCGCCGCGATCATGGACGCGGGCTCGCTGGTGTCCGATGAGATCGTGATCGCCCTGATCGACGAGGCCCTCACCGCGCACGCTGGCGCACCGGGATTCATTTTCGACGGCTTCCCGCGCACCGTCCCGCAGGCCACTGCGCTGGATGATCTTCTGGCCCGTCGTGGTCAGGCGATCGATCTGGTCATCCGCCTCGAGGTCGACGACGGCGCACTTATGGCCAGGGTCACGAAGCGGTTCGAAGAGCAGGGCCGTCCGGACGACAATCCGGCGACCTTCTCCGTTCGCCTCAAGGCCTACAATGACCAAACCGCGCCACTCGTTCCCTATTACAAGGAGCGCGGCAACCTCACCCCGGTGGACGGCATGGCCGCCATCGATGCTGTTTCTCAGGCGATCGCACGTGCGATCGCTGGAAAGTCGCCCAGCCGCGCATAACGCGTGGTTGACGTTCTCGAAGCGACCTTTATAAGGGCCAGCTTCGCGATGATTTCGCCGCGTCCTCCGTCGGACGCCCGCTGAGCGGGCCCCGGCGGGCGACGCCGTCTTATTTGGAGTAGTCTTCCATGGCGCGGATCGCCGGCGTCAACATTCCGACCCAGAAGCGCGTTGTGATCGCGCTGCAGTACATCCACGGCATTGGCCCGGCGATCGCAAAGAAGCTTTGCGAAGACCTGAGCATCGCCGCGGACCGTCGCGTCAATCAATTGACTGATGCGGAAGTGCTGCAGATCCGTGAATACATCGACCGCGCCGGTCAGGAAGATCGCTTCTACGTTGAAGGCGACCTCCGTCGCCAGGTCGCGCAGAACATCAAGCGTCTGATGGACCTCGCCTGCTACCGCGGCCTGCGTCATCGCCGCGGTCTGCCGGTGCGCGGCCAGCGCACGCACACCAACGCCCGCACCCGCAAGGGTCCCGCCAAGCCGATCGCTGGCAAGAAGCAAGCGACCCGCAAGTAATCCAGCGAGACGACGATGGCCAAGGAACAGTCCCAGCAGCGCGTCCGCAAGCGCGAGCGCAAGAATATCGCGTCGGGCGTCGCCCACGTGAACGCGAGCTTCAACAATACGATGATCACGATCGCCGACGCTCAGGGCAACGCGATCTCCTGGTCGAGCGCCGGCGCCATGGGCTTCAAGGGCTCGCGGAAATCGACGCCGTACGCCGCCCAGGTCGCCGCCGAAGACGCCGGCCGCAAGGCCATGGAACACGGCATGCGCACCATCGAGGTGAACGTGTCGGGTCCGGGTTCGGGGCGCGAATCGGCTCTGCGCGCTCTGCAGGCCGTTGGCTTCACCATCACTTCGATCAAGGACGTCACGCCGATCCCGCACAACGGCTGCCGTCCTCCCAAACGTCGCCGCGTCTAAGTTCGCCGCGCCGGCCCGTTTCGTGGTCGCGCCGGTCCGCTTTGCGGCCGGGCGGCCCGGGTCCGTTGCATCCGAATGAAGCGCCAGAAGCGAGTTGCCGATGTCCATTGAAAAGAACTGGCTCGAACTGATCCGTCCGAAGAAGCCCGTGATCGAGCACGGCTTCGACAGCCGTCGCCGCGCGACGCTGATCGCCGAGCCGCTCGAGCGCGGCTTCGGCATGACGCTCGGCAACTCGCTGCGCCGCGTCCTGCTGTCGTCGCTCCAGGGCGCCGCGATCACCGCGGTCCAGATCGACAACGTCGTCCATGAATTCTCCTCGATCGCCGGCGTGCGCGAGGACGTCACCGACATCGTCCTCAACCTGAAGCAGGTTGCGATCAAGATGCGCGGCGAAGGCCCCAAGCGCTTGATGCTGAAGGCGACCGGCCCGGGCCCTGTGAAGGCCAAGGACATCCAGACGACCGGCGACATCGAGATCCTGAACCCCGAGCATGAGATCTGCACCCTCGATGACGGCGCGACGATCCGGATGGAGCTCACCGTCGCCTCGGGCAAGGGCTACGTCGCCGCCGAGCGCAATCGCCCGGACGACGCGCCGATTGGCCTCATCGCGATCGACTCGATCTATTCGCCGGTCCGCCGTGTCGCCTATCGGGTCGAAAACACCCGCGAAGGCCAGGTCCTCGATTACGACAAGCTGATCCTCGAAGTCGAAACCAACGGGGCGCTTCGCCCGGAAGACGCCGTCGCCTATGCGGCGCGCATCCTTCAGGACCAATTGCAGGTGTTCATCACCTTCGAAGAGCCGAAGGCCAAGAAGGACGTCTCGGACAAGCCGGATCTGCCGTTCAACCCGTCGCTTCTCAAGAAGGTCGACGAGTTGGAATTGTCCGTGCGTTCGGCTAATTGCTTGAAAAACGACAACATCGTCTATATCGGCGACCTGATCCAGAAGTCCGAGGCGGAAATGCTCCGTACCCCGAACTTCGGCCGCAAGTCGTTGAATGAGATCAAGGAAGTGCTCTCTGGCATGGGGCTCCATCTCGGCATGGCCGTGGAGAACTGGCCGCCGGAGAACATCGAGGATCTCGCCAAGAAGTACGAAGACCAGATCTGAGCCGCTCCGCGAGGAGCCGCCCAAGGGGATTGAATCATGCGTCACGGCGTCGCCCAGAAGAAGCTCAACCGCACCGCCAGCCACCGCACCGCGATGCTGGCGAACATGGCGGCGTCGCTGATCAAGCACGAGCAGATCGTCACCACGCTGCCGAAGGCGAAGGCTCTTCGTCCGGTCGTCGAAAAGCTCATCACGCTCGCCAAGCGCGGCGATCTTCACGCCCGCCGGCTTGTGATTTCGCGTCTGCGCGATGAGACGCAGGCCAAGAAGCTCTTCGACACGCTCGGACCGCGCTACAAGGCGCGCGCCGGTGGCTACACGCGGATCCTCAAGGCTGGTTTCCGTTATGGAGACAACGCGCCGGTGGCCGTGATCGAATTCGTCGACCGCGACGTCAACGCCAAGGGCCAGGACAGCGGCCCGGTTCAGGCGCGCGCGGACGACTGACGCCACGCGTTGACCTGACATCGAGAAGGCCCGCCTACCGGCGGGCTTTTCTTTCGCCGGTTTAATTGCTAAAAATGGCAAAGATTGAGCCGGAGAGAAACATGTCGCTGCCGCCCCGCACGGTCTTCACGTCCGCACTTTGCTACAGAGACGCCGAAGCTGCGCTGGTCTGGCTCGAAAGCGCCTTCGGCTTCGAACCGGCGATGATCATCCGCGACGGCGAGGGCAAGATCGCCCATTCCGAAATGCGCATGGGCGATGGGCTCGTCATGATCGGCAATGAATGGGACGAGGCCACCCGTAGCCCCGCCTCGCTGGACGGCAGGACCACCCAGACGGTGCACGTGCATTTGACCGACGCCATCGACGCCCATTGCGAACGCGCGCGCGCCGCCGGCGCGGTCATTCTCGCGGAGCCGGAAACCCAATTCTACGGCGACCGCACCTACCGGGCGCGCGACCCCGAGGGTCACATCTGGACCTTTGGGCAGACCGTCGAAGCGCTTGCGCCGGAAGAGTGGGACGCTCGCGGCGGCGGCCTCAAGACCGAGATTCGATGAGCGCCGCGATTGATCGCACGCTCGCCGCACTCGCCGATCCCGTCCGCCGTCAGGTCGTGGACGCGCTGCGCGAGAGGCCACATGCGGCCGGCGAGCTCGCCGCGCGGCTCGGCGTCACCGCGCCGGTGATGAGCAAGCATCTGAAAACGCTCCGCGCCGGAGGCCTGGTGGACGACGAGCATCCGGCTTTCGACGCCCGGGTGCGCATCTACCGTCTGCGGCGTGAGCCGATCGCCGCGCTGCGCGCTTGGCTGGAGGCCACCGAGAACCTCTGGGTCGACGAACTCGCAGCCTTCAAGGCGCACCTGGAGAACGAGCGCGATGCATGACGCCGTAAGCGTGTCGCTGCGCGTTCAAGCGAGCCCGGCGCGCGCCTTTCAGGCCTTCACCGAGGAGGTCGGCCAATGGTGGCGGCACAATCCGCTGTTTGCGGCGACCCCGCGTTCGCCGGGACGCATGGCGTTCGAGCCTGGTCCGGGCGGCCGCTTCGTCGAAATCCTCGCCGACGGTAAAGTGTTCGAGATCGGCCGCATTCGCATCTGGGAACCGCCGCGACGGCTGGTCTTCGGATGGCGCGCCGCCACGTTTGCGCCTGACATGGAGGGCGAGGTTGATGTGGCGTTCGACCCCGTCGGGCCTGAAACGCGCGTCACCGTGACCCACAAGGGCTGGCTCAAAGTGCCGCGTGAACACGTCGCCCGCCATGGATTCCCCGACGCGCTGTTCCAACGGCGCTATGGCGAATGGATGCAGGCCCAGCTCGCTGCGCTCGCCGCCATGCTTAGGCCTTGATCGCCGCCTTAAACGCCCGCGTCTTCATTGCGAGAAGGATGCCTTCATGCGCTCGTACGCGTCCGCGTGCCTCTTCGCCGCCGCCCTCATCGCCTGCAGCGCGCCGCCCTCCACCGGCGGCGCCGAGCCGCCCGCAGGCGCGAGCGGGCCGTCGGCCCCGGCCGATGCGGGCCTGATCCTCGCCCAGGCCGGCTCGGACGATCGCCGATTGCCAGCGAGCCGGGACGAGATGCGCTTGTCGCTCGCGCCGATCGCGGCCAAGGCGTCCCCGGCGGTCGTCAACGTCTACGCCCAGCGCGTCACGCGCACGATCGTGGCCGATCCCTCGTTCGGGCCGTTTGCGCAATTCTTCGGCGTGCCGCGCGACCAGATCCAGCGCTCGCTCGGCTCGGGCGTCCTGGTGCGCGCTGACGGCGTGATCGTCACCAACAACCACGTGGTCGAGGGCGCCCAGCAATTGAAGGTCGTTTTGTCCGACCGCCGCGAATTCGACGCCAAGCTCATCACCGCCGATCCGCGCACCGACCTCGCCGTGCTGCGCATCGACGCCAAGGGCCAACGCTTGCCCGCGCTCGCTTTCGCCGACACCCGCAAGGCCCAGGTCGGTGATCTCGTGCTGGCGATCGGCAATCCGTTCGGCCTGCAACAGACAGTGACGAGCGGCATTATCTCCGCGCTCGCCCGCACCGACGTCGGCATCAATGATTTCTCGTTCTTCATCCAGACCGACGCGGCCA
Organism: Caulobacterales bacterium; assembly: GCA_049317545.1. Classification (GTDB taxonomy): domain Bacteria; phylum Pseudomonadota; class Alphaproteobacteria; order Caulobacterales; family Aquidulcibacteraceae; genus REEB506. The sequence goes on along the minus strand of JBMOIB010000025.1, from coordinate 22,152 downwards.
TCAACAAGGGCAATTCCGGCGGCGCGCTGGTCGATTCCAACGGCGATCTCGTCGGCGTCAACACCGCGATTTTCTCCGAGTCCGGAGGATCGGTCGGCATCGGTTTCGCGATCCCCTCGGAAATGGTGCGTCGCGTCGTCGAATCGGCGGTGACGAGCGGGACGGTCGTGCGCCCCTGGCTCGGCGTGCGCGGCCAGCCTGTCACGTCCGACGTTGCGCGCTCGCTCGGCTTCGATCGCCCGCGCGGCGTTCTCGTCACGGAAGTCTATCCCGGCGGTCCGGCGGCGCGCGCTGGTCTGCGCGCTGGCGACGTCGTCTTGACGGTCAACGACGCCGAGGTGAACGACGAGCAGGGCGTGCGCTTCCAGGCGGCGACGCAGCGCCCTGGCGCCGACATCAAGATGCAGATCATCCGCGGCCAGCAGCGCCAGACGCTCGCGGCGCGCGCGGAAGCGCCGCCGCGTACGCCGGCGCCGGATCCGCGCGATATTTCGGGCCGCAACCCGCTCGCCGGCACGCGGGTGGTGACGCTCTCGCCCGGCGCTGCCGAAGAGGCCGGCCTCGATCCATTCGCAACCGGCGTCTACGTCCAGGCGATGGACAATGGCGGGCCGGCCGCCCAGCTCGGCCTGCGGCCCGGCGACATCGTCCGCGAGGTCAACGGCCAACCGGTGCGCACCACCGCCGACCTCGAGCGTCTGATAAAGGCAGCCGGCGCCCAATGGCGGATCGTGATCGAGCGCGGCGGCGAACGGGCGGAACTCAACATCCGCCTCTGACGCAGCTCGCGAATGGGCGTAGGATCGACGCATGAGCGATCTCTTTTCCGCCGCGGGTCTTGATCGGGATGCGCCGCGGCCGCTGGCGGATCGCCTGCGGCCGGCGCGTCTAGAGGATGTCGTCGGTCAGGCGCATCTCTTGGCGGCGGAGGCCCCGATCGGGCGGATGCTCAAGCAGAAGCGCCTCGCCTCGATGATCTTGTGGGGGCCGCCGGGCGTCGGGAAGACGACCATTGCGCGTCTTCTCGCCGCACAGGCCGGGCTCGAGTTCCAACAGATTTCGGCGGTCTTTTCAGGCGTCGCCGATTTGAAGAAGGCGTTCGAAGCCGCACGCGTGCGCCGCACCGCGGGCGCCGGCACGCTGCTCTTCGTGGACGAAATCCACCGCTTCAACCGCGCCCAGCAGGACGGGTTCTTGCCCTACGTCGAGGAAGGCGTCGTCACGTTGGTCGGCGCGACGACCGAGAACCCCAGCTTCGAGATCAACGCGGCGCTTCTTTCGCGGGCGCAGGTCTTCGTGTTGAAGCGGCTCGACGAGGCCGCGCTCGAGCTGCTCCTTACCCGCGCCGAAGAATTGCTCGCCCGCGCCTTGCCAGTAACGGACGATGGCCGCGCCGCACTGATGGCGTTCGCCGATGGCGATGGTCGGCACCTGCTCGCGCTCGCGGAGGAAGTTTTCGCGCTCGACCCGACCGAACGCCTCGACGCCCAGGGCATCGCCCGCACTCTTCAAAGGCGCGCGCCGGCCTACGACAAGGATCGTGAAGAGCACTACAATCTCATCTCGGCGCTGCACAAATCGATCCGCGGCTCCGATCCGGATGCGGCGCTCTATTGGCTGGCGCGGATGCTCGGCGGCGGCGAGGATCCGATGTTCATCGCGCGCCGCCTCGTGCGCGCCGCCAGTGAAGACATCGGCCTCGCCGATCCCACCGCGTTGCTCGTCGCCAATGCGGCGAAAGACGCCGTCCATTTCCTCGGCCAGCCCGAAGCCGAACTTCACCTCGCGCACGCGACGCTGCATCTCGCGAGCGCGCCCAAGAGCAATGCGGCCTATGTCGCCTGGAAAGCTGCGCAGGCCGCGGCGCGCGACACCGGCGCGCTCGGTCCGCCGCTGCACATCCGCAACGCCCCGACGCGGTTGATGCAGGAACTCGGCTACGGCGCCGGCTATGCCTACGATCACGACGCGCCGGACGGCTTCTCTGGCCAATCCTATTTCCCGGACGAAATGGAGCGGCGCGTCTTTTATCGGCCCAGCGATCGCGGCGCCGAAACGCGGATCGGCGAGCGCCTCGCGTATTGGCGCAAAATCCGCGCCGAGCGCAGGAAGGGCGGCGCCTGACATGTCCCTCCGCGATTGGATCATCTACGAGGACCGCGCGATCCTGGCGCTCGCCAAACCCGCCGGGCTCGCGGCGCAGGGCGGCGGCGGGATCGTCGAGAGCCTCGACGAAATGCTCAAGGAGCTGGCGCGCAATCCGCGCACGATCCCGCGCCTCGCGCACCGCCTCGATCGCGAAACGAGTGGGATCATCGTCGCCGGCCGGACCAAGACTGCGACGGCGGCGCTGTCGGCAGCCTTCGCCAATCGCGACGTCGCAAAGACCTATCTCGCGATCGTGTGCGGCGGCGCGCCGACGCCGCAGGAGGGCCGCATGGACGCGCCGCTGGTGCGCACCCGCAAAGGCCGCGTCGATCTGATCCGCATCGCAAGGCCCGGCGAGGAAGGCGCACAGGATGCCTCAACGATCTACGCCACGCGCGCTGCGCAGGGGGCAGCCGCGCTGGTGCAGGCTGAACCGCAGACCGGCCGCATGCATCAGATCCGCGTGCACCTCGCGAGCATCGGTCGGCCGATCTTCGGCGACGGCAAGTATGGGGGACTGTTCGGCCTCGGCGGCGTCCCCGCGCAGCGCGTGATGCTCCACGCCGCCGCGCTCGATCTGCCGCATCCCGAGGGCGGGCGTTTGCGCCTCGAAGCGCCGCCGCCAAAGGATTTTCAGGACGCCGTCGCCGCGCTCGGGCTCGGCTCTGCGCAATCGCCGGCGTCCGTCGCTGCGGAGCCGGTCCCATGAAATCACCCTTTCTCGCGTCGATCTTCCTCGCCCTTGCGCTCGCCGCCTGCGCAACGCCGGCCGCCTACGCGCCCGCCGCGCGCGCCAACGGCGCCGGTTTCTCCGAAACGCGGATCGAGACCGACCGGTTTCGCGTGACGTATCGCGGCGCCGGCGCACCGGACGTGATCGAGAATTTCGCCTTGCGTCGGGCCGCCGAAATCACCCTGGCCGAGCGCCGGGACTGGTTCATCGTCGACGCCCGCACGCTCGATCGGGAGGCCGGCCCCGCGCCGCGCACGTCCATCTCGATCGGCGCCGGCGGTTTTTCCGGCGGGCGCACCTCGGTTGGCGCGGGCGCTTCGGTGGGCATACCGCTGGGCGGCGCGGGGTGGGCGGTTGCGCGGCTCGACATTCGCCTCGGCGCGGGGCCCAAACCGGCTAATCCGCAGGCTTATGACGCGCGGATGGTGCTCGCCAACCTTGGCCCCCGTTAGGCGCAGCAGCTTCCGTCGGCAGGCAAACGGCGCTAAGGCATTGCCGATGCATGGATTGGCGCTCGTCGCGCTCGGAGGCGCTCTTGGCGCGAGCGCCCGTTACGGGATCGGCCTGGCCGCGGCGCGGCTGTTCGGGACAGGTTTTCCGTGGGGCACGTTGTTCATCAACGTCGTTGGCGGCTTTGCGATGGGTTTGTTGATCGGGTCGGCCAGCCATGACCGTATGCGCGTGCTGCTGCTCGGGACCGGTGTGCTGGGCGGCTTTACGACGTTTTCAGCGTTTTCGCTTGAAACGGTCTTGATGATCGAGCGGGGCGCGTTCGCGCCGGCAGCGGCTTATGCCGCCGCTTCGGTGGGGTTTTCGATCGCGGCCGTCGCCGCCGGACTGGCGCTTGGACGGAGCATGGCCACGTGAAGCAGGTGGAAACCCTCGAAGTCGGCCCCGACGAAGGCGAAGTGCGGCTCGACCGCTGGTTCCGCAGGCGGTTCCCGCACCTGACGCAGAGCCAGATCGAAAAGCTTTTGCGCACCGGCCAGATCCGCGTCGACGGCGCCCGCGCCAAGGCCGCCGACCGTCTCAATCCAGGCCAGGTCGTCCGTGTTCCGCCTTTGCCGGATCCCGAGACCCGTCCGGTGTATGAAGGCCCGTCCGAGAAGGACACGGCGTTCGTCAAAAGCCTCGTCATCTATCGCGACGCCGACGTGATCGCGCTCAACAAGCCGCATGGCCTCGCGGTGCAGGGCGGATCCAAGACCGCGCGCCACCTCGATCTGCTGCTCGACGGGCTCACATTCGAATACCGCGAGAAGCCCAAGCTCGTGCATCGTCTCGACCGCGACACCTCCGGCATTCTACTGTTAGCCCGCAATCCGCGCGCCGCGGCCATGCTGTCGCGCGCCTTCAAGACCCGCGAGACGCGCAAGCTCTATTGGGCCGTCGTGCTCGGCGCGCCGAAGCCCCCTGAGGGTGAGATGCGCGGCTGGCTCAAGAAGGCCTCCGGCGCCCATGAAAGCGATCGCGAGCAAATCCGAGCGGCGGCCCATGGCGAAGAGGGCGCGCAATTCGCGATCACCGATTACGCGACGATCTCGAACGCCGGCAAGGCGAGTTGGGTCGCGCTCAAGCCGGTCACCGGCCGCACCCACCAATTGCGCTTTCACATGGCCGAACTCGGCTGCGCGATCCTCGGCGACCCGAAGTATAAATGCGATCTCGAGACGCCCGGCGGACTCGACGCAAAGCTTCATCTGCACGCGCGCGCGCTCGAATGTCCGCATCCGAACGGATCGACGCTGTCGCTGGTTGCGCCGATCCCGCCGCACATGAAGAACACCTTCGAGGCGCTGGGCTTCGAGGAGCGTGACGGACGCCGCCCGTTCGAATTGTTCGAAACCTGATGCCGAAGTTCGCTGTATTCGACGTCGACGGCACGCTCGTCGACAGCCGCCGCTCGATCGCCGCCGCGATGGCGCAGGCCTTCGAGGCGCTCGACCTGGCGTCGCCCACCTATGAGGAAACGCGCCGGATCGTCGGCCTCTCGCTCGCGCCGGCCATCAAGGTTCTCGCGCCGGATCTCCCAGAGCATCGCTATGCGGCGCTCGCGGAGGCGTACAAGTCCGCGTTCATCGCCAATCGCGCCGCAGGTCTCGTCGAACCCCTCTATGATGGCGCCTTCGAAACGCTCACACGCCTGCGCGAGGACGGCTGGACCTTGGGCGTCGCGACCGGCAAGGCGCGCCGCGGCGTCGATGTTTTCCTCGCCAATCACGGTCTCGCGGACTTCTTCGCCTGCGCCTTCTGCGCCGACGATGGGCCCGGCAAGCCCGATCCGCACATGCTCCGTCTCAACATGGACGCCACCCGACGTTTGCCGCACGATACCATCATGATCGGCGACACGAGCTTTGACATGCAGATGGCGCGCGCCGCCGGCTGCACGGCGCAGGGCGTCGCCTGGGGCTTCCATACGATCGACGAGGTCCGCGACGGCGGCGCCCATCACGTCGCCTTGACGTTCGCCGAATTGGCGGAGGAATTGTCGGCGTTCGCAGGCCGCTGATGCGCGACCTGTCCGGGGATTGTCGATGAGTGGAGCCGCGCGCCGCTTCTATGAAAAAGCCGAGCCTGTGCCGGTGGAGGGCGGGTACGGCGTGAGCCTTGACGGACGCACCTTGCGCACGCCCGGTCGCCTCGTCTTCGCGACGCCGACGCTCGCGCTCGCAAAGGCCTGCGCAGCCGAGTGGGCGGCGCAGGACGACGAGATCAGACCGGCGGCCATGCCGCTTACCCGTCTCGCCAATGTCGCGGTCGAACGGACCCCGCGCACGCGCGACGCCATCGTCGCTTCGGTCGCCAAGTTCGCGGAGACGGATCTCGTTTGCCACCGCGCCGATCGACCGGCGCGGCTGGTCGAGCGCCAGTCGGCCGTTTGGGACCCATTGCTTGCCTGGGCGCACGGGGCGATCGGCGTGCGTCTGCATGCGGTCGTCGGGATCGCGATCGACCCCCGCAATCTCGAGGCCGTCCCTGTGGTCGCGGCTGGCGCGGCGGCGCTGGACGACTTCCGATTGACTGGCCTTGCCCACGCGGCCGGCCTGGCGGGGTCATGCGTCATCGCCTTCGCGATGCTGCATCGGGTATTGAACGCGGCCGAAGCAGCCGGTGCTGCGGCGCTCGATGAGGACTGGGCGCTCGAGACCTGGGGCGAGGACGCAGAGGCCCGCGCGCGCCTTACGGGACAGGCCGCCGAGTTCGCCGCCCTGGAAAGGTTTTTCGCGACCTTGACCTAACGGGGATTGAAACGGTCGTCTTGACAGGCGCGAATGGCCGCGCGAGCAAACGCCTCCCCTTTCGATCGCCAAGGCCCTCCCCATGAAAGAGATCATCGACGCCCTCGAAGCGAAGCGCGCGGCCGCCCGGGCCGGCGGCGGCGAGCGGCGGCGCGAAGCCCAGCACGCCAAGGGCAAGCTAACGGCCCGCGAGCGGATCGAATTGCTGCTGGACGAGGGCTCCTTCGAGGAACTCGACATGTTCGTCGAGCACCGCTGCGCCGATTTCGGCATGCAGGACCAGAAAGTGCCGGGCGACGGGGTCGTCACGGGGTGGGGCACGATCAACGGCCGGCTGGTCTACGTGTTTTCCAAGGACTTCACGGTGTTTGGCGGCTCGCTTTCGATGGCGCATGCCGAGAAGATCGTGAAGGTCCAGGACAAGGCCCTGCAGAACGGGGCGCCCTGCATCGGCATTTTCGACGCCGGCGGCGCGCGCATCCAGGAGGGCGTCGACAGTCTCGCCGGCTACGCCGAAATCTTCATGCGCAACATCTGGGGCTCGGGCGTCATCCCCCAGATCAGCGTCATCATGGGCCCGTGCGCGGGCGGGGACGTCTATTCGCCGGCGATGACGGATTTCATCTTCATGGTGAAGGACACGAGCTACATGTTCGTGACCGGTCCCGACGTCGTGAAGACCGTCACCAATGAGAACGTCACGGCCGAGGAGCTGGGCGGCGCCCGCGTGCACGCCGGCAAGTCTGGCGTGGTGGACGGCGCGTTCGAGAACGACTTCGAGACCCTGATCCAGATGCGCCGGCTGGTCGACTTTCTGCCCGGCTCAAACCGTGAAGCCCCGCCGACGCGGCCGACGTTCGACGATCCGGCCCGAGAGGAGCCGAGCCTCGATACGCTGATCCCGGACAATCCCAACAAGCCCTACGACATGAAGGAGCTGATCGAGAAGGTCGCGGACGAGGGCGACTTCTTCGAAATCGGCAAGGACTTCGGCAAGAACATCATCACCGGCTTCGGCCGCCTGGATGGTGCGCCCGTCGGTTTCGTGGCGAACCAGCCGATGACGCTTGCGGGCGTGCTCGACATCGACGCCTCGCGCAAGGCGGCGCGGTTCGTGCGCTTCTGCGATGCGTTCAACATCCCGATCGTGACGTTCGTCGACGTACCGGGCTTCCTGCCGGGCACGCGCCAGGAATATGGCGGCCTCATCAAGCACGGCGCCAAGCTCTTGTTCGCATACGGCGAAGCCACCGTGCCTAAGGTGACCGTCGTGACCCGCAAAGCCTATGGCGGCGCCTACGACGTGATGGGCTCCAAGCACCTGCGCGGCGACGTCAATTACGCCTGGCCAACGGCCGAGATCGCCGTCATGGGCGCCAAGGGCGCCGTCGAGATCATCTTCCGCGCCGACGCGGGCGATCCGGAAAAGCTCGCCGCCCGCGAGAAGGAGTATAAGGACCGCTTCGCCAATCCGTTCGTGGCGGCGTCGCGCGGCTATCTCGACGATGTGATCATGCCGCGAGAGACGCGCCGGCGCATCATCCGCGCGCTCAAGGCTCTCAAGACCAAAAAGGTCGAGAGCCACTGGAAAAAGCACGACAACATCCCGTTGTAAGCGGCGCGCTTAACGGACGGCGGCGACCTTGCGGGCAAGTTTCGCGACACCGTCGCGCAGGGCGCCACGTTGGCTCTCGTCCGCACCGATCGTCTGGGCGAGCCGCACCACGGCCGCCGCGCCGACGCTGGGAACGCTGTCGCGGTGCGGCGCGTCCGACCCGCGAAGATAGGGCGCGATGAGCGCGAGGGCCTCGGCCATTGGCGCATCGGAAGCCGTGTCGCTCGCCTTTTGCAGACGCGCGCACGTCTCGGCCGCGCCCGCGAGGTCTCCGGACGACACCTGTCGAAAAAGGATTACGGCGTCCTTGATGGCGCCGGCGGTGTAACCGCTCGTGACGGTCGTCGCGGCGTCGGCGCGCCGCCGCTTCGGCCCGCCGCTGAGGATGGCGCGGCGTCGGCACGGGCCGATGTAGGATTGCGCATCGACGAACGGGCGTGGGTCCGCCTTGACCTTCTCGAACAGCTTCATGAGCGAGCCGAGCGCGATGGGCTTGGCGAACACAGCCGTCGCGCCGGCCTCTTGCGCCATTTTGTAGTCGTTGGCCGTCGGCGCGGCGCACAGGATGATCACCGGCGCCGCCCGATCGCGGTTGTCGCGATCGCGGCGCAACCGAACCACGTAGTCGAGGGCGTCGGGCGGGCTCTTGTCCCATCCTACGAGGTGCAGGGCGAAGCCGCCGGCGCGGGCGAGGGCGATGCCGTGCTTGTATTCCCGGGCCCGCACCACCTCGGGCGCGACGACGCCGCGGATGAGGTCGGCGATGACATCGGTCTGAAGCTTGTCCTCGCCCGCTACGATCGCGGGGCGGTCAAAAAGGGGGGCGGAGGACGTCATCGCCACAGTCATAGTCCAGCCGCCTTGAAGAACGGTGAACCCGGGCATTGGTGCAATCTCGTTCAGTGACGACGGGTTAATCCGCGGGGTTTCGGTGTGGCCGAATTGCGTCAGATGCAGGACCCTTTGCGGTAACCTGAGCGTATACAGTATCGCCTTCCCGCTGAATCCGGTGTAAAGGCGTGCGTTAATGCGGTTTACGCCGTGTTCCGGATTGCGCTGCGGAAGCAGCGGGCCGGGCGGTTAACTGAGGGGATTGGAATGAAAAAGGTGCTTCAAGGCGCCACGGCTCTCGCCGCGGTGATGATTGCAGCCCCGTCGGCCATGGCCGCTGAGGGATGGTATGGCCGCGCGGACGCCGGCTACACCGTGGATGGCGAAGCCAAGCTCGACAATAGCCCGGGCTTTGGCGGTAAGGGCACGCTCAGCAACGAGTGGACCCAACATCTCGGCCTCGGCTACAAGTTCGGCAACGGCTTCCGCCTTGAGACCGAGCTCGGCCATCGTTGGAACGCGATCGACGCCACGCCGGCGACCGCGACCTCGGGCATCCGTGACGGCTCCGACACCCATGTGTGGACGGGCCTCCTGAACGGCATCTACGACTTCAACAAAGCTGGCCGGGTTCACCCCTACATCGGCGTCGGCGTCGGCTTGGCGCGCGCGGACCTCTCTGCGGCGAGCCCAGTTCCCGGCACGCTCGTCAACGACAGCGACACCGCGCTCGCCTATCAGGGCCTCGTTGGCCTGGCGTTCGATGTGACGGAGCGTCTGGCTCTGGATATCGGCTACCGCTACCTGAAGGCTTCGGACCTTGAGTTTGTCCGCACGACGGGCGCAGTGACCGGCAAGACGGGCGCTGAATACACCCACCAAGCGGCCACGGTCGGCCTGCGCTGGTCGTTCGCGGCTCCGCCGCCGCCGCCGCCGCCGCCCCCCCCCCCCCGCCGCCGCCCCCGCCGCCGCCGCCGCCTGAGGCTCCGCCGCCGGTGCAGGTCTGCCCGACCGACTCGTTCAAGGTCTACTTCGAGTGGGATCGCAACAACCTGAACCAAGCCGCGCTCGAGACGATCGACGCCGCCGTGGCCCGCGCCAAGGCTTGCAACGTCTCTGCGGTTGCGGTCGTCGGCTACACCGACACGTCGGGTTCGCCGAAGTACAACCTCGCGCTGTCCGAGCGCCGCGCGACGGTCGTCCGCGACGCCCTGGTCGCCCGCGGTATCCCGGCCGGCGTCGTCACGACGCAAGGCGCTGGCGAGACGAACCTCGACAAGGCCACGAAGGACGGCGTGCGCGAGCCGCTGAACCGTCGTTCGGTCGTCACGATCGGCTTCAAATAAGCCTTCGATCCTCGTGATCGGAACGGGCCCGGCGCAAGCCGGGCCCGTTTTCGTTTGAGCTGCCGGTCCCAGATCCAGTCCGAACCCCTGGGGTGGACAAAGGCGAAGGGCCGGGCAATGTGCGCCGATGACCCAACGAGACCCCAATCACGCGGCGGCGCCCTCCGCCGTGCTTCAGTTATTGGAGCGGCTTGACGAGGCCGGTCCCGATCTCATCGCGACGACCGAGGCCTGGTCGGCGATCAATTCGGGCAGCCGGGAACTGGCTGGTCTCGCGCGCATGGCGCAGGCGCTCGAGCCGGCGCTGGCGACCTTGCCGGGCGACCTTGAGCGGGTGGCGCTTGCGCCGATGCCGGCGGTCAAGGCTGACGGCTCCATCGCTGAAACCGAGCACGGAGTCGCCTTGCGGGTCCGCGTTCGACCGGACGCACTGCTCCAGGTCGCGCTGACCGGCCATTATGACACCGTGTTTCCCGGCGCGAGCCCGTTTCAAACCCCCGTCCGCCTTGATGCTGAAACGCTGAATGGCCCGGGCGTCGCCGACATGAAGGGCGGGATCGCCGTGATGCTCGCCGCGCTCGCCGCCTTCGAGAAAACGCCGGAAGCGGCGCATGTTGGGTATGAAGTGCTGTTGAGTCCGGACGAGGAAATCGGGTCGCCTGGCAGCGCGCCGTTGCTGGCTGACCTTGGCGCGCGCGCCCATGTCGGCATGACGTACGAACCCGGACTGCCGGACGGCGCCCTGGTCGGCGCACGCAAGGGATCTGGGAACTTCAGCCTCATTCTCGAAGGCCGCGCCGCCCACGTCGGGCGCGCCTTCGAGGATGGACGCAGCGCGATCGCGGCTGCCGCCGATGCGGTCCTGAGGCTTGAGGCGCTCAATGGTCAGCGCGCCGGCGTCACCTTCAATTGCGGCGCTATCGACGGCGGCGCGCCGGTGAACATGGTGCCCGCCGGCGCCGTCGTGCGCTTCAATGTGCGGGCGCCGGATGATGCGGGGCGCGACTGGGCGCTCGCCGCGGTGCGCACGGTCGTCGAGCAGGTCGGCGCGCGGCAGGGCATCCGCGCGCATCTGCACGGCGGCATAACGCGACCCCCCAAGCCGCTCACGCCGGCCCAGGAGCGCCTCATCGGCTACGCCCGCGACGCCGGCGCTGATCTCGGCCTCGACATCGCCATTCGGCCTTCAGGCGGGGTGTGCGAGGGCAACAATCTCGCCGCCGCCGGCTGCCCGAACATCGATACGCTCGGCCCATGCGGCGGCAATCTCCACTCCCCCGAGGAATTCGCGCTGATGCCCAGCTTCGCCGCCCGCGCCAAACTGTCCTTCCTTTTGCTCCACGGCTTTGCATCGGGTCGCTTCGACGCGCGAGGGCTGCGTCATGGCTGATCCGGTCTTTGCAGTCCGCGCAGCTGGGCAGGGCGATCTGCGTGACATCGTTGCGTTGCGCGATCTCGCGGGGCCGGGCTTTACGAGCCTGGCCGTGGATGATCGCACGCTCGGAGCGCGCCTTGAGCAGAGCTTCGCGCATTTCGCGGCCGACATCACCGAGCCGGGGGCGCAGCGCTATATCCTGGCGCTAGAGCATATCGAGACCGGGAGGATGGTTGGCCTCGCTGGAGTCAAAGCGTGCATCGGGACGACGCAGCCCTTCTTCAACTTCCGCGTACTGAAGATCGCCCAGTGCAGCGCCGCCGCCCAGCGCCGCTTTGATCTCGACGTCTTGATCCTGGTCAACGAGTTCATGGGATGCAGTGAGGTCGGCTCGCTGTTCGTGCATCCCGGGTATCGAGCGGGCGGGGTCGGGCGGGCGTTGGCGCAGACGCGGTACATGTTGATGGCCGCCGCGCCGCACCGTTTCTGCGACACGGTGGTTTCCGAGTTGCGCGGCGTCGTCGACGAACATGGAAAGTCGCCGTTCTGGGAGCACCTGGGGCGGACCTTTTTTCGCATGGACTTCGCTGAAGCAGACCGGTTTTCCGCCGTCACGGACAACCAGTTCATTCTCGATCTAATGCCGAAGTATCCGATCTACGCCGACCTCCTGCCAGCGCCGGCGCGGGCCGTGATCGGCCAGGCGCACGCCGACGGAGCGGCGGCGCGCAAGCTTCTGGAATGGGAAGGGTTCCGCTACGCCGATGTGGTCGACATTTTCGACGCCGGCCCGATCCTCACCGCACCGCGCGAAACGATCCGCACACGGCGCGAATCGCGCCCCTTCACGCTCGCGTCGACGCCGGCGCCGGTGCGTCCCCGGCGCGCGCTCATCGCGACGCCGGATTTCGCGCGGTTCCGCTGCGTGGCGTGCGAAGCCGACGTCAATGACGACGTCATTGCCGTGACGCCAGCCGTGCAGCGCGCGCTTGGCGTCGGGGCGGGGGAAAACGTAATTGCGTGGGTTGGCGATGCGGTCTGAACTTTACATCAATGGAACCTGGACGCCGGGCGCAGGGCCGCGGTTTTCATCGGTCGATCCCGCCTATGGCGCGCCGGTCTGGGAGGGCGCCGGGGCGTCAGCAGGCGATGTCGACGCGGCTGTCGCCGCGGCTCGCGCTGCGTTCGATCCCTGGCGGCGGACGCCGCTCGACGCGCGGATCGCCTGCGCGCGCGCTTTCGCCGCATTGGTGTCTGCGCGCGCAGAGGTCTTCGCCCGCACCATCGCCCGCGAGACCGGCAAGCCGCTCTGGGAAGCGAAGACCGAAGTCACAGCGATTGTCGGGAAGATCGACATTTCGATCCGCATGCAGGCCGAGCGCGCCGGTGCGCGCGCCGAGGCGGCGGCGTTCGGTCAAGTCGCGCTCGCGCATCGCGCCTGGGGCGTGATGGCGGTGTTTGGACCGTTCAATTTCCCGGGCCATTTGCCGAACGGGCACATCGTTCCGGCCCTGCTCGCCGGCAATACGGTGGTGTTCAAGCCGAGCGAGCTGACGCCTGGCGTTGCGGCGCTGATGGTCGAGGCTTGGGCTGATGCGGGTGCACCCGCGGGCGTCGTGAACCTCGTCCAGGGCGGGCGCGAGGCCGGCGCCGCGCTGCTCGCAGCCCCGATCGACGGGGTGCTGTTCACGGGCTCGGCGCAGACGGGGCTGATGATCCACAAAGCGTTCGCGGGTCGGCCCGAGGTGACGCTCGCGCTGGAAATGGGCGGCAACAACCCGCTGATCGTCTGGCCGCCTTCGGATCCGCAGATCGCGGCCAATCTCATCGCGCATTCGGCATTCGCCACGTCCGGCCAACGCTGCTCATGCGCGCGCCGTCTGATTCTGCCGACCGGGCGTTTCGGCGATGAAATGCTGGACGCGCTTGCCGCCTTCGCGGCGCAGATCCGCATCGGCGCCTATGACGCCGATCCCCAGCCGTTCATGGGTCCACTCGTGCGCGCCCATGCCGCCGCCCATGCCGAAGCGGCGGTAGGGTCGCTGATCGCCGCTGGCGCGCGTCGGATCACGTCCGACGGCGCCTTGCGCGACGGGGCATTCATCAGACCGACGCTGCTCGAGATCGGCGCTGGTCAGGCGCCGCCGGATGAGGAGATCTTCGCGCCGGTTCTGCAGGTCTATCGCGCCGCAAGTCTCGACGAGGCCGTGGCGCTCGCCAATGCGACGCGCTTCGGTCTGGCGGCGGGGCTCATCAGCGACGACGCCGAAATCTGGGCGCGGGTGCGCGAGGACGTCCGCGCTGGCATCCTAAACTGGAACAGACCGACGACAGGCGCGTCCTCGGCCCTTCCGTTCGGCGGTCCCGGATTGTCCGGCAACGGACGACCGAGCGCCGCCTACGCCGCCGATTACGCGGCTTTTCCCGTTGCATCGCAGGAAGCCGAACGCGCCGTCGCGCTGCCGGCGGAGGGGTTGCCGTCATGAGCGCGGTGGAGATCAATTTCGACGGCCTTGTCGGGCCGACGCACAATTACGCCGGCCTGTCGTACGGCAATGTCGCGAGCGCGGCCAATCGCGATCAGGTGGCCCGGCCGCGGGCGGCGGCTCTGCAGGGGCTCGCGAAAATGCGGGCGCTGCTCCACGCCGGCCTGCCGCAGGGCGTGTTCGCGCCGGTCGCCCGCCCGGATCTGCGGTTCTTGCGGTCGATCGGGTTTTCGGGGTCGGATGCCGCTGTTTGGGAAGCCGCCATGCGGACCGAGCCGAGCCTGGCGCGCCAGGCGCTCGCGGCGTCGTCCATGTGGACCGCCAACGCGGCCACGGTATCCCCCAGCGCCGATTGCGCCGATGGCCGGCTCCATTTCACGACCGCGAACCTCGCGACCATGCTCCATCGCTTCCTCGAGGGGCCGCACACCGAGCGGCAGCTGCAGCGCGTGTTTCCGGATACGGCGCATTTCGCGGTGCATCCGCCGCTGCCGGCCCAGGCGGCGTTCACGGACGAAGGCGCGGCCAACCACATGCGGCTTTGCGGCGCCCATGGCGCGGCGGGCGTCGAGATTTTCGTCTATGGCCGCGAGGCCGGCGGGATCGGAACGCCGGAGCGCTTTCCGGCCCGCCAAACGCTGGAATCGGTGCGCGCCATCGCGCGCGCCCATGGTCTCGATCCGGGCCGGACGATCTTCGCCCGGCAATCGGCGAAGGCAATCGACGCCGGCGCCTTCCATAACGACGTTGTCGCGGTGGCGAGCGAACAGGTGCTGTTTTTCCACGCCGATGCGTTCGCCGATCCCGACGCGCTGCGTGCCGAGATCGCCGCCAAGGCCGCCGGGCTGTTCGTACCAATCTTCGTTGAAGTTCCCGCTGACCGCGTGAGCCTGGAGGACGCGATCGCCTCCTACCTGTTCAACGCCCAATTGGTCCGCTTCCCCGGACAGGCGAGACTGACGCTCATCGCCCCGCGCGAGGTCGAAGAGACGCCGGCGGTCGCGGCCTATCTCGCCGATCTCACGGCTGGACAGGGCCCGATCGGCGAGGTGCGGACGTTCGATCTGCGCGAGAGCATGCGCAATGGCGGCGGACCCGCCTGCCTGCGCTTGCGCGTCGTTGCGACGCCGCAGGAGATGGCGCGGATCAATCCGGGGTTTCTGTTGGATGACGCCCGTATCGACCGGCTGGAAGCCTGGGTGAGCGCGCATTACCGGGAGACCTACGCCCCCGCCGATCTCGCCGATCCTTCGATCGTCCGCGAGGTCCATGAGGCGCTCGACGCCTTGACCGGCATTTTGCCGCTCGGCTCGGACTTCTACGAATTCCAGCGCGCCTGAGGCGCCGGCATCAATGCAGAACTGAGGGCTTCAGCTTATAACTGCCGTCCTCGTTGGCGTTGAACAGGAGCGACACCTGGGGGTGGGTGACCGGCTCGTCGGAATCGTCGTTCAACAGATTCTGCTCGGAGACATAGGCGACGTAATGGTTTTCGCCGTTTTCGGCGAGCAGATGGTAGAACGGCTGGTCTTTGCGCGGCCTGATCGCTTCAGGAATCGAAGTCCACCATTCCTCTGTGTTGTTGAACACTGGGTCGACGTCGAAAATCACGCCCCGGAACGGAAAAATCCGGTGCTTAACGACCTGACCGATAGCAAATCGCGCTTGGCGCATCTTTTGACCCACTATGTCAGTACTCGGACCTCTTCAACGTAGGTCGCGGTTCCCATCTACGCAAGATGGCCGCCAGTTCACCTGTCAGGCCAGCCCTGCTAGGCTCAACGCAACGACGGGCGCCGCGGCGCCCAGGAATTGACCGATGGACGAGGCCGTTACGCCTGCTAGACGGGCGGGGACGGCCGCAAGGCGAGCGCGGACCGCGCGTCCCGCCTTCGCGGCCGTCGATTTGGGCACCAACAATTGCCGTTTGCTCGTCGCGCAGCCGGTCGGGGCCGGATTTCGCATCGTGGACGGCTATTCTCAGATCGTGCGGCTCGGCGAGGGGCTCGCTGCGACCGGAGCCCTGGGCGAAGCGCCGATGCAGCGTGCGCTCGCGGCGCTCTCGGTTTGCGCGCGCAAGATCGCCCAATCGGACGCCATTCGCACCCGCGCGGTCGCCACCCAGGCGTGCCGAACGGCGGCCAATGGCGGGGAGTTTCTCGCGCGGGTCGAGGCCGAGACCGGCCTTCGCCTCGAATTGATCGCTCCGGAGGAGGAAGCGAGCCTCGCCGTGGCCGGGTGCACCGGCTTGATCGATCCCGACGCCGCGATGGCCCTGATCATCGACATTGGCGGCGGCTCGACCGAATTGTCCTTCGTCGAGCCGCGTCGCTCCGGCCAGCCGACGATCCGCGATTGGGCGTCGACGCCGTATGGCGTGGTCACGCTCGCGGAAAAATGGGGCGGCGCGCTGGAGACGGAGGCCGGGTTCGAGGCCCTGGTCGCCGAGATCACGGCCGCTTTCTCCGCGCTCCCGCCGGCGGCGTTCGGTTCGTTGTTCACGGCCAGCGGGCACCTCGTCGGCACATCGGGCACCGTCACCAGCCTTGCCGGCGTCCACCTCGGCTTGCCGCGCTACAACCGCTCCAAGGTCGACGGCCTGTGGATGGCCATGGCTGATGTTCGCGCCGCCGGCGCGCATCTGCGCGCGCTTGGGCCGCACGGCCGGGCCGCCAATCCCTGCATCGGGCCGGACCGGGCTGATCTCGTGGCGCCTGGCGCGGCCATTCTGGAGGCGGTGTCCCGCGTCTGGCCGGCGCGGCGCGTGCGCGTCGCCGATCGCGGCCTGCGCGAGGGGCTTCTGCTGGGCATGATGGCGGAGGCGGGCGTTCTGCGCCGCGCCGGGCGGAGCCGACGCCGGTGAGTGACGAAGAGAAACGCCGTTGGCGGCCCAAGGCGGGCGGGTCCGGAGCAGGCGGCGGCGGTCGCTCCATGTACGAGCGCGTGCGCGCCGACAGGGGCCGGACGCCGTCGCAGCGGGCATGGATCGAACGCCAGCTGAACGATCCCTATGTGAAGCGCGCGAAGGAGGAAGGCTGGCGGTCGCGCGCGGCTTTCAAACTGATCGAACTCGACGAGCGGTGCGGTCTGCTCGGGCGCGGCTTGCGCGTCATCGATTTGGGCGCTGCCCCAGGAGGCTGGACGCAGGTGGCGCTGAAGCGCGGTGCGGGCGCCGTCGTTGGCATCGATCTGCTGCCGATCGACCCAATCCCCGGCGCGATATTGCTGGAGATGGATTTTCTGGCGCCGGAGGCGGAGCCGGCGCTCGAAGCCGCGCTCGGCGGGCGGCCTGATCTCGTGCTCTCCGACATGGCCGCGAACACGACGGGACATTCGCGCACCGATCAGATCAAAACGGGCGCGCTCGCTGAGGCTGCAGCCCTGTTCGCGCTGGAGCGCCTCGCCCGCGGCGGCGCATTCGTCACAAAAGCCTTCCAGGGAGGCCTCGATACGGCGCTGCTCGGCGAACTCAAACGCGGGTTCGAGAGCGTCCGTCACGCCAAGCCGCCCGCCAGCCGAGCGGAAAGCTCGGAAGTCTATGTGGTGGCCCAGGGGCGGCGAAGCGCCGGCTGAGCGTCAGGAGATTGCCATGGACGTGCGGACTGCGGTCAACCTCGCGACAGCCACGGACGAGGGCGGCAACCTCACCGTCTCGCTCGAGCACCTCGACGACGGAGCGCTGCAGATTTTTTATTACGATATCGGCGACCGGCCGATGGCCATGTATGGCGACAGCGATTACGAGGCCTGGGCGACCGTCGCGCCCGAGAACATCGCCAGGCTGGCGTTTGCGCTGCTTGCGGAGAAGTTCGCCGGTCGTACGGACGCCCTCAGCGAACTCGTCAAATTCTGCCGCGAACACGACATCCCGGTCGATGTCGGCGTTTATACCTGAGCAGGCCGCACCCTTGCCAAATCGGGCGCGAATCTCTACCCCCTCGACATGAAAATCCGCGATGCTTTCACATTCGACGATGTCCTCCTCGAGCCCGGCGCCTCGGAGGTCATGCCCGCCGACGCTGATGTGCGTACGAAAATCACGCGCACCGTCTCCCTGAATATCCCGCTCGTTTCCGCGGCGATGGATACCGTGACCGAAGCGCGCCTCGCCGTTGCGATGGCGCAGGCGGGCGGTATGGGCGTGATCCACCGCAATCTCGCGATCGAGGAGCAGGCCGCGCACGTCCGCCAAGTCAAAAAGTTTGAAAGCGGCATGGTGATCGATCCGGTGACGATCCAGCCGGACATGACGGTTGGCGAAGTCCAAGCGATCCGCGCGGCGCGCGGCATGAGCGGCTTTCCGGTCGTCGAGCCCGACACACGCAAACTCGTCGGCATCCTCACCAATCGCGACATGCGCTTTTCTGAGGATCATGAGCGCGTCGCGGACCTCATGACCAAGGACCGCCTCGTGACCGTGCGCGAGGGCGTTTCTGAGGAAGAGGCCAAGCGGCTCCTCCACAAACATCGCATCGAGCGCGTCATCGTGGTCGACGCCAACGGCCGCTGCGTCGGGCTCATCACGGTGAAGGATTTCGAGAAGGCGCAGGCCTATCCGAATGCGGCCAAGGACGAGCAGGGCCGATTGCGCGTCGGCGCCGCGAGCACGGTTGGCGACGCAGGCTTTGAACGCTCGATGGCGCTGATCGAGGCGGGCGTCGATGTGCTGGTGATCGACACCGCCCACGGTCATGCCCGCGCCGTGCTCGACGCCGTCGACCGCATCAAGCGCGCCTCCAACCAGGTGCAGGTGATCGCCGGCAACGTCGCCACCCGCGACGGCGCGCAGGCGCTGATCGATGCGGGCGCCGACGGCGTAAAGGTCGGGATCGGGCCAGGTTCGATCTGCACGACGCGGATCGTGGCGGGCGTCGGCGTGCCGCAATTGACCGCTGTGATGGACGCCTGCGAGGCCGCCCACAAAGCCGATGTTCCGGTGATCGCCGACGGCGGGATCAAATATTCCGGGGACCTCGCAAAAGCGCTCGCCGCCGGCGCACAGGCCGGGATGATCGGCTCGCTGCTGGCGGGCACCGAAGAGGCGCCTGGCGAAGTCATCCTGTTTCAGGGGCGCTCCTACAAGACCTATCGCGGCATGGGCTCGCTCGGCGCCATGGCGCGCGGCTCGGCGGATCGCTACTTCCAGAAGGAAGTGAGCGACACGATGAAGCTCGTGCCCGAGGGCATCGAGGGGCGCGTGCCATTCAAGGGTTCGGTGGAGGCGATCCTGCACCAGCTCGTCGGCGGTCTGCGCGCGGCGATGGGCTATACGGGCTCGCGCACGCTCAGGGATCTGCGCGAGAATGCGCGGTTCGTGCGGATCACGGCGGCGGGTCTTCGCGAAAGCCACGTGCACGACGTGGCGATCACGCGCGAGGCGCCGAACTACCCGCTCGGCGGCTGAGGCGAACGTCGCCCAAGGTCGAGCATTCTTTGCGGGGTTCCTCCCATGCGTACCGGCGCGCGCCTGCAGGCGGCCATAGAAATCCTCACCGACGCAATCGCCCGTAAGCGTCCGCCCGCGGATGCCGTCAAGGACTGGATGCTGTCGCACCGCTTTGCGGGATCGAAGGACCGCGCCGAGATCGGCGATCTCGTTTTCGCCGCGCTGCGCTGGCGGGCGTCGAGCGCGTTTCGTCTGGGTTCGGACGAACCGCGCGCCTGGGTGCTCGGCGGCGCCAGGTGGGGATTTGCGCGCGATCTCGCATGGTTCGATGCGGCGTTCGCCGATGATCCGCACGCCCCGCCGCCGCCTAACGCGGACGAGCGCGCGAGATTGGAAGGCGCAACGCTCGACGGTGCGCCCGACCATGTCCGCGGGGATTATCCCGAATGGCTGGACGCCAGCTTCGCGCGCGCCTTTGGCGATGACCGTGCGCTTGAGGGGGCGAGCCTTGCTGCGCCCGCCCCTCTCGACCTGCGCGCCAATCGCCTCAAGACCGATCGCGAGGCGGTGATCGCCGCTCTGGCCAAGAGCCCGCGCTTGGTTGAGCCGCCGGCGCCGACGCCGTTCGCGCCGGACGGTGTGCGCATTCCCTGGACGATCGGGCGGACGTTTCCGTGGGCGACGGAGCAGGCGTTCCAGAAGGGCTGGTTCGAGGTGCAGGACGAAGGCAGCCAGCTTGCGGCGCTCGCGTCGGGCGCCGCGCCCGGCATGCAGGTCGCGGACGTGTGCGCCGGCGGCGGCGGAAAAACGTTGGCGCTTGCGGCGCTGATGGCCGGCAAGGGGCAGGTCTACGCCTATGACGTCGACGGGCGCAGGCTGGCGCCTGTCCATGAGCGGCTTGCGCGCGCCGGCGTGCGCAACGCCCAGATCCGCACGCCGCAGCGCGGCGGGGGCGACCTCGCCGATCTCGCCCAGCGGATGGACATCGCCTTCGTCGATGCGCCGTGCACGGGCTCTGGCACGTGGCGGCGCGCGCCAGACGCCAAATGGCGATTGCGCCCCGCGGCCCTCGAGACCCGCCGCGCCGAGCAGCAGAGCGCGCTCGATCTCGCAGCCCCGCTCGTCAAGCCGGGCGGCCGGATCGTGTACGTGACCTGTTCGGTCCTGCCTGAAGAAAACGACGATGCCGTCGAGGCGTTTCTCGGTCGTACGGCCGAATATGCAGCGACGCCGGCGCCCAGCCCGGCCGCGGGGGCGCTCGCCACGCGCTTCGGTTGGCAGCTTTCGCCGCGACTGACCGGCTGCGACGGGTTCTACATCGCGATCCTCACACGCCGCGCCGCGCCCGATTGACGCCGCGCGCGACGCGGTACATCTCCCCCTATGGCTGACCACGATCGCATCCTCATCGTCGATTTCGGATCCCAGGTGACGCAACTCATCGCGCGGCGTGTGCGCGAGGCGGGCGTCTATTGTGAGATCCATCCGTTCACCAAGGCCGGCGACGTCCTCGCTGCAGGCTATGCGCCTAAGGGCGTGATCCTCTCTGGCGGGCCGGAATCGGTCCATGAGGAGGGTAGCCCGCGGGCGCCCCAGGCCGTTTTCGAGAGCGGCGTGCCGGTCCTCGGCATCTGCTATGGCCAGATGACCATGGCCGCTCAGCTTGGCGGCGCTGTCGAGGGCGGCCACCACCGCGAGTTCGGCCGCGCCGCTGTCGAGGTGCTGGACGACAACCCGCTCTTCGCCGACCTGTGGCGCAAGGGCGAGGAATATCCCGTCTGGATGAGCCATGGCGACCGGATCACGCGCCTGCCGCCGGGATTCCATCGCTACGGCGCCTCCGAAAACGCGCCCTATGCCGTGATTGGAGACGAGGCGCGCCGCTATTACGGGCTGATGTTCCACCCCGAGGTGGTGCACACCCCGCAGGGCGCCGGGCTCATCCGCAACTTCGTGCGCCGCGTCGCCGGCTGCCGCGGCGACTGGACGATGGCGGCGTTCAAGGGCGAGGCGATCGCCCGCATCCGCGCGCAGGTCGGTACGGAGCGGGTGATCTGCGGATTGTCCGGAGGCGTCGATTCCGCGGTCGCCGCGGTGCTCATCCACGAGGCGATCGGCGATCAGCTGACCTGCGTGTTCGTCGATCACGGCTTGATGCGGCGCGGCGAGGCCGAGGAGGTCGTGCGGCTGTTCCGCGACCATTACAACATCCCGTTGATCCACGCCGACGAGAGCGAGCGATTCCTGACCGCGCTCGCCGGCGTCGAGGATCCCGAACTCAAGCGCAAGACGATCGGCCGGCTGTTCATCGACGTGTTCGAGGACAAGGCCAAAGGCATCGGTGGCGCGGCCTTCCTCGCGCAAGGCACGCTCTATCCGGATGTGATCGAGAGCGTCTCGGCGACCGGCGGCCCCTCCGTGACGATCAAGAGCCACCACAACGTCGGCGGACTGCCCGAGCGCATGAACATGAAGCTCGTCGAGCCGCTGCGCGAACTCTTCAAGGACGAGGTGCGCGCGCTCGGCCGCGAACTTGGTCTGCCGGACGCCTTTGTCGGCCGACATCCGTTCCCGGGCCCCGGCCTCGCCATCCGCATCCCCGGCGCCATCAGCCCGGAAAAGCTCGACATCCTGCGCGCCGCCGATGCGATCTACCTCGACGAAATCCGCAAGGCCGGCCTTTACGACGTGATCTGGCAGGCGTTCGCCGTTTTGCTCCCGGTCCGGACGGTCGGCGTGATGGGCGACGGGCGCACCTATGATCATGTTCTCGCGCTGCGGGCCGTGACGAGCACGGACGGCATGACCGCCGACTTCTTCCCGTTCGACATGGCCTTCCTCGGCCGCGCGGCGACCCGGATCATCAACGAGGTGAAGGGCGTCAACCGCGTCGTCTACGACGTGACGTCGAAGCCCCCCGGGACGATCGAGTGGGAGTGAGCGCGCCCAATACAGGTCGCAACGTTGCTACATTTGCTTGACCTTGGGTC
>JBMOIB010000024.1:0-32368 GCA_049317545.1 Caulobacterales bacterium | reverse complement strand
TGTAGTCGGCGCTGAACCAGCGCGGATAGCCGTGCAGGGTCTGTCCGCCGTCGATGAGAAGTTCCGCGCCGGTCATGTAGCCGGCGGCGTCGCTGCATAGGAAAGCGACCAGCCGGGCGATGTCGTCCGGCGCGCCGAGGCGGCCGACGGGCGTGTTCGCCAGCGCATCGGCGCGCACGGGCGCCTCGTCGATCAGGGAGCGCGTCATCGCTGTTTCGATCACGCCGGGCAGGATGAGATTGACTCGGATGCGGTGCACGCCGAGCTCCGATGCGAGCGACTTGGCGAGCATGCGCACACCTGATTTCGAGGCGGCGTAGGCGCCGAGCAGGTCGCAGATGTGGGTTGCGGCAGTCGATGCGTTCATCACGATCGCGCCGCCGCGGTCGCCGGCCCGCATGGCGCGCGCTGCGCCTTGCGCCATGAGGAAGCCGCCGTTGAGGTTGACCTCCACGTGCTTGCGCCACTGATCGAACGGCAGGTCGATCAACGCGCCATAGCGGCCGTAGCCGGCGTTGATGAAGGCCGCGTCAACTCGTCCGAAGCGCGCGTCGATCGCGGCGAACAGGTCGGCTACGGCGGCCGGGTCGGTCTGGTCGCACGCGTAAGCGAGAGCGCCAGCGCCCAGCGATGATGCGACCGCCTCCAGTGCATCCGCGCGCCGATCGGTCAACGCCATGTTCGCGCCGGCCTGTACGAATGCGTGCGCCGTTGCGGCGCCGATATCGCCCGCCGCGCCGGTGACGAGCACGGTTTTCCCACTGAATTCGCCCATGTGATCCTCTTCCGGTCGACGCGCCTGCCGCGCGGCGCGCCTTGCGGGACGCTCGGCGCTTGCATAGAAAGACTATCAAACGGCGCCGGTCGCGGACGATCAAGGAAACTCCATGTCGGAAATCTGGACTGTGCTGGCGATCAACGCTGGCGTCGTCGCCCTCGTGTTCGCTCTTGCATGGGCGATCTGCGTTTCGATGCGCGACTGCACGCCGGTCGACAGCCTGTGGGGGCTCGGCATGGGCGCCGTTGCGATCTCCACGTTCCTGCAGGTCGGCGGCGGCACGCAGCGCCGAGTGTTGCTCACGGCGATCTGCGTGGCTTGGGCGCTGCGTCTTGGCGGCTATATGCTGTGGCGCTGGCGCGATCACGGGCCCGACGGGCGCTATGTGCGCATGCTCGACAAGGCGAAGGCCGAACGCGGTTGGGGCTACGGCTACGCGGCCTTCCGGTTGGTGTTCCTGCTGCAGATGCCGCTGCTGTTCATCGTGTGCCTGCCGGTGCAATTGGGCCAGATTCAAACCGAGCCGGCGCTGCTTGGCGCGCTTGGCTGGGCTGGGGCGGGGATCGCCATTTTCGGTCTGATCTTCGAAAGCGTCGCGGACTGGCAACTCGTCCGTTTCCGGAAGAACCCGGCGAACGCCGGCAAGGTTCTGGACCGCGGCCTCTGGCGCTATACGCGCCACCCCAATTATTTCGGCGACGCCTGCGTATGGTGGGGCCTTTGGATCATCGCGGCGGAAACCACGCCAGGCATTTTCGCTATCGTCGGCCCGGCCTATCTGGTGTTCACTTTGACGCGCTGGAGCGGCGTGCCCACGGTTGAAGGCCGCATGCGCCGGCGCAAGCCGGAGTACGAAGAGTACATGCGGCGCACGTCCGGCTTCATTCCCTGGCCGCCGAAGCCGCCCAAGGCCGTCTGAACATGTCGTTGCCCATAGACATCGCGCGGCGCTTGCGCCTGCCGGCGATCGCCGCGCCCATGTTTCTGGTGTCCGGCGTCGAGATGGTGCTCTCGGCCTGCAAGGCCGGAATCATCGGGTCGTTTCCGGCCAACAACGCGCGCACGCTCGAGGAGTTGGACGCCTGGATGGGCGCGATCGCAGGCGCGCTCGGCCCCGACGATCCGCCCTGGGCGATCAATGTGATGGTCCATCGCTCCTACACCCGCTGGGAGGAGGAGCTTCAGCTGGTGCTGAAGCATCGGCCGCCGATCGTCATCACGGCGCTCGGCAGCCCGGCCGCGCTCGTCGATGCCGTCCACGGCTATGGCGGGCTCGTCTATGCCGACGTCAGCTCGCTTGTGTTCGCGCAGAAGGCGGCGAGCGTCGGCGTGGACGGTCTCGTGCTCGTCAGCGCCGGCGCCGGCGGCCACACGGGGCAGATCGCGGGATTTGCCTTCGCGCCCGCGGTTCGCGAGGTCTTTGCTGGAACGATCGTGCTGGCGGGCGGCATCGGCTCGGGGCGCGCCATTCGCGCGGCGAAGATGCTGGGCGCTGACCTCGCGTACCTCGGCACGCGTCTCATCGCGTGTGAGGAGAGCCTCGCCGTCGCCGCCTACAAGCAGATGCTGATCGAAGCGACGGCCGACGACATCGTGACCTCTTCCGCCCTGACCGGCATCCCGGCGAACTGGTTGAAGGCGAGCCTCATTGCAGCAGGATACGATCCCGCAGCGATGAAGAGCGGCACGGAGATCCGGCTGGGACGTCCGGAGGAAAACGCCAAGCGCTGGCGCGACGTCTGGGCTGCCGGCCACGGCGTCGGCGAGGTGCATGCCGTCGAACCCATGCGCGCCATCGTAGACGCGCTGGCGGCGGACTATGAGGCCACCCGCATCTAGTGGCTCACGGCGCCACGGGTCGAGAGATCATCGCCTTCACTTCGTCCGACATCGGCGCGCCGGCCTTCATGTCAGCGCTGATACGGCCGTCGAAGTACTCACGCCACTCGCGGATCAGAAGCCCACGGAACTCGAATACGCCTGCATAGGGGATCGCGACGTGCTGGCCGGTCGTCAGCCAGAATTCGTCGACGCCTTCCACGAACAAGCGATCTTGCGACTCGGCGAAATCGAAATTGCGCCAATGATTGGTCTTGATCACCGGCGCCATCTTCTCAAGCGCGGCGCGCATCGCCGGCTTGCCGACGACCGCAGGCGCGTAGCCGCTCGAATTGCGCCAGACGATGTCGTCGGTCACGTGCGCGAGCACGCCTTCGACATCGTGAGCTTGCCACGCGGCGATGATCTTCTGCAGGACGGGATACAGGCGCGACATCGGGCGTTCCTTTTTGCGTTCGGCAGCGTGGACCTGCGGCGCGACCAGCGCGGCGGCGAAGGCGAGCACGGTGCGGCGATCTGGAGAGGGGGCTGCGGTCATGCCGCGTCGGGGCGATCGAGGAGGGCGAGAACCTGCTTGCTCAGACCGTCACCCGCCTTCTGGGAGGCGATGACGCCAAGATCGACGTAGTCGCGCCAGCCGATGATCAGATCGTCGCGAAAATCGAGAACGCCCGCATAGGGCGCGGCGACGCGCTTGCCGTCGGTTGTCGTGTAATCGTCTACGCCTTCGAGGAACAGGCGATCCCCGACCTCGGCGTGCGCGAAAATCCGCCATCGGATTGCATGCATATCCGCTTGAAACCGTTCCAGCAGTTTGCGCGCTGCGGGTTTGCCTCTGACGGGCGGCAGCGCGGCGGCGGCGTAATGCCAGACGATGTCGTCGTGCATATGCGCCAAGACAGCGTCGACGTCTTTGGCCTGCCAGGCTTCGATCACCTGGAGGAGGAGTGCGTAGCGACGTCCCATATCAGGCGCCTCGCTGGAAAATGTGCGGCCGAACGGGGATGCCGTCCGGCCGCGTTTGTTCGTTAGAAGTTGGCTGACAATTCCACGCCGAACGTGCGTGGTGCGGCGTAGGACGACATCTCATCCTTGAAGAACACGATGATGTTCGTGCGGTAGAGCTCGTCCGTCAGGTTTTTGCCCCACAGCGACACGCTCCAGTTCTGATTGGGCGCGGTGAGCGACAGGCGTCCGTCGAGCGTGCCGTAGCCTTGCTCAAACGAGGTATTCTCCGGCGCCCACGGCATTTCGCCCTGGTAGCGGTAGGCGAGGCGGCCGGTCAAAGCGTCTTCCCACGAGCCGACGCTGGTCGTGACTTCGGTGCCGACGGCGACCTGATAATCCGGCGTCCGCTGGAGCTTCTTGCCGGAATTGTTGACGCCCGCGAACACGAACTTGTCGTACGTGGCGTCCAGATAGGACCCGCTGATCCAGGCGCGGAAGGCCTTGTTCGGCGCCCACATCAGATCGGTTTCCACGCCCTTGATCGAGGCGCTGGCGGCGTTGCTGATGACGTTGCAGAGGCAGGACGCAAGCGTCTGCTGAACCTGCAGATTCTTGTAGTCCATCATGAAGACGGCGCTGTTCCAACGCAGCGAACGATCGAACAGTTCGGCCTTCAGGCCCGCTTCGTAGTTCGTGACGTTTTCCGGATTGTAGGGCTGCGAAGCCGCGAAGGCGTTCGGCGCATTGTTCTGGAAGCCGCCGCCCTTGAAGCCGCGCGAAACCGTTCCGTACACCATCATGTCGTCGTTCGGCGTCCACCGCAGCGTGACCTGCGGGGTCGTTTCCGACCACTGCTTGCCGTAGGGCGTCTTGAAGTTCACCGCCAGTGGAGTGAGTGGCGCGGCGTCGGCAGGATTGAACCTGTCGCCCGTCGCAATGACGATGCCTTGTTGCGTGCCTTTCTTTTCGTCGCGCGTGTAGCGCGCGCCGGCTTCGAGTTTCAGTTTGTCGGTGATGTCAAAGCCGACCTGGGCGAAGACGGCCATGTCTTCGTTCTGGCCTTGATCGTCCCAATGAGATTCGCCGCTCAGCGTCGGCAGAACGAGTGACTCGCCCCAGAAGCGGTTCCGCTGACGGACGTTGCTCTTCAGATAGAAGGCGCCGACGATCCAGTCGATGCGCCCCTCGTCGCTCGACGTGAGGCGGAACTCCTGGGTGAAGTAATTGCCTTTTTCGCGGAAGTTCACCGGTTCCGCGAACAGGAAGCTCGAGCCCACGCTGGCGAGTTGGGCCGGCGTGAGATTGAAGCCGTTCGTTGGGCCAAGGCCGGTCTGGTCATACAAGGTATAGGACTTGTTCCAGCGATAGCCCGTCGTGCTCGAGAGCGTGATCCCGCCTGGGAGATCCTTCTCGAGCTTGCTGATGACGCTGTAATTGTCGCGCGTCGCGAGCTGCGGCGAGGGCGCGGCGTCGCCTTTGAACAGCGGCCAAACCGGAAAGCTTTCGCGAACGCCAAGCCCGCCGCGCGCTGCCGTGATCAGCGAACGCGTTCCCGACCAGATCGTCGGGCCGTTCGGCAGGGTGGGGCTGCGCACGCCGACGCGGTTGACGCCGTCGTTGCTCTCTTCGGAATAGTCCGCGATCAGGAGCGCGCGGAAGCCGGTGTCGGCTGGCTTCCAGGAGAGCTGCAGGCGCGCTTGCGTGGAGTCTTGGTTCTCCACGTCGGTGTTGTGCAGCAGGTCCTTGGCGTAACCGGAATGGTTGATCGACTGGAAGGAAATCCGGCCCGCCAGGCTGTCCGTAATGCCGCCGTTGATGAAGCCGCTGATTTGCTTCAAATCGTAATTGCCGAGCGACAGAGCGACCCGACCCGACTGGTCCTGCGTCGGCGAATTGCTGATGACGTTGACCGCGCCGCCGGCGACGTTCTTGCCGAGCAGCACGCCCTGCGGACCACGCACGACTTCAACCCGCGCGACGTCATAGAAATTGGTGTTCAAGATCCCCGAGCGACCGACATAGACGTCATCCACGAACGTGGAGACTGATTGGTCCGCGGTCGGCCCGGTGAGGCGCGTGTTGACGACGCCGCGAATGTTGATTTCGTTGGCCTGCGGCGAGTTCGCGGTGAACGAAATGCCGGTGATCGTTTGCGCAAGATCGGTGATGCCGAGCACGCGGTCTTTTTCGAGCGTCTGGCCGGTGATCGCAGAGACCGAAAGCGGAGAATCCTGAACGTTCTCGGCCCGTTTCTGCGCGGTGATGATCACCTCTTCGAGGCGTCCGTCGGCTCCCGACTGCGCCGCCGCTACAGGCATCCCCGCAACCATACCGGTGAGCAACGACAGAATCGACGTCGTCCGAAGCAGCTTCATGTTCACTCCCCATGTCCCCCGCGCGTGCACGAAGGCCGCCAGGATTTTTTCAGTTGTTGATCGGGACCCATATGCGGATTCCGGAAAAAAACCTTGCCATCCGCAGGTACCGGTATGCAAGCTGATTTTAGGGGGGCGACAACGGTCGCGATCCCTGTGTTGCAAGGAGAGCGCGGCGATGGCGGCGATCACGGACGCAGAGAAGATCGCGCTCGGGCGCGAGATGGCGGAGGCATGGCGCGCATTGGATTGGCGCAAGGTCGCCGACATGTTCACGCCGGATGGCGTGCTTCATTCCATGATGGTCGATCCGATCGTCGGGCGTGAGGCGATCTACAAGCGGGTCATGGGCTTGGCTGATGGATTGCAATCCATCACGCTGAAAATCGCGCATATGGGCGTCGTCGACGGCGTCTTGTTCATGGAGCGGGTCGACGAGTTTGTGATCCGCGGCAAGGCGGGATCGGCGCCGGTCGTGGGCGTGCTGGAATTCGAGGGATCGCTGATCAAGGTGTGGCGGGAATACTACGACCGCGCGCATCTGTTGAAGGCGATGGGACTTGTCGAGGACTTCGACAAGAAGACCCGATAACCGCGCGATGAAGGGCGGGGCGCGGCGCGCTCCGCCCATTCAACGAATTGCGTTAAAATACTATTCCGGCTCAGCGCCCGAATTTTCGCAGCGCGCCGGATTTCGCCGAGTCCAGATACTCGTCCAACCGGGTAATCAGGCCGCCCTCGACCCGAACCACGACGCAGGCGTCCATCGCCCATCGCGTTCCGTCCGGGAGCGTGGCTTCCAGGATGTGTTGCTGCAGGAAGCCGTCCGGCAGCGGTTCGCGCCGCAGCACGCGGTAGAACCGATCCGGCAGGGTGCGAATGAACCAGTCCAGAACCTTCATGTTCTGATCGACGGTCTGCTCGATGCCGTCGGTGTTGTGCCAGAGCTTGGCGTCGGGCGCATAGCAGGCGCGGACGGCGTCGACGTCGCCGCGCTGAATGGCGCTCACGAACCGCTCGGCGAGATCCAAATGTTCTTGAGGCGTCATCAGTGCGATCCTTCAGCGTCCCGTCGTGACCCGCTCTCCGGAGAGGGAGCGGCGCATCTGCAATTCGAAGCCCTTGGGATCGCGCGCGAGATTGGCGCGGACATCAATGGCCATGTAGTCGGTGTCCACCTCGTCTTGCTCGCGGGCGATCGCTTTCAGGCCCGCCTGCGCGATGACCGAGGGCGGTTCCTTGGAGCCCTCGACGTGGCTCGCCATGCGCGTGTCGACCGACCCGACGATCAGAGCGACGACGTTCGTGCCCTGCGGCGCAAGCTCGGCGCGCAGACAGGTCGACATCGCGCGCGCCGCAAACTTGGACGGACTGTAGCCGCCCATGCCCGGCACGGCGACGATCCCGCCCGCCGAAAGCACATTCACGATCGCGCTTTTGGGGTTTTTCGCGAGATGCGGCGCGAAGGCGCGCGCCATCGCGAGGGGGCCGAAGTAATTGGTCTCCATCTCGACCCGCGCCGCTTCCAGATCCGGCGCCTTCATCAAGGTCTGCATCGAAAACTGGCCGGCGTTGTTCACCAGGATCGAGACGTCGGTGCAGCGCTGCGCGGCGGCCGTTATCTGCGCCGCATTGGTGACGTCGAGCTCAACTGCGCTGGCGCGGCCTTGCGCTTCGGCAACGAGCGCTTCGGCATTCGCGACGCTGCGGGCGCCGATATAGACATGCCGCGCTCCAGCCGCGAGGAAAGCGCGGACGAAGGCTTCGCCGATGCCGCGATTGCCGCCCGTGACGAGCGCAACGCTGTCCTTGATTTCCATTCAGCGCTTCCCCCGATTTTGAATGCGATTGCTTAGGCGCGCACGCCATCGCGGATGAACTGCCGGTCGGCCCAAACCGCATGCGTCCCGCTGCTGAGCTTATGCGGCAGGGCGATGCGCACGACCGGGCCCGCATCGAAACGCTTGCAGTCGATCAGAATGCATTCGGACGTGCCGGCGTTCTCATCGATGATGAAGCTGACGAGGTAACCGTCATCTTCGTCCTTGGCGTTGATGCGGGGCGCGAACGGCGCTTCGCTGGCGAAGCGGCCCTCGGGCAGATCCACGCGCCACGACTCTCCCGTTTCCAGGTCATGCTTCACGAACCCGTTGAACAGGAACCAGCCCGGCTTAGTCGTCGTGCTGTAGGCGTAGCGATACGACTTGCCGAGGTAGCGCTGGTTGATCATGCCGAATTCGAGAATCCGGTCGTCGAGGTGGCCCTCCTTGGTTTCGCCGGTCTTCAGATTGAAGCGCCAGCGATGCAGCTTCGGTCGGAAGCTGTGCTCGTCGAGGTAGGCCATCATGTGCCCGAGGCCCTCGGGCGCGTCGGGCAGGGGGCGTGGGCACGGATCTTCCTGGAAGTATCCGTCCATGATGATTTCGTCGCCGTCCTCGTACGCATTGAGAAAATGCAGGACGTAGGTGGGATCGGCCTCGAACCAGCGGATGTCGTTTACGCCGCCAAAGCGCGGCAAGATCGCAAAGCGCGATTTCAGCCCCTCGTGCATGCGAACCGCGTGGATGCCGCGCTTGAGGAGCGCTTCGTCCCAGAAGACCGGCAGGTCATTGAGGATCGAATAGTTCTTCGTGAAAATCATGTCGTGCGGCAAACGCGGACCGGGCAGCGGCACGGGGGTGTAGTGCGCAATGCGACCGTTCCGGTCGACCACGCCGTAGTGCATGTAGGGCGCGTGCTTGGAATAGTTGAAGAACAGCAGTTCTCCGGTTTCCTCATCGACTTTCGGGTGCGCGGAGACGCCGTCAAGCGGCCCCCAGCTCGCCACGCCGTCTTGCTCCAACGTCTCGGGATCAAGCCAATAGGCTTCGCCGCACTGGTAGAAGGTCGAGACGATCTTTCCGGCGTGCACCACGACGTCGGTGCTGGAGGCGTCCTTCAGTCCGCCGTGCGCGCCGGTTCCCGGGCGCAGCGACACGCCAGGGCCGTCCATCAGCCCGCCCCACAAGGCCTGACCAGCTTCCTGTTCGGCCACGAATTCGCGGGTCCGGACGAAGCGATTGCGATAATCGGCCCGACCGTTGCGAAAGCTGATGCGGTGCAGCATGCCGTCGCCGTCGAACGGGTGATGGCGCCCAAGCGGTTGGTGGACCGGGTTTTCAGTATTGCGAATGTAGATGCCGTCGATGTCGTCCGGGATCGCGCCCGCGATCACGTCGAGGTCCACTGCATCGACTTCCTCGTGCAGAGGCGTCCAGGCGCCGTTCAGATAGGGATGATTGCTCGGCCGCAGCGACGTTTTCACCGGCGGCAGACGGGATAACAGCATGGCGCGCACCTTCGTCCGGATTGGGCTGCGAGAGGATCGCCCTTGTCGCAAGCCTAGCATCATGGTCTTATTGTGCAAGCAACGTCGCCGCCGTCCAGGCGCGGCGAAAACGCCTGCGGGCGGACGGGCGGAGAACCTCATGCGCAGGTGGATCGGGCTGATCGGGATGGCGTTGGCCATGGCGCTCGCGGCGCCGGTCGCAATCGCGCGCGAAAAGAATGCCGACGCCGCCAAGATCGCCGTGGCCCATGAAATGATCGACGCGTGGCGCGTCGCGGATTGGCGCAAGGTCGCCGACCTGTTCGCCGAAGATGGCGTTTTGCGCTCGATGATGATTGAGCCGGTCGTTGGCCGTGAGGAGATCTACAAGCGCATCGCCGCGCTCGGCAAAGGCGCGCCCGGCGGCGTGGTGCTTGACGTTGCGCACATGGGCGTCATCGACGGGCTTGTCTTCATCGAGCGCACGGACCGGTTCGTCTACAACGGTCATGCTGGTTCTACGCCCGTCGTCGGCGTCCTCGATATCCGTAACGGCAAAGTGCAGGAATGGCGCGAGTATTATGACCGGGCCAGCCTCCTGCGCGAAATGGGCGTCGCGCCCTAGGTTGCGCCCGGCGCCGCAGCGCAGCAACCCGCGCCTTGGCGCGTCTAGCCAACCCGTTCGAAGACCATCGCCGCGCCGACGCCGACGCCGCCGGTCGCAACGACCAGACCGGTTTCCGCATCGAGTTGACGCATGCTGTCGAGGAGGGCGCCCGCGAGGATCGCGCCCGTTGCGCCCATGGGATGGCCCATCGCCAAATGCCCGCCGTTCGGATTGACCCGCTCCATGTCGGGCGCATAGCGACGCTCGAAAATGACGGGCACGGCAGCAAACGCCTCCATGAATTCGATCGCGCCGAGCTGTTTGAATGGCACGCCGGAACGCTCGATTGCGCGCTCCATGGCGGTAAAGCCCGCGGTCAATTGCAGCACCGGATCTGCGCTGGTTTCGGCCATCGAAACGATGCGCGCGAGCGGCTGCAGCCCATAGCGTCGACCGGCCTCCGCGGAGCCGACGACCAGCAACGCCGCGCCGTCCGAAATCGGCGGGCAATGCGCGACGGTATGCAAATGACGCACGGTTCCGATGTCTGGCCGATGCGAAATGAGGATGTCGTCAAATCCCTGTGCGCCGGTCGATGCGAAGACTGGCGCCAGGCGCGCAAACGCAGCGCCGTCGCCGAAATCGCGAATGTTCTCGTCGTGATCGAGCGCGAGCGTTCCGTCCGCATTCGTCACTGCGATCACGCGCTGGGCCTGCTTTCCCTGCGCCCAGGCGGCCGCGGCGCGTCGATGCGAGCGCAGCGTCGCGGCGTCGAGGTCTTCGCGCTCCAAACCTTCGCGCGTTGCAAGGAGGTCCGCTGAAACGCCCACCGGCGCCCATCCCATCTGAGCGGCGAGCGTGGGATCGGTGTAGTAATCTGCGCCGTCGCTCAGGAACGGGACCCGCGACATGCTTTCGACGCCGCCCGCGAGCGCCAGTTCAACCTGGCCCGACATCACGCGGCGGGCCGCGTCGGCGAGCGCGGTTAATCCGGATACGCAAAATGTATTGTTGGTGAGGCAGGCCACGTTGTCGGGGAGGCGGGCGCGGATGCGCGACGTGAGCGCCAGATGCCCGCCCTGCACGCCGACCTGTGTGACGCATCCGAGGCTGAAATGCTCGACCGCGTGCACGGCGTCGCGTCCCAGCCGTCCCTCGAGCGCGCGGACGAGTTGTTCGACGAGCTGAGCAGGCGTCACGCCAGCCAGCGACCCGTCTGCCTTGCCTTTGCCGCGCGGGGTGCGAACGGCGTCGAAGATGTAAACGGACATAGCAGCGCTCCGGAGCCCAACCTCAATCAGGCTTGCCGGATTTTGTAAACATGCCCGTCGGAGTGGCTTGCACAATAATACGCAAACTGAAACGGTGGACGACAGAGAACAAAAATCGGGGGGACGGCATGGAACAGAGCGTCGATGGGGCTGCGGTGCACCCTTGGCCGTCGAGCCGCCGCGCCTGGGCCACGGTGCTCGTACTTCTGGCCGCCTACGCCGTCGCATTCGTGGATCGCCAGATCCTGACGCTGCTCGTCGAACCGGTGAAGCGCGATCTCGACATCACCGATACCCAGTTCAGCCTTTTGAGCGGACTGGCCTTCACGCTGTTCTACACGATCATGGGCGTGCCGTTCGGCTGGCTCGCGGATCGCGGATCGCGGCGGAATCTCATCATCGGCAGCATCGCCTTTTGGAGCGCCATGACGGCCGCCTGCGGGATGGCGTCCAGTTTCGGCGCGCTGTTCCTGGCGAGGATCGGCGTGGGCGTCGGTGAGGCCGGGCTCTCGCCGGCCGCCTATTCGATGATCGCCGACAGTTTCCCCCCGGCCAAGCGCGCGCGGGCGCTGAGCGTCTACGCGATCGGCGCCATCGCCGGAGTCGGACTGGCGCTGATTATCGGCGGCGCCGTGATCAAATGGGCGGTGACGGCGCCGCCCGTCGTGCTTCCGGTTCTGGGCGAGTTGCGGTCTTGGCAACTTGCCTTTCTGGTCGTCAGCCTGCCTGGGCCAGTGCTCGCGTTGGCCATGTTGTTCGTGCGTGAGCCGCAACGCCAGGAACTGGCGCGCGCGGGTTCGGGGGGGACGAACAATCTTTCTGCGTTCGCGCGCGAGCGCTGGCGTCTGTTTCTGCTGCTCGCGTTGGGATACTCCTTCATCGGCGTCCCCCTCGCGGCGTACTTGACCTGGACGCCAGCCTTCATGATCCGTGCGCACGGTTGGGACATCGCCACCGTTGGCGCCGTTTACGGTCTGGTCTTGCTGATTTTCAGCACCAGCGGAATTCTGCTGGGCGGTTGGCTCGCCGACGCACAGATCGCCAAAGGCCGCAAGGATGCGCCATTGACGGTATCGGTTGCGGGAGCGGCCTTGGCTTTGCCGTTTGCGGTCGCCGCCCCATTCATGCCCGACGCCTGGTCCGCTATGGGGTGCATCGCCGCATTGTCGTTCGCCTTCGGCATAGCCCAGGGCCTGCCGGCGGCGAGTATTCAAGCGATCGCGCCAAACCGTCTGCGCGCGCGCGTGATGGCGGTGTACTTCCTGATCGGCAACATCATCGCGTTCACGGTCGGACCAACCGGCGTCGCCATGATCAGCGACTATTGGCTGCGCGATCCCGCCAAAATCGGCGTGGCGATGGGCCTGCTCACCCTGGCGGTGCTGCCGCTCGGGCTCCTCTCGCTATGGGTTGCGCGCAGAGGATTTCGCAACGTCGCAGGAACGGAACTCGCCGCGCCGGCGTGACAGGTAAATGCCCGCACTCTCCAACCGCGCGCCTGTCAGCCGCAACGCATCAAACCTTGCGGCGTGTTCGTTTCTGAACAGAGGCCGCCGATGCATCAATTGGCCTCTCGCCATCCTCTCTCTTCGACCACGCGCGCGTCCGTTTTTGCGCGTCAACGTAGGACATCCGCGGGTTTAGTCGTCCCCGCCGCGCATCGTCGGCGGCGTCGATCGCAAAATCAGCTTCTAACAATACATCATTTGATGGCATTGACATCGATCAATGTGGTTCCCATCTATCTCGCGTGGGGACGGACGCGGCGCCCGCGTCGATCGGAAAGGAGCACATGAAGCGCATCGATTCAGCTAGGCTTTTGGAGCAATTCGAAGGCGACATCGAGGCGTTGTCGGAGCGCGCGACCGCGTGGCTCGATGCGCAGGGCGTGCGCGACGCCGAAGGGCCCTCGAGCCGTGTCGTCCGCGATTACGTCCAGCGCGGCATCATTTCCCGGCCTGAACGACGCGGGCGCGACGCGGTTTATGAGAGCCGGCATCTCATCGAGCTTCTGGCGGCGCGCGCGCTGGTGCGCGACGGCTGGCCGCTCGCGAAAATCGCGGAATTCATGGCCGGCGCGAAGCCCGAGGATATGCGGGCTCTGCTCGCGCCGCAGCCGTCGCCGCAGAGTGCGCTCGACGCCGTCAAGGCGATCCGGGCGCGTGTTTCGAAACCGCATTCCAAAGCGGATTTCGCAGTATCGCTGCGCGCGGCGGACGCGCAGATGAAGGCGGCCACCCTGCGCTCCTCGGCGCCGGCGCGGCTCGCCGAAATTGGGGGATACCCGAACGTCCGCATCGAGCGCATGTCGAAGCTCGATTTCGCGGACGATCTGACCGTTCTGATCGGCGAACGACGTCTGGCCGCCATGACGTTTGACGAAGCCGAGGCCATCGGTCGCGCGGTTGTCGCCGCACTTCTCACAGCAATTCCAAGAGGAGGCAAACCATGACCATTCTCGATCTTTCTTTGACGCCCGCGCGGGCCGCTCTCCTCGAGGGGCACGACACGGAAGTTCACGTGCTCGTCGCGATCGCCGCGCCGGACGCGCCCGCGACGACGGCGCCGCGCGCGCCGCTCAATCTCGCTATCGTTCTGGATCGCTCAGGTTCGATGGCGGGCCGCCCGCTTGAGGAAGCCAAAAAGTGCGCCGAGCACATGATCCGCGGCCTGACGCCGGCCGATCGCGTCGCCGTCGTGTCGTTCGACGATCACGTCGAGACGGTGGTTCCTTCGCAGGATGTGGAAAGCCAGGACCGGATCGCCGCGGCTGTTCGCAAGATCATTGCAGGCGGCAGCACGAACCTGCATGGCGGATGGCTGGCCGGGGCCGAGAACGTCGGCGCCCGCGTGCAACCGGGGGCGTTGTCGCGCGTCATCCTGCTGACTGATGGGCAGGCCAATGTCGGCGAGAGCAACCCGGATCGGATCGCCGATGATTGCGCGCGTCTCGCGGCCGCGGGGGTGACCACCTCGACCTATGGCCTTGGCGCCTCGTTCAACGAGGACCTCCTCCAGGCGATGGCGTCGAGCGGTGGCGGGCAATCTTATTTCGGCGAGACGGCCGAAGATCTGATGGATCCATTCCGCGAGGAATTCGATCTCATGCGCGCGATCTGCGCCCGCAAGATCCGCCTAAAACTCGAGGCGCCGCGGGGCGTCGAGGCGAGCGTGCTCAATCTCAAGCGCGTCGACGCCGAAGGGCGCGCGATCCTGCCGGACGTCGCCTATGGCGGCGTGACGTGGGCGCTCGTGCGGCTGCGCGTGCCTGCAGGTCACGTCGAAACGGGACGCAGCGACGTTCACGTTTTAACGGCCGAGCTCATCTACGAGACCGCCAATGGGGAACAGCGTTCATGCGCGCCGGCGCATCTGCGCTTGGCGCGCGTCCCGGTCGCCGCCTTCGGCGCCGTGCCGGAGGATCCGGTCGTCAAGGCGCGCGTGCAGGAAGTCCGGGGCGCTAATCTCCAGGATCTCGCGCGCGATGCGGCCGTCAAAGGCGATTGGGAGCGCGTCGATACGCTGATCGCCGAAGCGCGCTTCGAGGCCGCCGACAACGAATGGGCGCAAGCGTCAATCTCTGCTCTGGAAACGATCGCCGCCACGCGTGACGAATTCCGCTTCAGCAAGGAGGCGGCATACAAATCCGCGAAGATGCGCGCGCGTCTCTACGACCGTGCGGAAGGCGTCGGCTACGACGAGGATCTCGAAAAATCCAAGCGCTCCTACCTGCGCCGGAAGCCCCAGGAGGGCAAGAAGTTCGAGGAATGAGACCAGACCTCGTCGCCGGGTCGGTTGCTTATTTATTTATATAATAAATAGCAATTGGAAACAGGGATGCGATGATGACGAACATGCTCAACGCGAGCGTCCTGAGCATGTGATCGGCAAACATGGCTGGCGATGGTTGGGGTAGGGCGCGTGCGAGAGCCACGGGTCGCTCCTTTGTCCAGGAGCGCGCGTCGGGTGGCGGGGCCGCCCGGCGCGTGCGCCTGGAGCAGATCTCGATCGGGCGGGGGGCGTCGATCGGGATCGGTGTGCGCTGAGATCAGATCTCAAAGTCTAGTTTCGAACCGCCTATGAGCCAAGCGATTGAAAGTGCTTCAAGACTTCTTTGTCTCGACGGCCGGCTTGGCCGGTGCGGGCGCACCAACCGGCGGCGTCGCCGGCTTGGCGGAGACGCCCGGAGCTGGCGTCATCGGGGGCGTTTTTTGCGGATCTGACATTTTAGCATCCCCAGGGCCGAATTGCCCTGATGATACCCAGGTGGCTATTATGAATCGGTGAGGCAAGTTTATCTGAATATGTTTCATGTAAATAATTATTTGGAGAGAATGGAACTTTTCCGGCCACGGCGTTTGGCGCGGCGATTGGGGCGCGGTTTGCGCGCGTTTCCCGGGCGGCGAACGCGTCATTGATCGCAAGTTTCGGAGCGCTGCGCGTTGGCGGCGCGCCTATGTGCAGGTCGTCGGCGAGGCGGCGTCCGCCGTCGACGCGCAGATGAGGCAGGAGCCGAACCATGATCGTCACACGCGAACCGGCCATTCTCTATTTCGGTACGCCGGTTGCGCTGCTCGGGTCGACGAACCCCGACGGGAGCGCCAATCTCGCGCCAATGTCCTCGGTGTTCTGGCTCGGCTGGCGCGCCATACTCGGGCTCTCGGCCGCCTCGCAGACTGCGCAGAACATCCAGCGCACCCGCGAGGTGACGATCAATCTTCCGTCTGCGGAAATGGCCGACGCCGTCGATCGGCTGGCGCTCACCACAGGCGCCGATCCCGTTCCCGTCTACAAGGCCCAGCGCGGCTATCGCTTCGAGGCCGCAAAGTTTGCGCGCGCCGGTTTGACGGCTGGGGCGAGCGAAACGATCGGCCCGATGCGCGTGCTTGAGGCGCCGGTCCAGCTTGAGGCCCGCATCGAGGCGATTCACACGCTCGCCGCCGAGGATGAAACGCTGCGCGGCAAGATCTTGACCTTCGAAGCGCGCGTGCTGCGGGTGCATCTGCACGAGTCGATCCTCGCAGAGGGCGAGCCCAATCGGATCGATCCCGACAAATGGCGTCCCTTGATCATGAGCTTTCAGAAACTCTACGGCCTCGGACCGCAGGTGCGGCCGTCAACGCTCGCCAGCATTCCAGAAGCCGTCTATCGCAGTCCCGACGTCGACAAGGCGCGCGCCGCAGCTGCGCAGGTTGCGGCATGATCTCGAGCGCGACACTCATCGGGAGCCAAATGGCCATGACCGATCAGAACAACGACGATAGCCTCTGGGCGAAGGTCCAGGCGCGCGACAAACAAGCCGACGGCGCCTTCGTTTACGCCGTCAGAACGACCGGCGTTTATTGCCGCCCGTCCTGCGGCGCGCGCCCCAAGCGAACCAATGTCGCCTTCTACGCGACGCCCGACGCGGCCGAGGCGGACGGCTTTCGCGCCTGCTTGCGATGCCGTCCGCGCGCTGCGTCTGGAACCGATCCGCATACGGATCTTATGCGGGCGATGGCGGGCTACATCGACGCGCGCGCGGAAGAATCGCTTGGCCTGGCGCATCTGGCCGAACAGGCCGGCATGAGCACCTTTCACTTCCAACGGACGTTCAAGGCGATCATCGGGGTGAGCGCGAAGGAATATCAGGCCGCCGCGCGCCTGCGGGGCTTCAAGGATCGGCTGCGCGACGGCGGCAGCGTGCTCGGCGCCGCGATCGAGTCCGGTTACGGCTCGACGAGCCGGGTGTATGAGCAGGTCGACGGCGGACTTGGCATGACGCCCTCCGCGTATCGGGCTGGCGGCGCCGGCGAAATCATCGTGTACGCCGTCCGCGCCACGGACTTGGGAGCCCTGATGATGGCCGCGACAGCGCGTGGCGTGTGCTTCGTGGAGTTCGGCGACAGCGACGATGCGCTCAAGGCCCGGCTCGCGCGAGAGTTTCCCAAGGCCGCCCTGGCGCCGGCCGGCCCTGAAACAAGCACGGCGCTCGACGCCTGGATGGAGGCATTGGCCGCACACCTCGAACGCGGATCGCCGCGCCCGGATTTGCCGCTCGATCTGCGCGGCACCGTGTTCCAGATCAAGGTCTGGCGGTTCCTCATGAGCGTGAAGGCGGGCGACGTCGTCTCATATTCCGAACTCGCCGCCGGCGTTGACGCGCCACGGGCCGTGCGCGCCGCCGCAAGCGCCTGCGCCGCCAATCGCGTGGCCGTGCTCGTGCCGTGTCACCGCGCGCTGCGCGCCGACGGCGGTCTTGGCGGCTATCGGTGGGGCCTTGAGCGCAAGCGCGCGCTGCTCGACGCCGAACGACGCGCGCGGGGCTCCTAGAACGCGCGAACGGTTTCTCAAACGACCGGCGTCGTCTTGAATCCCGGCGTATCCGGATCCTTTGGCGCGTCGAACGCTTCGGCGTAGGCGCGACCCGCGAACACGGCGTGCGCGATCATGGCGGGCGACAGCGCATCGCCGATTGCGCTGACACGCGTCAGTCCGTGGTCCGACCAGGCGGAAACCTGCGCGTCCAGCGCATCGAGCAGCCCGCGCTCGGGCGTACGGCCCGTAACGAGCACGACGCCTGCACATTCAAGCGCGTGCGTTCGTCTCGCGATTGCGTCTTGATAGACGATCTCACCGCGCGCGATCCGCACCGCGGTGCAGCGCGTCAGGAGGCGCACGCCGCGATCAAGGAGCCTCTTCTCGATCGCGGCCTGTTCGAGGGTCACTTGCGTCCAGGCGGAGACCAGCGGCGCCGGCGTGATCAGCGTGACGCGGGCGCCGGAGTTGGCGATCTGCTCAGCGACGGCGCTGCCGATGACGCCATGGTCGTCGTCATAAACGACGATGTCGCCCGATGGCGTCGCACCGGCCATCACGTCGTCCGGCGTGTAAAGCGCTGCGCCCCCGTCGATCGTAAGGGCATGCGGGTGGGCGTGTCCTCTTCCGTCGCGTCGCCAGGAAGCGCCTGAAGCGATCACGACGTGCGCCGCGCCAAACGCCAGGACATCGTCGGCGGTCATGGGCGATTCTCGGAACACGGCGATGTTGGCGAGCTTTCCGATCTGGCCTTCGCGCCAATCGGCGACGCGTGCGTAGGCGGACAGGCCCGGCAGACGCGCCTCGCGCCGCGCCCGCCCGCCAAGCGTGCGCGTCGCCTCGGCGAGTGCGACCTCGTAGCCGCGCCGGCCGAGTCCCAGCGCCGCCTCGAGGCCGGCGGGACCCGCGCCGACGACCAGGATGCGGTGCTGCGACGCCTTCGGCGCGAGCCGTTCCGGATGCCAGCCGCGTCGCCATTCCTCGCCCATGCTCGGGTTCTGCGTGCAGCGGATGGGCACGGCCTGCACGTCGGCGGCGACGCAGATGTTGCAGCCAATGCATTCGCGGATGTCGTCGAATTGTCCCGCCTCGATCTTCGCCGGCAGGAAGGGGTCGGCGATCGATGGGCGCGCCGCGCCGATGAAATCGAGCGATCGGCTGCGGACCTGCGCGAGCATGGTTTCCGGCGAGGTGAAACGGCCGACGCCGACGACCGGCTTTTGGGAGAAAGACTTCAGCCCACGGACGAAATCGTCCTGGAAGCCTTCCGGCGCAAATCTTGAGGTCTGCGAGTCCGCTGGCCATGACCCCAGGCAAAAGTCCCAGAGATCGACGAGAGGATCGAGCAGGCCGATGACATCTTCGATCTCGGCGCGTTCCAGGCCGCCGTCCAGATCGCCTTCCTCGACCGCGATGCGCACGGCCAGGGCGAGGTCCGGACCGATCGCACCGCGGGCGTCTTCGATGAGTTCGCGCAGGAAGCGAACACGGTTCTCGAGCGCGCCTCCGTATTCGTCGGTGCGGTCGTTGTGGGCGCGGGACAGGAAATGCTGCGCCATCGCAAGCCCGTGGCCAGCATAGCAATAGACGAGGTCATAACCTGCCTGACGCGCGCGTTTGGCGGCGTTGGCGTGCCAGCGGCGCGCATCGGCGATGTCGGACTTGTCCATCGCCCGGCACCAGACCGGGTCCAGCGCATCGGAAAGGACGGGCTGGGCGCGCACGCCCATCGGCGGCATCCGCGAAACGTAATTTGGCCGCGGCCCGCTGAACACGAGCTCGATCCCGGCGAGCGCGCCATGTTCGTGGATCGCGTCGGCGACCAGGGCGTGGGCCGGGATGTCGGCGTCGCTCCACAGGCGGCCTTCGATCGAGGGGGAGACTTCGCTCGCGGGATGAACCTCGACCTCTTCGGTGCAGACGACCGCCCAACCGCCAGCGGCCTTCATGCCCCGCATGGCCGCGAGAGCGTGGGGATCGCGGTGCCCCAGGCCGTTGCAATGGGGGACCTGATAGAACCGGTTGCGCGCGACCTTGGGGCCGATCTGCACGGGCTCGAACAGAACATCGAACCTTGGATCCCTCACGCGCGGCCTCCCCTGGCGCGCGGGCGCGCGCAGCAGGTCCTTGGATGCCGGCGAAGCCTGCGCAGGGCAAGCGGCGGGCGCCATTGCCGGACGCCCAAGGCCCGGGCATGCTTGGGGCAAGAGGTCCGCGGCAGACGGATCGCAGTACGGGGAAGCTCTATGGCCGTGATCCAGCCTGGCGACGGCGCCGGAGGGCTCGTGGATGCGCCGCCGCCGCCAAGTTTAGGCGTGAAGCTCGCCTATGGCTTTGGCTCGGTCGCCTACGGCGTCAAGGACAACGGCTTCGCATACTTTCTCCTGCTGTTTTACAGCCAGGTCATCGGCGTCGACGCCCGTCTCGTCGGCTTGGCCATCACGCTCTGCCTGATCGTCGATGCGGTCCTCGATCCGATCGTGGGCTATTGGTCGGATAATCTGCGCTCGCGCTGGGGGCGGCGCCATCCGTTCATGTACGCCGCCGCTGTGCCCGTGGCGGCGAGCTACGCGCTCCTCTGGACTCCGCCAGCCGGCTGGTCCGACGGCGCCTTGTTCTTCTATCTGTTGACGCTGGCGACGATCATTCGCGCCTCGATCACGTTCTACGAAGTCCCAAGCTCGGCGCTGCTGCCGGAACTCACCGCCGACTATGATCAGCGGTCTTCGCTGATGGGCTTCCGCTATTACTTCGGCTGGACCGGCGGGAACCTGATCTCGGTCCTGATGTTCGCGGCGATCTTTCCGGCGTTCGCAACCGCAGCAATTCCCAACGGCCAGTTCAATCGCGACGCATACGCCGTCTACGGATTGATCGCCGCGGGCATGATTTTCGCCGGCATTGTGGTCTCAGCGCTCGGGACGCATCCGCGCATTCCCTATCTGCAGAAGCCGCCGCCCCAGCGCCAGCTGTCGCTGCGTCAGATCGCGGGCGAGGTCTATGAGACGCTCGCCAACCGGTCGTTCGCCGCGCTGTTCGCCGCGACGATCTTCGGCGCCATCGCAAGCGGACTCGCGGCGGCGCTGTCGTTCTACCTCAGCATCTACTTCTGGGGCTTCTCGTCGGGCCAGATCGGCATTCTCACGATGGGCATCTTCTTGTCGGCGATCATCGGCGCCGTGCTCGCGCCGATCGCGACGCGCCGCATGGGCAAAAAAAACGCCGCGATGATCATCGGCCTCGTCGCCGTGCTCGGCGCGCCGGCGCCGATCGTGCTGCGGCTCCTCGGCGTTCTACCGGCGCCGGCCGAAGAGGGCTGGGTCTTCTGGGCCTATTTTGTTGCGACCGTGGTCGACGTCGGCCTCATCATCTGTTTTCAGACGCTCGCCGCGGCGATGATCGCCGATCTCGTCGAACAGGCGGAGGTGAAAACCGGGCGGCGCTCGGAGGGCCTGTTCTTCGCTGCGAACAGCTTCGTGCGCCAGATGGTGACGGGAATCGGCGTCAGCGCGGCTGCGTTTGTTCTCGCCTATGCCGGCATCAAGACCGGCGCGACGCCACAGGAAACTTCACCCGAAGCCATTCAAAGGTTCGGAACCGTCTACGTGCCTGTGATCCTGACGTTGTGGCTTTTGATGATGGCGTCGATCGCATTCTACAAGCTCGATCGCACGGACCACGAAGACAACCTCCGCCGCCTGGAAGCGCGCAAGCGTGCGGCGTGAATTCGTCGAAATGCGATTTGGGAAGAAGTGGACCGGGCCGGCTGACGGGCCGGCCCGGTCCGCACGCCGCCATATTTGGGGGACGTGGGCGGCGCGCTTTTCGAACGTCTCAGCTGTGGACGCGCGTCCGCAGAAGAGCGGCGATTTCGTCCTTCAGGCGCAGTCGGCGCTGCTTCAGCAGCCGAACGGCGCCCAGGTTGGGCATCGGCCGGCGCAATTCGTCGGCGAGCGCTTCTTGGAGTTCAAGGCGGCGCGCCTGCAGGGCGCGGATTCGAGCGGTTGTCATCGCGCGCTCTCCCGCGCCATGGGCGGCAGCGCTCTGCGACCATGGCGCGCCCTCTGTTCGGCGTGCATTTCCTCGCGCAGCGCTTTGGCTTCGTGCGTCAAGGCCCCGATCACCGCCGCAAAGGGATCGCGGCGACGGGTCTCGCTCGCCAGCCTGGCTTCGACGTCCGCCAGGCGCGCCTTCAATTGGTTTACGCGAATGCTGATCATGTGCGCCTCCATTTCAGTCGAGAGAGCGCCGTGCAGGCCGCCATGGCCGAACGCACCGGTGAGCCGAGCTCTGTCTCCCGATGCGGTCCGACATCGCGCGTCGTCGATCCTGGGATCGTCGTCGCACCAGAGGGGCCCGGTCCGCACATGAGAGTTTGGGTGCGCGAAGGCCGGCCGCAAGACGGTGCGCGGCAGGGTCACGCGAATGTCAGCGCGTGGCGCAAGATAGCGGGCGAAGCGCTGCGCATCGGGCCTTGCCGACAATCCGCTTGTGGCGCGCCGCGCGCCGGTGTTTCTTTGAAGGATCAAGCCCTTCGTCGGCGCATCAGAGCCCATTTGCGCGGCGCGTGCGGACGCGTCGACGCGGCGAGTGGAAAGGCCTCCCATGACGTATCCATTGCCCAACGCTTCGCTTGATCTCACCGGGCAAACGGCGCTCGTCACCGGCGCTTCGTCCGGTCTCGGCGTCCGCTTCGCGAAGGTGCTGGCCCGCAGCGGCGCCAAGGTCGCGCTCGCGGCGCGCCGGATTGATCGCCTGGAATCCCTGGCTGCCGAGTTGCGCGCGGAAGGCGCCGAGGCCGCGGCGATCGCAATGGACGCGACCAATTCCGATCAATTGATCGCCGCCGTCGCAGAGGCGCAGGACCGGTTGGGCCTGGTCACCATTCTGGTCAACAACGCTGGCATTCCCGATGCGCAGCGCGCGCACAAGATGTCGATCGAGCTCATCGACCGAGTCATCGACGTTAACATCCGTGCGCCGTTCATTCTGTCCTGCGAAGTGGCGCGCCGGCTGATGGCCGCCAAGCAGCCCGGCCGGATCGTCAATATCGCGTCCTCAGCTGCGTTTACGTACTCCGGCGAGGGGGCGGCGCTCTATTCGGTGAGCAAGGCCGCCGTGGCGCGCATCACCGAAACGCTCGCGGTCGAGTGGTCGCGGTTTGGCATCAACGTCAACGCCATCGCGC
The DNA here is from genome assembly GCA_049317545.1 of Caulobacterales bacterium. GTDB lineage: Bacteria > Pseudomonadota > Alphaproteobacteria > Caulobacterales > Aquidulcibacteraceae > REEB506. The sequence continues at coordinate 9,758 of JBMOIB010000024.1, read as the reverse complement.
CCGGCGCTTTCGCCTCCGAAATGATGGACGGAATGCTCGAGCGCATGGGCGACATTTCGCAGCATTTTCCGCGCAAACGCATCGGCGATCCAGCGCAGCTCGATTCCACGCTGCTCTACCTCGTCAGTCCTGCGTCGGATGCGGTTACGGGGACCGTGATCCGCGTCGACGACGGGCAGGGCTCGCGCTGAATATCGCACAGACCTAGGGAGCGCCAACGTGCACTATCGTGAATTGGATCAGGCGTGGGCGCTATTGACGGCGCAAGGCGCGCCCTTTGAGGTCGAGGACGTCGCCGTGCGGGGCGTGCGGATGCGCGCCTTCAAGACCGCGCCGCCCGATGTGCGCGCGTTGTGGCTCTCGACGGCGCCTTTCGCGGAGCGTGACTATCTTGTCTACGGCGACGAACGCCTGACCTACGCCGACGCGCACAAGATCGTCACGGCGCTGGCGTCCTGGTTCGCGGCGCGTGGACTTGGTCCCGGCGACCGCGTCGCCGTCGCCATGCGCAACTACCCCGAATGGCTGCTGATCTACTGGGCCTGCGCCTGCGCAGGAGTTTCGGTCGTTGGCATGAACGCCTGGTGGACGCCGGCTGAAATGGCCTACGGCCTCAAGGACGCCGCGCCGAAGATCCTGTTCGTCGACGACGAGCGCCTCGAACGGCTGGAGACGCAGCTGGACATGCTCGGTGACGCCCACCTCGTCGTCACGCGCGCCGACCATCGGCCGCCAGGCGCATCGTCTTGGGCGGACGTCATAGCCCATACCGGCGCGATGCCCACACCGGCGATCGATCCGGATGCGGAGTTCTGCATTTTCTACACGTCGGGCACGACCGGCTTTCCGAAGGGGGCGCAACTCACGCATCGCAGCTGCGTCGCCAATCTCATGAACATGGTGTTCGCTGGCCAGGTCCAGGGGCTCGCCGTGGAAAAGGCGACGGGCGTTGCGCCGCCGGCGACGCCGCCGATCCCGGCTGCGCTGGTGACGACGCCGCTGTTCCACGTCACCGCCAACAATTGCGTCGCCTACGCCGTGACCGCCGCGGGCGGCAAGATCGTTCTGATGCGCAAATGGGAACCGGGCGAGGCCCTGCGGCTGATCGCGCGCGAACGCTGCACGACGATGTCCGGCGTGCCCGTCATGTCGCGCGAACTCATCGCGCATCCCGAATTCCATCAGCACGACACATCGAGCCTCCTCACGCTCGGCGGCGGCGGCGCGCAATTGCAGCCCGATCTCGTCGCCAAGATCGACCAGACGGTGGCGACGGCGCGGCCGAACACCGGCTACGGCATGACGGAAACGTCGGGAATCATCACCTCGATTTCTGGCGATTTTTTCATCGACAAGCCGGCGAGCTGCGGGCGCGCCATGCCCAATTTCGAGGTCAAGGTGATCGACGATTCCGGGGCCGAATGCCCGCCCGGACAGCCCGGAGAGCTGACCGTAAAGGGCTCGTCGGTGATCATGGGTTACGTCAATCGTCCCGATGCGACGGCGGAATCGATCGTCGATGGGTGGCTGCGGACCGGTGACGTCGCCCACATCGATTCAGATGGCTTCATCTTCCTGGTCGACCGCAAGAAGGACATGGTGCTGCGCGGCGGCGAGAACGTTTATTGCGCTGAGGTCGAGGCCGCGCTGCACGGCCATCCCGATGTCGCCGAATGCTCCGTGTTCGGTGTCCCTGATGATCGGCTCGGCGAAGAGGTCGGCGCCGCGGTCGTGGTGCGGCCGGGTCGCGCGCTCACGGCTGAGGACCTGCGCAGCCATTGCGCGCCGTTGATCGCGCGCCACAAGATTCCACGCTACATCTGGATCCTCGACGAGCCGCTGCCGCGCAACGCCAATGGCAAGTTCGTCAAGCGTGAATTGCGCGCCAAGCTCGATCCAGAGGCCGCCCGTTAAAGCCGCACGACGCGACTGGAGTTCGTATGCGCCTGTTTGACTTTCCCCGTCGCCGCTACACGCCCGCGCCGACGCCGCTCGAATTCGCCCGCCGCCTCAGCGCGCATTTGGGCGGGCCCGACATCTGGATCAAACGCGATGACCTGCTCGGTCTCGCCGGCGGCGGCAATAAAACGCGCAAGCTCGAGTTCCTGGTCGCGGATGCGCTGGCGCGGGGCGCCGATACGTTGATCACCGTCGGCGCGGTGCAATCCAATCATTGCCGGTTGACCGCCGCCGCCGCCGCCGCCGAGGGGCTCAAATGCCGGCTCATCCTGGAAGAGCGCGTGCCGGGCTCTTATCACGCAGACGCTGGCGGCAATAATCTGCTGTTCCACCTGCTTGGCGTCGAAAAGATCGATGTCGTGCAAAGCGGAACCGATCTCGCGGCGCGCATGGAGGCTGAAGCTCTGGCGGTCGGCGCGGAAGGCGGGACAGCCTACATCCTCCCTGGCGGCGGCTCCAATGCCCTTGGCGCGCTGGGCTACGCCGCGTGCGCGCAGGAACTCATCCAGCAAGTCTTCGACCTCGGCCTGCGACCGGACCATCTGGTGTGCGCGAGCGGCAGTGCAGGCACGCACGCCGGCCTCGTCGCCGGCCTGCATGGCCTCGGCGTCGGGTTGCCGGTGGCCGGGGTCAGCGTGCGGCGGCCGCGCGCCGAGCAGGAGGGGAACGTTCATCGTCTCGCGGTGGACGCCGCAAATCTCGCGCGCGTAACGACGCCCGTCCCGCGCGAAGCGGTCGTCGTCGACGACGCCTATGTCGGCCCCGGCTATTCGCTGCCGACCCCGGAAATGGTCGAAGCCGTGCGCATGCTTGCGGCGCTCGAGGGCGTGCTGCTGGATGCGGTCTATACCGGCAAGGCGATGGCCGGATTGATCGGCGCCATCCGCGCCGGGCGTTTCAAGAAAGGGGAAACCGTCATTTTCCTCCACACTGGCGGCGCGCCTTCGCTGTCGGCGTTCAAGGACGTGCTGCGCGCATGAGAACGCTCGGCGTGATCGGCGGAATGGGGCCGGCGGCGACGTTCGATTTCTGCGCGCGCTTGACCGCTGCGGCGCCAGCTGCGCGCGACCAGGATCACCCGCGCATCTTGGTCGATTGCGATCCGCAGGTCCCCGATCGCAACGCGGCCGCGCGGGGCGAGGGCGCTTCGCCCGGCGCCTATATCGCTGAAATGGCGCGCAGGCTCGTCGCGGCCGGCGCTGAAGTGCTCGCCATGCCCTGCAATACCGCGCACGCCTATCGCGCCGACATCGAGGCGGCAGCGTCTGCACCCTTCGTCGACATGATCGCCGCAGCAGTCGATGACGCCTGCGCAGGAGGCGGCTCTCGGATCGGCGTGCTCGCCGCCGACGGCTGCATTGCGGCGGGACTCTATCAGGACGCGCTGGCGGCGCGCGGCGGCGCGTGCCTTCTCCTCACGGCCGACGATCAGGCCGCGTTCATGCGGCTCCTGTATCGCATCAAGGCTGGTGACGTTGGCGCTGACGCCCGCGCCGGCATGGCGGAGTTCGCGGCGCACCTGATCGCGCAAGGCGCTGCGGCTGTCATTGCGGGGTGTACGGAGGTTCCGCTCGTCCTCAGCGCGGATGACGTGCGCGTGCGCCTCGTGAACTCAACCGATTCGCTTGTGCGCGCGACGCTTGCGAAACTCGCAAGTTGATCGACCCCGGAGGACCGTCAACTCTGACCGGCGATGATGCGGGCCAGGTTCGGCTGGCCGGTATGCGCAGTCAGGCCGCCGTCGACGTTGATGATCGCGCCCGTCATGTAGCTCGCGTCCGCGCTCGCCAGGAACGCGACGACATTCGCGATTTCCTCCGGCTGCGCAAACCGACCGATCGGCACGCGGTCGCTCCAATCCTCGCGCACCCCCTGAAAGGCGTCGATCGCGGCGATGATCGGCGTGGCGACCGGGCCAGGGCAGATCGCGTTGATACGGATTCCCTCCCGCGCATGGTCGATCGCGGCGGCTTTCGTGAGGTTGATGACGCCGGCCTTGGCGGTGTTGTAGGCGGCGAAATGGTAATCGCCGGCGAGCCCGGAGATCGAGGCGATGTTGATGATCGCACCGCCGCCGCGGGCGCGCAGGCGCGGGATGGCCGCCCGACACCCGAAGAACACCCCGTCGAGGTCAATGGCGAGCACGCGCCGCCAATCCTCCAGGCTGATATCGACGACGGTTGCGAAGCTGCCGATGCCTGCATTGTTGACGAGGATGTCGAGGCCGCCGAACGCGGATACGGCGCATTCGACCATGGCGTCGACCTCGTCCCAGACCGCCACATCGACGCGTTGAAACTGGGCGCGAGGGCCAAGCTCGTCGGCGAGCGCGCGGCCAAGATCCGCGTTGAGGTCGGCGATCAGGACGCTGGCGCCTTCGCTGTGCAAGCGGCGGGCGGTCGCTGCGCCAATGCCGGATGCGCCGCCGGTGACGATCGCTGACTTGCCAGTGAATCGCGACATCGCAAGCCTCCTAGTGCGTCGCCGGGCCGGCGACGATCTTGGCGTCATGGAAGGCGCCGACGTCGCGTTCGGAATAACCGAGTTCGGCGAGGATCTCGTCCGTGTTTTCGCCTAGGCTCGGCGCCCGGTTGGGGCGGACGCGTTCGGCGGCGGAAAAGGCGATCGGGTTGCCGGGCGTGAGGTAAGACCCGATGCCGGGGTGTTCGAGCATCGAGAACATCGGATTATCGATCGAGCAGTCCGGATCCTCCTCAATAACTTGGCGGAACGTCCGGTACTTTGCCCAGGTGACGCTGATTTTGTCGAACTCGGCCGCAAAGTCCTCAAGCGCACGGGCGGCGAAAAATGGCTGCAAGACCTTTGTGATTTCTTCGCGGTGCTTGAAGCGCTCCCCCTCCTTGCCGAGATCGGCGTCGAGCCTTCGCGCGAGTTCGTCAAAGGCAGCCTGTGTGCCGGTCGCGCGCTTGATGTTCTCCCACTGCCTGCTGGTGAGCCCGACGATGATGATGCGTGCGCCGTCCTTGCAGACGAAGTCCTGCGCATAGGCGCCGTACAAGGAGTTTCCCATCTTCGGACGGTCATAGTCGTTCACTGTGACTTCGCCGATAATGCCGAGGTTGCCGAGCATGGCGAGCGCCATGTCCTTCAGCGCAAGCTCCACGAGCTGGCCTTCGCCCGTGCGGCTGCGATGGCGCTCCGCGGCGAGGATGCCGAGCGCGGCCTGCTGGCCGGTGATGCAGTCCCAGGCCGGGAGCGCGTGGCCGACCGGTTCGAGTGAGCCGGTGGGTCCCGTCGTCATGGGGAAACCGACGGCCGGGTTGACAGTGTAGTCGACCTGCGGGCCTCCAGCGCGGTCGCCCTTGATCGACATCATGATCAGGTCGTGGCGATGGCGACGGAGTTCGTCGTAGTCCATCCAGCCGCGCACGCGCAGGTTGGTGAGATAGATGCCCGCCTGGGGGCCCGGCGCGCAGATCAGCCGCGTGACGATTTCCTGGCCCTCTGGGGTCGTCATGTCGACGGCGATGCTGCGCTTGCCCTTGTTGAGGCCGGCCCAAAAGAGACTGCGTCCTTTGGCGGTGACCGGCCATCGGTCATTGTCGAGGCCGCCGCGGATGCGATCGAAGCGGATGACGTCGGCGCCCATCTGGGCGAGCGTCATGCCGGCGAGCGGGGCCGCGACAAACGCCGCGCCTTCAACGATGCGCAGGCCCTCCAGAATCTTGACCATGCCGTCCTCCCTGGGATTTTCCCATATTCATTGATCCCGGCGGCTCATGGCGCCCAGGTAAGCGAGGCCTGCATGCCGATCGCACCCTCGCCATTGGCGGTGAAGAGATCGATGCCGCCGTCGTCGCGCGGTTTCCCATTGACGCTGACCTGATCGAAATCGAACAAGGGCCGGATGCCGCGGAAGCTGAACGCCGCCGGGCCCTTGTCGGGATGGCGCCGCGCCGCCGCATCGAACATCAGGACCGCTTGCGCAGGGCCGTGTACGACGAGGCCGGGATAGTGTTCGACCTCGGTGGCGTAGGTCCGGTCGTAGTGGATGCGGTGGCCGTTGAAGGTCAGCGCCGAGAAGCGAAACAGAAACACCGGGTCGACGCCAACGGTCTCCGTCCAGGCGCAGGCGGGCAGGGGCGTCGGCGGCGGCGGCTCCCAGCGCGACGGGATGTTCATGAAGACGATGTCCTGCTCTTCGCTCATCACGCCGCGCCCAGCTGCGCTGATCTCGTGGCGAACGGTGACGAAGACCAACGCGCCCGCTTTGCCCGATTTTTCCGAAATGGCGGTGATCGTGGAGGTCTTGGCGATCGGTTCGCCGATCCGCATCGGGCCGTGAACCGCGCATCGGCTGCCCGCCCACATCCGCCTGGGCAGTTCAATCGGCGGCAGGAAGCCGCCGCGCTTGGGGTGACCGTCTGAGCCGACATTGCCCATCGGGGCCAGCGGGAGAAAGTAGAGCCACGACCAGATCGGCGGCAGCTCGGCGCCGTCTGGAAACGCGTTGGTCGGGTCGCGGCCGAGCGTGGCGGTCATGGCGCGCGCCGGCGTCGGCGTCGCAACATCGAGAGTGGTTTCCGTGCGGCCAACCCAATCGGCCCATGGCGTTTCGCTCATTTCGCGTCCTTTGGCAGGAACTTGGGCATGACGATGCTACGCAATGCGCGCGGCGCAAAGTTGTTTTGTATATCCAGGAGAAATCCTGGCGGCTCAGGGCGTTCGTCTGCCTGGCGGTCGACGCCCTGGCCGCGCGACGGATCGGCGAGGCGCGATGGTCGCCGGTAGCGGGGGAATGGCATGACCAAGCACACGCAATGCGTAATCACGCGCAGGCCGAGCGTGCGGCTCCACGAAGGCGCATTGACCTATGTGGAGCGGCGCCCCTTGGACTTCGACCTCGCCTTGGCCCAGCACGCCGCCTATCGCGCAGCCGCAGCAGCGGCGGGAGGCGCCTTGATTGACGTGCCTGCGGCCGACGAGTTTCCTGACTCGACCTTCGTGGAAGACGTCTTGCTCGCCTTTCCGGAATGTTTCGTCCTTTGCCGCCCCGGCGCCGCCTCCCGCGCCGGCGAACCCGCCCTCATGGCGCCCTGGCTGCCAAGCGACCGTCCGACCTTCGCCATCCCATCGCCCGCGACCATCGACGGCGGCGACGTGCTCCAGATCGGCAAGGACGTGTTCGTCGGACTATCGAAAAGAACGAATGCGGACGGTTTGGACGCGCTCGGTCACATCCTCGCGCAGTTCGGCTACGCCGTGAGGCCTGTTGCGGTGCGCGGCGCACTGCACCTGAAAACCGCGATCACCGCGCCGGCCGATCAATTCGTGCTCGCCAATCCCGATTGGGTCGATCTCGAGCCGTTCATCGCCCGGCGCGTCATCGCCGTTCATCCTGACGAGCCGTTTGCAGCCAATACGCTGCGGATTGGCGAGGATCTCTTCATGCAGAGTTCGCACGCGCGCACGGCTGACCGATTGCGCGCGGTCGGCCTGACCGTCACCGCGCTCGACATTTCCGAATTCGCCAAACTCGAGGCCGGTTTGACGTGCATGAGCGTGGTGACGCCCCGTGCGTCAGCAAAAGGCTCGTGACGCGCTTTTGTGCGCGCCGCGAGCCTCAGCTGTTTTCTACGGCTGCCTGCGGGCAGTTTGGGCGCAATGGCCGTTTTCATAGCGCCGCACGCAATAATGCGACCGACGCCAGGCCGGCGTGCCTAGGTTGACGTCTTCTGGCGCGGTCAATGCGCCGGCAGCCGCGCCCGCTGCCGCGCCGATCAAAGCGCCTGTGCCTGCGTTGCCGGTCGCCGACCCGATCACTGCGCCGGCGCCAGCGCCCAATAGTCCGCCCGAGATGGCGCGGTCGCCTGTAGTGGTGCCGCAGCTTGCAGCGAAGACGGCGCACGCCATTGCGGGGGCTGACAAAAGATAGGTGCTCAGTTTCATGATCCAACTCCTGATCGTTCGATCCCGTTGATCTACGCGTCAGATCGGCTGGAAGTTCCGGCGCGGCCCGCGCGCGGCGCCTAGTCTCCGCGGGCGGCCGCGACTGCGGCGACGATCGTCCTGATCCATTGCGAATCCGAAATGCCGAGGTCCTGCGGCTCTCCGTCGGCGAGGGCGTCGCAGAGGCGCTCGACGGTGAGGATGGCGGCGGCGAGTTCGCTCCTCGCTCGCGACGCATTGGTTGGCAACGAAGCGAGCGCGTTCATTTGGTCCTGCCGTCCGGCGGCGCGCGCCGCTCGAACACGCGGCTCCTCCACGGCCAGCATGCGCAGCGAGCGGCGCAAAATCGCCCAATCTCGATGATGGCGGATGATTACCGCGGCGGCGGCGCGTGACCGGCCTTGGCCGCTGAAGGCGTTGGCCGCTTTCGCGAGCGCTTTCGCCTCTTCGTTTCGCCACCGCTCATACACGGCCAGGAACACGTCCAGCTTGTCGTCAAAGTGCCGATAAAACGTCTGCGGTGCGAATCCGGCCTTGCGCGCGATCCGATTAGTGTCGGTGCCTGAAAATCCGACCGAATTGAACTCCTCGCCGGCCGCCTCGACCAGGCGCGTCCGCGTATCGAGGGCGGGTGTCTGCGATGCGGGTGGCGCTTTCCGTTTGCGGGTCTTCAGATTCATGTGATATCGATATCACCCAGCCGGTCGCATTGCGACCGTTTTTCGAGCGCCATTGTGATAAACATATCACTCTCCGTTCCTGAAGTCCTGGCGGCGCTCGGCGCAGACGAGCCGGTGGAACATGTCCAGGCCGCCGGGACCCGCGTCGCGATCAAGCGTTGGGGCGCCGGTCCTCCCGTTTTGTGCCTGCACGCGACAGGTCATGGCGGCGGCGACTTCGCCGAGTTCGCACGGCGGGTGAGCGACCGGTTCGAGGTCATCGCGCTGGATTGGCCCGGCCAGGGACGTTCGCCGCCCGAAGACGGCCCGCCGCGCGCCGCGCGCTATGCGGAAATCGTGCTTGGGTTGTGTGATGCGCTGCGGCTCGATCGGCCGATTCTCATTGGCAATTCGATCGGGGGCGCTGCTGCGCTTGAGGCGGCGCACAGGGCGCCAAGTAAATTCCGGGCCCTGGTTCTCTGCAATCCCGGCGGACTTGCGCCCGTCGACGCCATTGCGCGATTCGCCATCGAGCGGATGGTCGCCTTCTTCGAGGCCGGCGCGCGCGGCGCGCCCTGGTTCGACGCGGCGTTCGCGGCCTATTACCGGCGCCTCGTCCTGCCGCGTGCGCCTGCGCGTGCGCAACGCGAGCGCATCATCGCCGCGGGGCGCGCGCTTGCGCCGCTTCTTGCGCAGTCCTGGCGCGGCTTCGCGGAACGGGAAGCCGATCAGCGCGCTCTGCCGGCTCAACTCTCCATTCCCGTGTGGTTGGCTTGGGCAAAGTCCGATCGCCTCGTATCTTGGGAACGCTCCAGGCGTGCAGCGCTGCGCTTTCCGAACCGAAAGGTGACGCTGTTCCGCGGCGGGCATGCGGCCTTCCTGGAAGATCCCGACCGCTTCGCGACGCATTTCCGGGCGTTTTTCCATGCCCACCCTGCGCTGCCGTCGACCGGCGATCAATCCGGTCGCGGAACATCGCGTCTCGTCGGGAGCTCAGCACCATGAAACCAGTTCTGCACGCGAAGGCGCAACGCACGTTCACCGCCTGGGGCGAAGGGGCGGAAACTTCACTGCTGCGCAGCCACGAAACAGGCGGGGTCACGACCATCACGCGCTTCTTTGCGGGCTCGAGCGGCAAGTGGCATAGCCATCCCGGCGGCGAAGAACTCTATGTGATCTCCGGCCGCCTTCGCGTTGGCGACATCGAGCTGAGCGCGGGCGATTACCTCT